>CANEZP010000008.1 GCA_947444305.1 Pseudobdellovibrionaceae bacterium | reverse complement strand
GATTAAACCGGATCCACCGTGCGTTGCTGATCGTCGCCGAGAACATCGCGGACTATCGTGATCTAAGGGCCGCCGCTTCGTTTGAGCACTGGCAAAAGCGTAAAACTCAATATTCAGATCCACTTCTAAGTCCCGAAACCAAAGTGCTCAATCGCAAAAATTTCGACTGGTGGAGCGATGCGGTCAAGCGGGGAGACATGGCTCACCGGGACTCATTCGCCACGACGCCGTTTGGCTGTTCACTTATCGCCGCCAAGGTTGGGAATGGAAATACTTCGGATTTCACACGTCGCAGCTCTTAAACCAAAGTATGGAGTTCGTTGACCTCGCCAGTGTGATCAACACCTTGTACTACCGAGTCCTCGACCAATTGGAACCGCTGGAAGGTCTAAATCTTGAACTAAAATTATGGCTTCCACCGCAAATAGATTTTCAAGACCCAACACTTAACTGTGATACTCTTTTAGTTGGGCAAACCGACTTCATAAAATCTAAAATCATAGCGGGACGGCTGAAGTTCATGAAGAGCCGGGAATAGGGACTTTGATGACAAAACGATCTTTAATCATTCTTTCGCTCTTGCTTCCCTTCAACGCTTTCGCCTGCCACGGCCAGGTCTTAGAAACATACACGTTCTTCAAAAATCTTCCGCCGACCGCAAGCGTGAGGGCGGTCATCGCAAAGATAAAGGTTTTGTCCGTTGCCGTAACGAAGGACTACGAAAGAATAACTACGGCGAAAGTCGTAACGGCAATAAAGGGGACCAAAGCCGGAGCCGGCATGAAAATCGGGTCAGACATGAGTTCATGCAGTCGTGATCCCGACATACAGGCCGGTCAAGAGTATTTTGTAGCGGGGTCGATCAGTCCTGACGGTATCTTTCGTGGACAATTTAAGTTTTTGGAACTTACCCCGACCCAATAAATCGAAGCGCATCGCCGTTTACTCGACCCATCTTGATTGGACCCGGGCGTAGTCTTATGGCTATGATTTTGAACGTGGAACACGTCCATACCAATTACCAAATTAGTCTCGTCTGCTTGTCGTTTTCGGTAGCGATTCTTTCGTCGTTCGTGGCGCTCGATATGGTCAACAGCCTTACGCTCGCGGTGGGCCGGATTAAATTATTGTGGCTTATCGCCGGGGCGTTCGCGATGGGCTGCGGGATATGGAGCATGCATTTTATCGGCATGCTAGCCTTCCAAATGCCCGGGATGGAGATGGGCTACGACATCGACCTCATGCTGCTGTCGATCGTCATCGCGGTGGGGGCTTCTGGTTTTGCTTTACACATTATGAGCCGCGGTTCGGTCTCGCGGCCGGCGCTTTCCGCGAGCGCGACGGCGATGGCCGCGGCGATTGCGGGTATGCATTACGTCGGGATGTATTCGATGCGCATGGATGCGGTCATCGAGTGGAATCCGTGGATGATCGCGCTTTCGTTAGCCATCGCTTTGGTGGCTTCTTTCTCGGCGTTCATCGTCGCGAGCAGGCTACCCACGGCCGAACATCCGTTTCGCGTGCAGATCGTCGCGAGCATTCTTTTGGGCATCGCCATCGCGGGCATGCACTACGCGGGGATGGAGGCGGCCGAATTTCACCACGCCGAAATCGAGATCGATCCGCGGCAATCGCTCTTGGCAACTTCGGAGCTTACCTACCTCGTCGTGGGCGCAACGTTTACGATACTTATCTTAGCGCTAACTAGCTCGGTGATCGATCGCTTCTTAACCCGTAGGGTCCTGCGCGAGAAGAGTCACGCGCGCAAAGCGCACGAAGCCGAAGTGGCGAGCGCACTAAAGACCCGTTTTCTGGCGAACATGTCGCATGAGATCCGTACGCCGCTCGGCGCGATCATCGGTTTCACCGAACTCATGCTCGAAGAAACGCTTGATGAAAAACAACGGGTCAAACATCTACAAACGGTTTTACGAAGCGGGCGCGCGCTCTTGCAGATCGTCGATGACGTTTTAGATCTGTCGAAGATTGAAATGGACCGGCTCGAACTCGAGCGGCGAGATTTTGAAATCCGGCCGTTCCTCGAAGACATCGTAGGCATGCTTCACATTAAGGCCGAAGCGAAAGGTTTGACGTTAAGCCTCGGTGTCGATGCGGCTATGCCCTTAATGGTAAATGCCGACTCGACGAGGCTCCGGCAGATTTTGGTCAACATAATAGGTAATGCGATTAAGTTTACGAAGGCCGGTCGTGTGCACGTAGCCGCCAAATTTGAGAACCAACATGGCGTGGATTTACTAAAGTTTGAGATTGAGGATTCGGGCGTAGGCATTACGCCGGACCAAGCGGCAAAGTTATTTCAGCCGTTCACGCAGGCCGATAGTTCGACCACGCGGCTTTACGGCGGTACGGGTTTGGGTTTGGATATTTCCCGCAGGCTAGCGAAAGCGATGGGCGGTTCGGTTGAAATTGCGAACAGCGCTACCGACCGTGGCACCACCTTCGTCGTTACGATCGTGGGTAACGCTTCCGAAGTCCCGCCCAAGCCAAAAAGTAATCCTTCGTCGCCCATCCCCGCAATGTCTCTCGCGGGGATGGATATTTTGTTGGTCGACGATAACGAAGACAACCAAACGCTCATCAGCCGCATTCTTATCGGCCGGGGTGCGAAGGTCACTTCCGCCGCCAATGGTCTGCTGGGCGTGCAAACCGCGCAAACTCATTCCTACGACGCGATCCTCATGGATATTCAAATGCCGGTGATGAACGGCTACCAAGCAATTACGAAGTTACGTGCACTCGGAATGGACACGCCGATCATCGCGCTGACCGCAAACGCGCTTAAAGAGGAACGTGAAGCGTGTTTCGCGTGCGGTTGCACGGCTTATCTCACCAAGCCCGTCGACGTCAGGCAGTTAGTTGCGCAACTTTCCGCATCGGTGAACTCGATCTAATCTTCGGATCGAGCTTATGGGAGCAGACGCGTCAAACTCATTCATAAATTCGAATTCCCCACCAACTTTGAAAATAACTCTCGCCGATTTCACCGTAGGCCGGAGCCATGATTCCTTGAGCAAAAAGTAATTTCGCGAATTGTTAACGTATTAAATTCAGGTGTGTTCCAAGATAACCGCCGCGGCGGATCGTACGCTCCTCACGCCGCGCAACTTCTGAGTGGAATAGCTTTTGCTAAATGCTAACCCCGATCCCTTTCCATAACAAAAAATTCCTGAGGCAATAGCCGACGGTTTTTTAAAAATAATTCCCTCGGAGGAAAAAGAATGAAGATCGCAAAGCTCTCGGCCGTCGTTGCCGCAATGTTGATTTCGGGCACCGCTTTCGCCCAAGCCACCGTACAAATTCACACGGGCGGCGCTAAAGGCAGCTACTACCTGACCCTCGCTCCTTTATTGAGCAAAGTGATCGGTCAATCATTGTTAAATACGAACATTAATACGAGCCCGGGCAGCGCCGAGAACATCGCGCGTGTATTGAAGGATCCCGCCGCCATCGGAATGGTCCAAGGTGACGTTCTTGCCGCCTTCTCAATGAAAGATCCCGCCGGATACGAAAAACTTGAAGTTTTGCGTTCCGACATCGCGAACGAATGCTTGTTCGCCGTAGTTAAAAAAGAAAACGCCGCAAAAATCCCCAACTGGTCCGCGGTCAACCGCCATGCCAGCCGTATCCGTTTGTCGACCGGGGACGTCGGTAGCGGTCCCGCTTCGACGATCGAATACTTGAAGTCCATGGACACTGAGCAAAAAGGTCTCGGTCTCTTGAAGGAAAAAAATGAAAAGGACGTCGACGCCGCTTTGGCCGCCGTTCAGAACAATTCGGCACACGTTGCGTTCTTCGTTCAGTACGCGGATCCCAAAAACCCGCGCTTCAAACAAATTGTTGATAACGGCATGACTTTCATCCCGGTTTTGAGCAAAGACATCGTTAACGCCAAAGTCGGCGGCAAAGAAGTTTACAGTGTTTACACCGTTGAAGTGACCGAAGGTGGCATGATCACTCCCGGCCTTAAGATCGACACGGTTTGTACCCCGGTCGTTTACGTTACCGGTAAAGAAACGTTGTTCACCAACGGTGGCGACCGTCGTAACCAAGCCGATAAAATTGCAGATATCAAGAATGCTCCCGCGACCGCGTTCCTTCCGCAAGACGGCTTCTGGGCTAACCTGAAAAAAGTAGCGATCAAGAAAAGCGGCGAAGCCGTTACGAAGATCATGATCGACGTCGATGCCGCGGCCAACGCGGCTCGCGAACAGATGAAGTAATTATTTAATCTTAAATATAACGGCGCATCCGCAAAGGTGCGCCGCTTTTTGTTTCCCAATAAAACCCCCTAAGGAGATTTTCAATGTTGTTCAGTTTTACCGCAAAAGCAGCCGCGTCGCTGTTGCTTAGCGCCTCGCTCGTCGCCTGTGTTCCGGCCCTCGCTCAAGAAACCAATAAGCCCGTCGTAAACGAAGAAGCCCTCGCTCCCGCCACGCCCGAAATGGTTTTGGCCGGCACCCAAAAATTATACAAACAACTGCGTGAACAGTTGAAGGCTTCGCTTCAACGCCGCGATATCTCGGACGCCCAACGTGCCGTGATTGCGGATCAGTTGAACTCGTTGACTGATCAGTACGCGACGATGGCCGGTGACATCGCCCAAATCGCGGGTTTGATGGGTAACCGCTACTTCTTGCTCGGCGCTTTGATTACCTACGGTGCCGAACTTCAAGTTGGCCGTAGCGGCTTCGCGCTCTCAGCCGGCGGCGGTCTCGAAGGTGGAGTCGGTGTTTTCTTCCGCAGCAGCGGGATTCCCGTACTTTCGGGCGTCGCTCTCGGTTCGGCTGCGATTGAAGCTGCACCCGACACGAACGCGGTTCAAAACCGTTCGCTCTCGGACAGCGGTTGGCACATCAAGTTCTTGCTCAGCAACGTGATCAATCGCGAGCCGATCGTAAACTTGAAAAGCCTCGAAGGCGTTTACGTCGGTGGTGGTGCGGATTTAGCGGCTCTCGGATCGGCCAAAGTTTACGCTGGTGGTTGCTTCAACCGTAACGAATTCTTGCACGACGAATTGCTCCGTAACGGCACGCTCTCGGGCGATCCTTCGATCATGAACGTTCCCGTCGACTTTGCAAAAGAGCTCGTGGCGAATTGCAATTCGCTGATCGTATCGTTTAGCAAAGGTTCGAACGCGAACGCAGCACCGGTTGCCGGCGTTGTAAAAGGTTTCAGCCTTCATTTCCCGTCGAGCAATCAAGGCCGCGGGATGGGCGCGGGCCGGTAGTCAAAACATGAAACCGCGTTCCTTCAACCGGTTTCGATGGAAGGCGCTCCTCTTCGTGGGCGCCTTTTTTATTTTTCCCACGTTCTCTTCCGCTGAAACTTCGGTCGTGGTTCCAAGCCTAGTTGAGGACTGCGCCACGTATCTTACGCGCGCGATAGCCCCGGCTCTTTATCCAAAGTCTTCCTCATTCACGCAAATATCCGCCGAAGTTCAAAAGTTAAATGAAGTCGATAATCTTCGCGTCTCCGATCTTTTGCTCTTTTACGACGGCCTTGCCGGCCCGGATAGCGCGACCGTTTCGGATCTGGCCCGACTGGCCGGAATCAAAAAGCTCCGCTGGGCGCGCCTTCATGAATTCAACGTTTCGATCCGCGCCTCGAAATTGCCGTCTTTTAAAAACCAGACGAAACACAAAACCTTAGTTTTACCCCGGCCGCGCGGCCGCATGACCCCGCGCTTACTTGGCCTTTTGTTCATGCAACTCATCGAACCGCTGCGCCTCGAAGCTTTGAAAGCTTCGGCCTCGCCCTTCACGACACCGTTGCCGGATTACCAAGCGGTGACTCGCAAGATTCTGGGCCGCAGTGAATCGCAAATATACGAAACACTCTTTATCCTCGCGCCGGATCTGCTCACGCAGACGTCGCACCAAACGACCTGCGACTTACCGCTCGGCGACCGCCGTAAACTCACGCGCGGGCGCTTGCCGGGATTCTTAAAGCCTTCGCTCGACCGCGCGATCGACGGTTGGATGCTCGGCCCCGGTGGCGAGCGCATGATCGCCGCCGCGGTCGGCACCGATTTAAATTATCGTTGGTTCGGCGATGCGGAGTCGCGCGTGCGCACGTTGTTCTGGAGAACGGTGAAGGGCGGCACGGTGGCCTGCTCGGTTCTCGGATTGGTTCAGCAGGGACCCGTGCTTTATTCCATTTGGCAAAATCGTGAAGCCATTCAGGAAGCGCTCGCCAACGTCGAAATCACCGCGCCGACGCCCGAAGAACTTGCCGAAGCGCGCGCGCTCATGAATCAACATTACTTGAAGAAAATGAATGAAGCGCAAGCGGCCTATGCCAAAAATCCGAACGCGGCGGCAATTCGCGAGGACCTTGAGTACCAAACAAGACATTACCGCGAAACTCTACCGAGATAGTTCGTTCGCCTATTCTTCGGGCGAAAGTGGGCCGACCTTATGCAGATACTCTTCGCTTAAGCGCTTGTAGATCTGCGCGGCCATTTCGGTCACGTCATCGGGCATGCCGTCCGTTTCAAGCTTTGAGTAGTAATATGCCGGTCTTAATTCCTGACCGTGAACTTCGGGCACGAAGGGCATGACGCGAAAATTCTGTACCTGGACGAGTCTTATCCCGTTCATGTTCTGAATCTCTTTGAGAAGCACGCGGCTACGACTCGACATAATGCCGACGGTTCTCGACTCGATCAGGCGATGGAGCGTAGCCTCGCGCAAAGAAATACCCGTGAATTCTCCGCCTTCGGTAAACGGGTTGTTGATGTAGGCGAATGAATGCGGGTGCAGATCCGACATCCTTAAGATCATCGAAATCCTTCGCGCCTCGACCTGCGTAAAGCTGGTTTTGCCGTTCAGGCTCGCGCGCAGATCAAGCGAAGTCATGACGATCCCGGGCGTAAGCCGCGCGCTTTGCGCGAAAATCGGCGCGCCGTTCTGCGCGAGCAGCTGTTGAATCACCGCGCTTTGCTGAACGGTCGTCGTACCGCCACCGGGTGGGCTGAAGCTAACGCTAAACGCGTTGGCTTCCGGCTCGCCGGGTGCGTACCCGAAGACGAGATCGTTGGGCACGGATTCACCCGGTTTATCGGTGGCGATGACCGGGTGGTGGGCGCCCCTGATCACCATTTGCGTTGGCTGCTCAAGATCAAGAATTTCGGGAAAGATTAACTTGTCCCGGTGTTGGTTATAAATAGCCGCGAGACCCAGCAACACCTCGAGTTCGGCCAACCCTGACAGAACGCGCGCGATCTCGAGCCGTTTGTCGACGATGAGATTATTGATATCGCGCAAAGTGAAGTTCGAGATGAACAACTTATCGAGCATGGTCGTATAGTCGGGCAGGCGCACGGGCTTCTTTAAAGCCGGCACTTTGATCTTCCAAGATTTTTCCAGCAAGCGTAAGTGCTGGTGCAATTCGAGCAAGCCTTCATCGGGCGCGGCACCCGCGGCGGAGGCTCTGCGTTTTACCAGATCCCGATCGTCGATGTTCAGCAAAGAATTGAAGCGGACAATCTTCTGTTTCCACTTCTTGCGCGGCTCTCCTTGATAAACGGCGTCGAGGTTCGCGCTCAAATCTTTCAGCGAATCATTCTCGATCGAAGTGAGCGAGGTTACAGATTGACGTGCGGCACTGAAGTGATCACGAAACTGCGTCATCGCTTTGCGCTTCGGGATCACGTTTCGGATTGCGTTCATGTAACCGAAGGCGGCCGCCTGACCGGCGAGCAATGGCGCGAGGTAAACCGCCAGATTAAAAACTAATTTCGAGGCCGGGGCGGCGACCATCAGCAGCCAGGTGAGTCCGGCTTGTGCTTTCTCCGACAGCGGGCTCTCCGCTTCGGTATTCATGTTGAGGAAGTAATCGACGAACGAGTCGTTGTCGGCCTCGAGCTTTTTGAGACTATCGCGTAAATCGGTAAATTTCTCGGGGTTGTCGGCGATGAACTTTACGATCTCTTGCTGGCGGCGGATCTCTTCGGGATTAAGCAGCGGGTGGTGCAGCCGGTAACGCCAGCGCGCGCGGGCCAAGTCCGTATTGAGGTAAGGATCTAGGATCTTGGCGACCCCTTCCAGGTTCACGTCCCGCGAGGTTTGCTCGTCGATTTCGAAATCGTCGGGGATCTCGCCGTAGATTTTCTCACCTTGCACGAGCGACTCGAGCGGCTTATCCCCTCGGCGGGCGAATAGAAATACGTTACAGTCGACCGCGAACGCGGCCACGGGATTCAGCGCGAAGCTTAAGGCTAGAAATAGGACAAGCCCTCTTCGGGCGTGCGCACGCATGATTAAACGAAACTCCAAAGCATATTGAAAAATCCACCCTCTGTGACAACGGTATCGTCACCGGAACGGAATTAAGCAAGCCATAATAGATCTAACCGTTACCTAGGCAAGATCCGTGCTCGACGATCCGTGCTCAATTAAGGTTCACGCGCGACTTTCTGCTTTACGACCGGCAAGACACTCGCGCCGGTCTCGCGAACGCGAATCCTCACGTTCTTTCCGCGCGCCGAGGTTTTGTTTTCGGATGAACCGGTGGAAGACGGGCAGGTGAACCGCAACTCGCTGTCGTACCGAATGCGAGCGAGTGGCCACCGTGAAGCGGATCCTGGCCCGCAATCTGCAATTATTGACTCGGATACTTCAGCGACGAGGCCGCCTTTGTTCACTGTCCTAAAATTTGTCACCTGCCTGACCATTATTGGCCTAATGGCACCGCAGGTTCACGCTAGGACCTCCGACTTCTCGGGCGCAACTTACGCGACCGCCGTTAACTTTGAGGTCGCGCAAAAACTGCGTTTAGATCAGACAGTGACCTTAGAGGAAATCACTTCGGGCAATCATTCGCCCTTCGTCATCCCCAATTATTTGCATTTGGCGGGGAGCATGCATTCGGCGATGTACCGCCACGTTCGCGACGGAAAGCCACGTCTGGTGAAGTTGATCTTGCCCGGTTCAAAAGCATTTTTGGGTGACGAGTACTTTAAAAAAGAAGTCTTTGGGATACTCTTATCTTCGCACATCGGCGGACCCGAGCTATACCGGGCGGGGCGAGTCTCTAGCGGCGGGGTCAACGGTTACTTCGTTGAGATTGAAGAGTTATTCCCCGGCGACGAGCAGACGTTCACTTACAAAGGTTTCGCCAGCAAACCGGCGCTCGCCCGATTTTTAAACGCCCGCTTCCCGAACGATACTCAGCTGCTAAAAATCGCGAAACTTCTTCGCATGGCAATCGAAAGAAAAATTGCCATCGACGAAGATCTAGATTTCATTTTTTCGGGCGATGATGTCCGTTGGTTGGATACTGCGGGCTGGAGAACATTTAAGAACGACGTTTCAGTGGAAAGTTTCGAAGGTGAGATGGCTCTGCACAATTACGGATTGTTGCTGACGCAATTTTTCGAATTGAATTCACGCGCGGGCCGGTTTTTGGTTTATGCTTTAAAAGAAGAAATTCGCGGATCGGTCGTATGGACCTCGTCCCAGCGCCACGCCGTGCTCGCGAATCTCGAAAAGAATATGTTAAATCGTTGGGAATGGTCGGGCGCCGAATATTTCCTTCAGTCGCCTCCGCGCGGCTCAATCCTACAGAAGTGTTCGCAGCTTCTCTCTAAAATCAGGAATGATTTCTAACGCGAGATCAAAGGGACGACGCCGACCTGACCGCAGATGTGATATTGTTTATCCGAATATCGCTTCTGTCGTTCAAGAAATAGTGAACTTCTCCATCAGAACCTCTCGAAGAGCTTTAAATCAGGAAGCGATCTTCGATAAGCGATTTGATAGAGTTAAAATTCAACTCTATTGCTTATGCCGAGATTTTCGGCAAACTAAAGTGAATACTCAATATGTCTTAATCACCATTCGTTTGAAGAATTCTGAGCTGAACCATGTTGCGGGAGGTTAGTTTGATTTTATTTAGTCTTTCATCCGTCCTATTTTTTGTTCTCTGCCAGCTAGGTAGCCAAGCGAGCGCCCAAGTCCGGTTGCTCGAGACGGGCGGTGGGTCGGAATATGTTGGATGGCAAGCGCCTGCGGCAATTAGCACGAACGTGATGTGGACGCTTCCGTCCGCGGATGGATCAGCAAATCAGTGTTTAGCTACGAACGGATCGGGCGCGTTGAATTGGTCTTCCGCGGCCGTAGGTTGGCCGCTTACGGCCCCCGCCGGCGCGAGTGCCGCTTTACCCTCGTTCACTTTTCTGGGTAGCACGAACACCGGTATTTTCAGTCCCGCGGCCAATTCGGCGAGCGTAACGACGGCAGGTTTCGAACGGATTCGGGTGCAGTCCTCGGGTAATGTCGGGATTGGCACGACAACACCGCTCCGTCTGTTACACGTCGGGGGGCCTATTCGAATCAACGCGGCGACTGCACCCTCATCACCCGCGGCCGGTGATTTGTTTATTGATAGTAGTACGGGCAACGTCTTGAAATACCACAACGGCACAACTTGGATTTCGATGGGCGCGGGCGGGGGCGATTTTCTTGCGAACGGCACCGTACCGATGACAGGCGCTTTGCGCCTGGCCGATGCGAATGGCTTAGTTTTCACTTCCGACACGGATACCGGTCTATATTCGGGCGGGGACGGGGTAGTCAATTTTGCCACGAACGGCTTAGATATGATGTCGGTGGGCGATGCGGGCGCCGGGCCTCGGGTAGAGGTTTACGGCTCTTTTAGCGTGGTCGACGGCGCCGCGGTCGTTACGGGAAATAATTCGACCCCCTATTTACCGTTCAGTTCAACCTTGAACGTACCGTACGATATCTACACTGAACCAAACCAACCGGCCCTAACTATTAAAGTAAATAACATCGCATTAGATGATGCCATCGTGATGGATCTATCCATTGTCCAAAACAGTTCCAGCGTCCTACAGTTTGGCTACTGGGGTACAGTCACTAAGCCCACTGGTTTTTCGCCCGCGATTGTCTTTGGGCAATCGACGGGCGCAACTTCCTACAGTGAAAGACTCCGTATCGACGGCAACGGAAATGTCGGAGTCGGGAATTCCGCGCCCACGTACAAGCTACAAGTAAACGGGGACATTAGTATAGCGTCGACGAATGCTTTACGGTTCGGTGCGACTTCCGTTTGCACAAGCGCTGGCTGCACCGCAGTTTCCGATGAATCTCTTAAAGAGAATATAAAACCATTAAGGAATAGCTTGGAGAAAGTTTTAAGTCTCCAAGGTGTAGAGTACGATTTTAAAGATAGATTGAAATATCCTCCACAACGGCAAGTCGGACTAATTGCACAAGCTTTAGAGCAGATTTATCCGGAAGTTGTTTACAAAGATTCCCTAACCGGCATTCGAACGGTCGCCTACGATCACTTGGTCGGGCCCCTGGTAGAAGCGATTAAAGCACTTAACGATCGAATAGATCAGATCGAGAAAGGTAATCGTTCGATGTACGCGCCGATGCTAGTCGCTTCGCCGAGTAACCTTACCTTCGAAGCGATTGAGGTTTCGAAACTAAAAAAAGTTGTCGCAACGCAAGAGCTTGAATTGATCACTTTAAAATCACGATTGCTTACGCTCGAGAGCAAAGTCGAATAATTTCACGCGAGACTAAGAACGATCTTCGAGTCAGTGCCTTTTCTGGCGATTAATCAATAGAAGTGGTTTAAACCCGCAAGGAAGCCATCATCCATTGGGGCGAGATACCCTACCGTCTCAGCAGATTTTTGGCTCGCAGTACGTTCTTTCTCGGCCATACAAATACCTATTCCATAAGCTGAGCCGATCGCAGCACCCCCGCTGAGATCATGGATGTAGTGTGCATTATCATTCATCCGGCTATACGCAACAAAAGCCGCGGCCGAATATGCGGCGATACCGTAAGGAAGGGAATGCCGGCAGCCGATGTAGCTCGCGAACGCGAAGATGGTAGTCGCGTGGCCCGACGGAAAAGAATTTTTACGATCGCCGTTGTTTGGTCGCGGTTCTCGAATGGTATATTTCAAAGCCGTTGTTACGACGGAGCTATAAAGAGTAGCCTGAAACATCAAAGATGCATCCTTGAACGCGCGCGGCTCATTCGCCACATACCCATAGGCAAGCATCCCGGTAATGTAAGCGGCGTTGGGATATATCTGACCTAATTGATCACCCAATAAAGAACTTTTCCCAAGCGGTTTATCCTCGACCGTTTCGTCTTGCGCAGGATCAACAACTTGGTCTTCCAGAATCAGCAAGGCTAGGGTTAATCCGCCGCCGATCATCAAAGCGTATTTTCCATCGGTTTGGATTGGGCTCTTGATATTTGCCCAGATCTCATCAAGCTTCTCGCCCGCATTTGCCGTTGCGCACGCAAACTGATGCAAGCAGAAAATTGCGAACGCGATAGCTCTAATTGTTTTGATCATGATTCTGCCGGGCTGCCGTAGGACGACGATTCCCACTTCCAGATGGCCGCGAAGGCGATTAGGCCTAAGCCGCCCGAGATAAAATAGACCGCGCCGGGCAGGTAGACCGGGCCACCGAGCACGGAAGTTCGCGCGAAAATATGCGTCATTACGATCGGATTCACCACTGCGGTCAGGCTGGTCAGGCTCATCAGCGCGCCTTGCAATTCGCCTTGGCGGTCGGCGGGAATCCCGCGAGCGATCAAGGATTGGATCGCCGGGTGGGAGGCCCAGAAGATTGAGCTTACGGCGAGGACCGCGTAAACGCCGAGGCCGGTTGAAGCTAAGCCGTAGCCCATGTAACCCAGCGATTCGCCGAGCGAGCCCCAAAGGCCTAAGCGTTTTTCGCCGAAGTATTTCACCAGCGGTCCCGTGAACACGCCTTGCGCGAGCGCGGTCAGTAAGCCGACCACCGTCAGCGAGATGCCGACCTCCGCCGTGGTCCAGCCAAAACGTGATTCCGTATAGATGGCCCACATCGAGGGATGCGTTTGTCCCGCCAATTGAATGAACACGTGCGCTACCACCAACAGCGAAATTGTGGGCATGGACGTTAGAACTTTTAAAGCGTGGAACGGGTTGAGATCTTTTAGTGCGAAGTTCCGCCGTAAATGCTTCGGCAAAGACTCGGGCAGCACGATCAAGCCGAACAAGAAGTTCAGGATGTTGAGACCGGCCGCGAGCAGAAACGGGTAGACCAAGCCATGGCCCGCCACCAAGCCGCCAAGCGCAGGACCCATGATAAAACCTAAGCCGAAGCCGGCGCCGATCAAACCGAAGTTTTTCGCGCGGTTCGTATCATCGCTGATGTCCGCGATGTAGGCGGTAACGACGGTGTAACTTGCGCCGCTTACCCCGGAGATCAACCGGCCTATGAAAAGTAAACCTAACGTCGGCGCGAAAGCCATGAACGCGTAGTCCACGCCGGCGCCGAACAACGAAAGCAGCAGCACCGGGCGCCGGCCGTATTTATCGGAGAGACGGCCGAGCACGGGCGCGAACAAAAACTGCAGGAGTGCGTAGACGGCGGCGAAGTATCCGAACATCGAAGCGACATCCGCTTCGCCTGAGACAAACTTACGAATCACGTCGGGTAAGACCGGCATGATAATCCCGAAGCCCATCGCTTCGATGACTAGGGTGATAAAAATAAAACCGGCACGGGCGGCGGTCGGCGGGGCGGAAGTCGTCATTCGTCAACGGTATACAAGAATGTTGAACAATTCAAACGCGGTTCGGAGAAGGAAAAGGCCCGGCCTCGCTCAAGCCGGGCTTTGACTTTCACTCCGTCATCGCGCCGGTGTAGTCGGCGACTTTGACCAGCGGTTGAACAGCGATGCGATAAATCTTTGTTTTTACGGGTGCGTCGCCGTTCTTCTGGTGAGTTTCAACCACGCGGCCCGTGATGTAATTGATCGATTTGGTGTCGGAGCGTAAATCGCCATTCCATCCATAGTAAGAGTCGAGGCCGATCACAACCAAGTGTCCATCCCGGAACTGTAACGTGTCGCTGTAGCTCCAGCGCCACGCCGATCCGCCGTAGACCGCAAGTTGGATCGTGCCGCGGTTCGTGACCGTCAAGCCTTCTAAAGGGTCGCCCCAGACTCCGCCGTCATCGCCGCCGAGAACCATCTTGTTATTGGTGAAAACCAATTTCATCGAACCGTCGGCTTGCCCGTAGAAAAGGTGCAGCGCGCGTTTCCCGTAGACGATGTTGCAGTAGACATCGTTGGACGACGTGCAAGGTTGATTGGTTTCGGAATTCTCGAAGCGGGGCTGTTCTTCCGAAATGACTAAAATGTCTTCTTTGCCGTCACCGTTGATGTCGCGAATGACGTAATTGTCTTTCGCATCGTTGATCGCGACGGCTTCGCTCGAACCGCGAAAGATCGAGGCTTGGATTTGCGCCACGTCGGTACCGGCGGGGAGCAACGGGCGGATTTGCTGGATATCTCTTTCGGGCGAAGCGTTGGCCGAGGCGGCGAGCAGTAACAATCCGGTGAGCGTAGCTTGAATGACTTTGTTCATGACATGTTCCTTTGCGTTTCGGGTTAAGAACTCGAAAACAAAATGTCACACGACCAAAGTTCTGAAAATTAGAATGATTCGATCAGCACCATCTAAATATTAGATGTCTGATTTAATCTTTCGGGCGGCCAACCACGATCGATAGGTCGCCCAGGCAACCCTCGCGCTCGAACTTCAACCGCGCGGCGTATCCGGCACGGTTACCGACGAAGTCATCGAAGAGGGAAAGCACCCTTCCGATTTTTGCGGCCAAATCACCGGTCGCATTTTCACGCGCTTCCATCAATGAGCGACGAAGTTTAAGCGACGATAAAATCTGCGAAACGTTTCTGTCTTCGCCGGCCTCGGTACCGGCGTAGCGGGCGAACTGAACGAGATATTCTAAGGCCTGTGAACGCCACTCCTGGACGTTAGATTTAAGTACGCTTTGGATAGAAGAAATAAGTTCGTCCGTTTGCGGCGCCCAGCCGCGGTGGAAGCCGAGGGTCAGGACTTCCATCTCGGCATAGGACCGCACTTCGTTCAGGAACCGATAAATGATTTCCGAGCGGCTCCCGTATTGCGCGATCAGAATTTCGGTTTGAAGCCTTGCGCCAAGACGGCTGTCGCGAACGAGCGCATTGTAAACCGTGATTGCGTGCTCCGCCGGTAGATCGCGAATCATTCGTTCGAGTAATTCATTAACGGCTGGATCATCGGTCGTAGAGATAAACGTAGGAAACATCAACAAAGGTTGCCTCGTGAAAACGTCGTCGAAATCAGGTTTGATCGCGAGCAAACGTGAGACCTCGGTCGTTACGACCATGAGGATCAAACCCTGAAACCGAATGCTTTCGCGGATCATCTCGCGCATTTGACCAAAGTAGCTTTGCGGAGAGGATCGCTCTTTGAGCAATCTGAGAACGGTGCGCATTTCGCCGGTCGCCATGTCGTTGAATTGGAACCCACGCACGATCGCGTTGGCGCATTCGTCGCGCACGGCCACTTCGCGTACGAGGCGAATCACTTCGGCAACGCCGGCGTCTTTGCCGACGGTCCAGCAGTCATCCCAAGTCACGAGTGAGGAAGCGCTCGCGCCGCTACAGAACAAAGCAAGGATCAAGGCCGGCAAGCCGCAAAATTTAAAAGTGTGCATGACCGGGATTATTCTTTTGCGACGTGGTCTGTCAAACACTCAGGCGGCCGCGTGAAATAAGGAGATCGCTATTGCGATTTTTTAAAAGAAAGTAAATGTTTGCAGTCCACGAACGCACGGCCGGGTGCCGTTGTGATCAAGACCCGGCGCTTGAAGGACGCGCGTTTGTTGCGGCTATGCGCCGCCTCGGCCCAGTAACGGGCTTCGGTAATCCCCGCGGCTTCGGCCTTTACGAAAAGATCACGGAAGTAATTGCGGGTTTCGTTCATGGAAAGTCCGAGCCAGCGTTCGGATGTGAGGAGATTCTCTATCCCGCTGCGAAAAGCGGGATGACGAAGTATACCCGGCTCTTTAATTCCGACTTTGATGAGATCATAAAGCGTATCGGTGCGACCCTTTGTAAATTGCAAGCGGAGATGTCGTGCAAGATGGTCCGCATCTTCCCGTAATCCCGGGTTGTGTAAAAACGCGAAACTCAAAATTTTCCAGACTTCCATCTCGGTACGTGGATCGAAATCGGCGGTCTCCATGCGAACGGCTAATTTTTTTATGAAGGCCGCGTATTCAGGGGTATAGGAATTATCCAAGAAATTTAACGCCTGAGCCATTCCCGTTTTCAAAATAAAATCGGCGAGGCCCGGGTACTTCAACCAATTCTTGCGTACGGATTCCAACCCGGAATCCGCGAGGCGATAGACGGCCGAACGCTGGTCATCTTCCGGTAGCGCGGTCAACGCGTGCCCCATGGCGGCGCTGAGTTCCGCGACCGGGGTGTTCGCGAGCACGTCGGGCTGTCTTAGAAGTTCCCACGCGAAGTTGCCGCCGACCGCGCTTCGCGGTACGAAGCGGGTGATCTGGGCGCGTACCGAAGGGTGGGCCGCAATTTGAAAGGCGACGGTCAAGTTGGCCGGGTCAACACGCAAGTCACCCGTAACGCGAAGGTCGTGCAACATTTGCTCCCGCGCTTCACGTAAAAGTTCTTCGTGGTTTAACGAGGGCAGATCCGTTTCGCCGGAGATGACCGCCAGCGCTTTCAAACGACGGTATTCTTCGCCGCCGGCGTAGCGATCAATCGCGGAGGCGTTGAGATCGCGCGCACGGTAGTACCACGTCTTCGCGATTTCGCCCAGGCGGGGCTTCGGCAATTCGACCGCATTCAAGTTCTGAATGAGGACGTGCTCATTGACGATGATGTCCACGCCGTAATCGCGGGCGAGGAGTTCGAATAGATCGCGGCCAAGCTGTTCGGCTTCTTTACGAATTCGTGCGATCTCCGAGGAGTTTTCGACGGCCGGCCAATCTAACACTTTTAGCTTTGGATCTTGTTGTACGCGCAACGAGAACAATAAGCCCTCGCGGCCCGCGTACTCGCGCGCGACGGCTTCATCCTTTGATGTGTAAACACCGCGCCCGTAAACGGCGTAGCCTTGTTTTCGATCGCTGATCAAAAGTCCTTGGCGCAAGATTGCAAAACCGTTCTCGGGATTGGCCGTCCCGTGGTAGAGCACTCCGCCGGCCGTGTATTTTGCCGTGAAGGTTTGCATCGGTAGAAAAAAGCGCGTGGGCAAAGTTTTGTCGGTGGCGCGCCCTAGATCGAACCGATCGGCGAACTCAGGCAGTAAAGGCCGGCTTTTATCATCATTTAGATATCCGATCATGCTCGCAACGATCTCGTCGATCGAGCCGCGGCTCGCCCGGTAGAAGCGATTGTTCGCTCCGCTTCGCCGTGAGTTGCGCACCATTTTATGAAACTGTTCGTACGCTTTGAATGATAAGCGCTGGCCGGATTTCATTTTCTTCGCCAGAGTAGTTAGTTCAGAACGGAATTGACGATCGTCTTCTAGTTTTAGGAAGGGCAGTTCAAGCAGAGGTCTAAGACCGCGCACGGTCTGTTTATCGGGATCTTCGATAACATTTTTAGACGCGGGCGCGAGATAACGGTAAACACCTTCGGTGAGCCGGTGCACGATACCGGAGTGCCCCGGTGGCTCCACGAATCTTCCACGTTCGGTATCGAACGCGAGGAAGTCAACTTCACTGCCGCCTTGCGCGGTCGAGCGTTCGATTTGTTCTGTGTAATTCTTGGCGTCGGCGAAGGTGAAGAAAGATTTGGTTTGTGAATGACCGCGGGCGGGGCTTACGGCCTTTTCGGCCGAGTTAGTGATGTCTTGAATAACTTGTAGAACGCGGGCCACGTCCGCGCATTCTCCATCGACTAAAATATCGAGATCGCTGCCGACGCCGCGAACCTCGACGGCGGGAATTGGCTTGGTGCCGGCGGCAAAACTCTTGAGCCAACGCTCAGGACTTTGCCCTGCTTTCACCGCATTGAAAACTTGTTCGTACAAATAACCAACGAGGGACCGGACCACGCCGCCGCTTGCGTAAACTCTTACGCCGGGGCATATCTCTTGCGCTCGTTTCTGAATGTAAGGAAAGTACGCGATCGATTCTAATTTGCCGCCACCCGAATCGACGGTGAGCTGAATTCGGCTAAGTAAGCTGGTCATCGCCGGTTCAAGGTTCTGGCCCCGATAGTAGTTTGGAAACTCCTTTTCGGCCGAGAATTGCCCAAAATCGGCGGCTTGCGCCAACGGCATATACAGAATGGCCATAAGGACGAATTTAAGCATTTAAACGTTTACTCCGGTTATAACGGAGTAAATTGCAAGCCGGTGGCCAAGATTAGGCGGATTTCTTGACGGCTTTTTCTTTAAGCCATTTTTGCAGCATCTGATTGAGCGCTTCTTTATTCACCGGTTTGGAGAGGTAATCATCCATGCCGGCGGCGATGCATTTTTTTGCGTCGCCCGACATGGCGTTTGCGGTCAGTGCGACGATGGGGATATGGCGGGCGCCGCCTTCTTCGCTCTGTCGGATCACGGCGGTCGTTTCGAACCCGTCGAGTTCGGGCATTTGGCAATCCATGAGGATCAGATCAAAAACTCCTTCACTCATTTTTCTTAAGACTTCGTTGCCGTTGCCCGCGGCTTCGGCCCGGTAGCCGAGAGTCTCTAAAAATTTCAGCGCGAGGATTTGATTCGCGTGAACATCGTCGGCGACCAAGATCATCGGGGCATCGGTGCCGGCGGGGCGAAGGGGTAGCGCAGGAGCTTTCGCTGCCGGCGAAGCGTTCACTTTGGTGGTTAATGCGTCGAAAAGCTCTTGCTGTTTGATGGGCCGGTGCAAGATGGTCTGAAAACGATTCCGATTTTTATCGGCGGCATCGAGACTACGCCCGAATTCTGAAATCAGAATCATTTTAGGTGCCGCAAGTTGCAAAGTATTTTGGATCTCGGCGGCGAGGGACAACGCTTTTTTCGATTGCGGATCTTGCCCGAGGACGACGACGCTGAACGGTTCGCCGTTGGCGATCGCGGTTTTGATGATCGTCAGGCCATGATCGAATTGCGAACTGCGTTCCACTCGCATATTCCAATCAAGTGCGTAGCGATGAACGACGTCGAGGGAGAATGGATCGGCGTCGATCGCGAGAATTTTTGTTAGCGCCAGTTTGTGGACTTCGTGATTCGGCGAATTGAGTTCGGAGGCTTGAAGCATTGTGAAGGGAAGTTCGAACCAGAAGATTGAGCCTTTGCCCTCGACGCTTTCGACGCCGATCTGGCCGCCCATGGCTTCGACCAGGTGCTTCGAGATCGAAAGACCTAATCCCGTGCCGCCGAATTTTCGGGCGGTGCTTGCCTCGGCTTGGCTAAACGGTTGGAAGAGGCGGGCTTGCCCGGCGGCACTTAATCCGATTCCGGAATCCTGCACTTCGAAGCGTACGCGAGGTTGAGCGGGCGACGACTCCCCCGCTTCCGTGACGCGAACCGTGACGCCCCCGATTCCGGTGAACTTAACGGCATTGCCCATCAAATTCAGCAGCACCTGACCCACCCGGGCCGAGTCTCCGCTAACCAACGCCGGTAAATGAGGGTTGATGTACGTTTGCAACGAGATGTTTTTCTCGGCCGCTTTGACGATCAATATGTCGGCTTGCGTTTCGACGAGCGATTTGAGCGAGAAGGGCACAGAATCTAAATCCACTTTGCCGGCTTCAATTTTTGAAAAATCCAAGATGTCGTTGATTAAGGCGAGTAGGGTGCTACCGGATTGCTGCAGGATGTGCGCGTACTTGCGTTGGTCGGTTGAAAGTTCGCCGTCCAGAATCAATTCGGTCATACCGAGGACCGCGTTCATCGGCGTGCGAATCTCGTGACTCATGCTCGCCAGAAATGCCGATTTGGTGGAAGTGCCTTCTTCAGCCTTACGGAGAGCTTCTTCAAGTTTCTTACGATCGGCAACGGCACCGGTGATGTCGCTTAGGGTGGCGACAAGCCGGTCGGGCTGGCCGTCGACCAAAAGTACTTGGCCTTTCACGCGGATCCAGCGAATTTCTCCGCCCTGGTTATATTTAGTGATTCGAAAGTCGATTTCGAAGCTCGGTGTTTTTTCGATGATGTGTCGCTGGACGGCGGCGTTGACCTCGGTCATGTCTCCGCCGTACACGAGCGCCGTGATCTCTTCGTAAGTGGGATTCGCTTCAGCCGGGAATCCGAGAATCAATTTGCTTTCCGCATCGACCATTTGCAGACGTTTGCTCTTGAAGTCGCGCTCCCAAATGCCTTCACCCGTTGCTTGTTTGACTCGTAAGAGCCGTTCGTGGGTATCGATACGCTCTTGTTGTTCCGCGCGTTCGTCGGTGATGTCCCGGATGATGCCGATGAGTTCGCGTGGTTCTCCCCGAGAGTCGCGGTGAACCCGGGCCGCCACTTTTAACCAACGAATTTGGTCACCGGCGGGGAGAGTGATGCGAAACTCTGTGCTCGCGTCCGTACCGTTGACCGCAGCGGCTTTAAGGCTTTCCTGCACTCTCTGCAGATCGAGCGGATGCACGCGCGCGAAGAATGCATTCGTATCCCAGGCCGCGAGCGGATGGGCGTAGCCGAATGTCTCGTCGTGGTTTTGACTGCGCCACATACGTTGGGTTTTTAAATCTAAACTCCATACGCCGATCTGCGCCGAGCGAAGAGCGATGTTAAGCCGGTCTAAGAAGAGCTGCTCGGTTTCGGCGTGGATCCGGTCACGGTTCCTGGCGTAGGCAAGCGACTGTAAAAAAAGTCCGAGAAGGATCGAGATGAGACCGCCGCCGAATAAAATAAGCGAAGGCGTAACGGAGCGGTGCTGGCTCAGAAATGCGTCGGTCGGGGTCACCTTAAGTTCAAAGTTCGCTAAGCCGAAGCTTAACGCGACGGAGGTACCTAGACTTGTGTGCGCCTGGTGCGAGTCTTCGTTCTTGGTTTCATTGACCTGCACTTGCGATTCGATCACCGTGACGTGAAAATCGCCTAGTTCCGGAAGATTTAAAAACAAAGCTTTTGCATCGACGGTCGCGTAAAGAAAACCGGCAAACTGCAGCTGACGAAAAAGGGGAACGGGTAATAAGAATCCCGCGCCACCGGATTTCAGCGTAAGCACGTGACTTAAGGATGGTTCGTGGGAAAACTTCGCCGCGCGAAGAGCCTTAAGCCGAGCCGGTTCGGTCGATTGATCGAAGTGAGACACCTGGGCGGCGGCCTCATCGGGATAAGACCAATAGACTTTGAAGTCGGCGCCGACCAGGCCGATCCGCCGGAGCATAGGCATTTGTTGCAAGTAAGATTGCGCGTCCAGGCGTACGTACTTCTTGTCGGTGACGCCCAAATATTCAAGCCGGGTCGCGAATCGTTTCAGCGCCAACGAAGTTTGGGTCAGACGTTCGGTGATGTGGTCTTTTGCGGTTTGCGCACGAACTTCAACGAGCTGCTGCGCGTGTTCAAATTCTTGAACGAGCAGTAAATGCCAGAATGATAAAAACCCAAGAATTAAAACGACGCTTACGATTAAGGGACGTACGCGGTAATTTTCGTTACGGATCTTGATCAGAGAATAAAAGCAGAAGAATAGCCCGCCCAAGCCGGCAGAACCTAGCAAAGCGGCGACCGGTAAACCCATGTTGAGCAAATCGCCCGGACCTTGCGCGACGGAAAGATCGAAAACATGGTCGGAGAGGCGCACGAATCCAAAGCCCGTGGCGAAGGCGCTGATCACTCCCGCAAAGAAGATCCAGCCTCCGTTCGCGAAGCGTGTCATTTTTCGTTTTAATTTCTCTGAAGACCAAAGGCTCATCAAGTACTTAGCGGCTTTTTCCACGCGTAAAGTAAGCCTAATTCGCTTAAATTTTACTGATCTCGACCAGCGCGGAGGGTCTAGGTCGGCTGTAAATCTGAGGTGAAGTCATTTAAATTCAGACTATGTCACACTCCGTACGCATCGGGATATCCGGTTGGACCTACGAGCCCTGGCGCAAGACGTTTTATCCGCCGAAGCTCAGCCACAAAAAAGAGCTTGGTTTCGCGAGCCGCCAGGTCAACAGCATCGAGGTCAACGGGCTTTTCTATTCATTGCAGAAGCCGCCTTCGTTCGTTCGCTGGTTCGAAGAAGTGCCGGATGATTTCGTCTTCGCGGTGAAAGCGAATCGTTTTATCACGCACATTAAGAAACTCCGGGACGTCGGCGAGCCGTTGGCAAATTTCTTCGCGTCCGGCCTCCTCGCGCTGGGGTCAAAAATGGGACCGGTGCTCTGGCAATTTCCGCCGAATATGCCGTACAACGAAGAACTCTTCGAAGCTTTCTTGAAGCAGTTGCCGCATGATTTTAAATCGGCGGCGAAACTAGGGCGGCGGCACGGCGCCAAAGTAAAAGGGCGCAGCTATTTTCCGCCGCGCGGATCGAAGAATTTCAAAATCAGACACGCGGTCGAAGTCAGGCACCAGAGCTTCGAAAACGCAGCGTTTCAAAAACTTTTGCGGCGCTATAACGTGGCCTTGGTCACCGCCGATTCTGCGGGTAAGTTCCCGTTTTTCGATAAGCCCACGGCCGATTTTGTCTACCTTCGTCTGCACGGGGCTAAGGAAATCTACGCGAGCGGATACTCCACCCAAGCGTTGAAAGTTTGGGCTAAGAAAATCAACGCTTGGAAAAAGCGGCGCGATGTCTACGTTTACTTCGACAACGACATCAAGGTGCAAGCTCCGTTCAATGCGGTCGATCTTCTCAAGCTTTGCGTGAAAGATTTCGCTCCGGCCGCCCCGATGAAAAAGGCCGCGGTAAAAAACCTGAAGACACCCGGACCTCGGTTGATCAAAGATGACCGCCGCTGGTGATTGTTAGCGAGTCGTTTCCGGTGCGTCCGCGGGATGATCGAGCGGGCGCCTAGGTTTCTGGCTTACGTTTCTTTTGACGACAATCCCGTGGCAATCCGGCATCGACACTCGCGTCGCGAGTACGTACGGTTCAGGGTTTTTGACTTCGTAGTCCATTGCCACGATGTACGTGGTGACTATATCGAAGGGGTGCTTGATTTTTAAATTCTCGCTAATCCGTTCGGCCGTCGACGATGCCAGGCAGGCAAATACCGCCCGGCCACCGGGGCGGACCATCGCCACGGATTCCTGTGCGCATCTCTGCCGGTCGTCTTCGGATAAATTATTAAGTAGCTGGTGCATCAGCACCAAATCCATCGTGCCGTAAAGTTTCGTCGGTACGTTTGCGCAAGACGCGGTGATGAGTTGTGCCGAATATTTTTCGACGTAGGTTTTCATGCGTTTACCGGTCTCGTTGTTCGGAAATTCCTTTTGGTCATACCAAAGGTCCATGCCGAAGGCGGCGACGTCTTTGCTTAACAGATCCGGAAGAAGATCACTGTAGCCTTCGCCGACGCTAACGACACGTTTGCCTTTGAGCTGAAGGACGGACTCAGAATCTAAGCCCATATTTTTATAGATAACATCGAGTGGATAGGCCGTACCGCCCGTGACCAAGATACGCGCGTCCGTTTCACTAGCGTAGACTTTTTCGCCGGAAGAACGCAAAACCTCCGCAGGTAGGGATTGCGACGTTAAGATCGTCAGGATTATTACAAGGGCGAGTCTCATCATCTCATAATTCAGTGCACGCCCCATGCCCGTCGGCCGCGAATAGCCGTGATTACGTTCCGGGTGGTGATCGCTCGTGTCTCATTTTGAAACAATATTTCGCGCGGTGCCGTTGTGCGTTCAACGGTTGCTTAGTTAGCAGGTCTCCGGCGTTGTGTTTCTTCGACGGGCCACCTATAAGAGGTCAAACTCAACGGGAGAAATTTATGCTGTTCTCGATGTCCGCGATGCGATCCTCCGCACTGATTGTCACTCTGCTCATCTTAAACTCGGCTTCGAACGCCGCCGAATTAGGTTCGGATCTAGGACCCTTCGATGAGCGCGCGTGTACGGCCAAACTTCATTTTAAAGACGGCCGCGTCGCCGGTGAACTCACTCTTTTCTACGGGCGAGATCAACAGAACGGACGCGATCTCGTTGAATCGACCAGCGTCACGGGTGAGCAACTCGAAAGGGTTTTATTACGCCAACCCGTGAAAGCCCGCGGCCTCGCCGAGTTTGCAGCTTACGCTTACCAGAGCGCGCCTTCGACCACGCCTTTGAAATTTGATCGAAACGGATTTTGCTACGACGGCCGTATTCACGTCACGAGCGACCACCGACGCGACTACAACATGGTTATGTCTGTTCACCTTAAGAATGCGATGAGCTTTGATCATCGTCTTAGAGAAGTGAATGAAGCCGGAACGCAAATCAAGGCGACCCACGGGACTTGCGTCAGCCGCGCCGGCCGGATCTATAGCTGCCGATAATTCCCGACGCATACTGCCGCATGGACATGGAGAGGTATCGGCGTGACCGACGCCGCTTTCGTTCGCGGGCCTAATCGCATTCGCGGCTCAATTATTCTGAAAGTTTTATCTCGTGCCTTCTCAGTTGAGGGCACGCGCGGTAAGTGAAGGCCTACTTCACCGGGAACCGTTCTTGCCTTTTTTCGTTACATTAGTTTTCATGCTGAGTTTACTTTTGTCGCCCAAGCCGGTTTTCGCAACGAACGGCGGCGATCCCGAGATTGTCCTCCCCCAAGAGCTCATCGCTAGGGAATCGTTTGAAGGCGAAATTGTTTTGTCGGTCGTCGTTTCAAAACTCGGCGAATTCAACCAAAATGTCCGCGTAAAAAATTATCTCATTTCTGATCCGCAGCCGGTGCCGGTTGAAGCCGGCGATCTTTTTATAAAAGCTTTGAGTCAAGATCACGTCGCCGCAAACCCCGACGCCGTACTCAGGTACAATATCGCGCTGATTCTAACGGAAGTGCTACGGAGGTCCTCGGATCAGGAGCGGGCCGTGCGCTTGGCCATGCCGATCGTAGAACGTTTCATAGAGGACGAAGACGTCGGGGTGAGATTGGCGGTCATGCGGGGCATCTCAGATATCGGGCCCGCGGTGGGGGGCCTCGTCCCTTTGCTGACCAAAGCGATCAATGATCCGGAAGTCCAAGTTCGCGATAAAGTTGCCGAGACCCTGAGCGCGATCGGCGTGCTTGCCGAATCGGCCATTCCGGCCCTCACCTCGGCGGCGGAATCGCACAGTAACCACAGGATCCGGCATCGCTTGAAGAGCGCAATCTTCAGAATCGAAGAAGCCGTCATGGATCTTAAAATCAGCTTGCCTTGCAAGAGTCTCCTGTAGCTTCACGAAGCCCGGCGGCCATATCAAATTTTCATCCGTAAAAACTAAATGATTTCGGCGATTGCAAGCTGATACCGGTACGGCTAATTTGCCACTCCTTGAGGAGATCTGACATGCGTAAACTAATCCTATTCTTATTTACTAGCTCGTTAACCCTTCACGCTCAATCGCCGGAATTTAAGGCGAATATGGAGCGCGTGGCACTGCTGACGAAGTTAAGCGATAGCTCGCCTTGCATTCTGGCTTTTGCTAAAGCGAAAACCCGGCCGGCGCAACCCTCAAGCTCTGAGCTGTATTGCGTAATGGATCGGCGGGCCGACGGCCGCTCGGTCTGTCAAATTACGGGTTACGATTGGCGGCGGGATTCATTCCTGAATTCTTTGCCGAACGGTAAGAGCCCTTATCAAGTTGATCAATCGTGTTACGACGGCGGTCTCGATCGCCTGCTGAACGAAAACACGGGACGAGCCACTTTGCGCAATTCGCTCCAAGTCGATTCCGAGTTTATATTTTCCGCCGACAAAGAGTTCACGGCCATCTTCAACCGCGGCTTAACGAAACCGGTTGAACCACCGTCGTTGGTGGCTTCATCATCGGCACGGTCGTCATCGGTCGATAAGAATTCATCACGCTTTACGCCCGTAAAAGTTTTCTACGCCACCGACCGTAGCCCCGAAGCCGGAGCGAAGGGATCGATGAATTACACCGATGCCCGTAACGACGACGGAAGTCTCAGATTCGGCGTCGCTGAAGTCAGCATTCCCAAGACTCATCAAAAAGGGAACATCGAAGGCGCGTCGATTTTTCGTCTCGAGTTTTCCGAGGATCCTAAAAAGCACGTGGTCGTTCGTAGCGTAATTCAGGAAGACGCGAAGGACTTCATGAGCCGGCTCAGGGGTAAAGTGATGACGTCGCGCGAGGGCGAAGCCTTTGTTTTCGTGCACGGCTACAACACCACTTTTGAAGACGGTTTGAAACGCACCGCTCAACTGACCTACGATCTGAACTTTGACGGCGCACCGGTACTTTATTCGTGGCCCGCGGGCGACAAGATTTGGAAGTACAGCGTAGCCGAAGCCAACGTCGAATGGACTTTCCGTCATCTACAAAAGTTTTTGGTCGATCTTGCGCAACAGTCGGGCGCTAAGCGTATTCATCTGATTGCGCACAGCATGGGCAATCGCGCCTTAACCAATGCGCTTTCGCAAATCCAGGTCACCGGCGACACTAAACCGTTCCACCAAATCATCTTGGCGGCCCCCGACATCGATACGCAAGTTTTTGATCAGATTGCCGCGTCCATCACTAAAGTCGGCGACCGCATCACGATCTACGCTTCCGAAAAAGATGAAGCTTTAACCGCGTCACAAAAATTCCATAGCTACCGACGCCTTGGTCAAGGCGGCCCCGGTATTTTTACCCACCTATTGACGGACACGATCGACGCTTCAAGAATTGGCGGCACTTTACTCGGGCATTCTTACTTCGGCGATAGCGACGTTCTGCTCGCCGATCTCTCGCTATTGTTAACGAAGAATCTCGAGCCAAAGATGCGGCCGTCGCTAGCTCCCCAAAAAGCGAAGCCGAACTTCTTTTGGCAATTCCTCATCAAAGAAGACCGCAAGTAATTAAAAGCAGGCCTGGTCTTGGCCCCGGTCTTCGAATCTTTGAAGGTCGGGGTTAAAGCAAAGTTTAGCGAGGTGAGGGAAGTATCGCTCTTTCTTAAGCCAGACCTTCAAAACGGTATCGAAGTATTTGAATCCCTCGCTGGTGGGGATCGGTTCGAAAGATTCAAGATCCCCGTTTGCCCGAAAGCGTACGGAGTTGGCCCGGATCGTTTGGTTCTTAAAAGTGATCGATCCTTCACTCGCATTAAGGATTTGACCGGATACCGCATCGACCCGGATTTCGCCCTTGATGCTGACTTTCGAATTCGGCCCGGTAATCAAACAAATATTTTTAGTCCGCAGATTCAGCCACCGGCCGGCGGCCTGCTCGGATAAAGAGAGCAACACCGGTTTACAATTTGAGCCGGTCAGTTCGATCGCCTGCTTCGTCTTCGCTTCAAACTCAATCTCTACCGCCCCGAGCTTCAGGCCAATCGTATCGGCCGGGTCGATTTGAATCGGATATTTACCGAAAACGATTTTGGCCCGGGCCGATACATTCAATCTCGCCTCATTTGGCATCCACGCTTCCTCAAATTTCTGTATTTTGACTTGCAAGGGCAGGTCTACAAATTCTCCGTTAAGCAAAAGTTTTGAAGTGCCGGAGGTACGGCAGCCCCTAAAGCGAAGATTGCTAAAGTCGTATTTTTGTAATTCAGCTTTTGCTACGGTAAAAATAACGGGAGAATTTGCCCGGCATTTCATTTCTAATTGGGAGTTTGCGAAAGACATCTCCCGGTCAAAAGTAATCGCCATGTCCGCGTCGTCACCGAATTCCGCAGAAAAATAAGAGTGAAAAACGTAATCGGTCGCGTGCGCCGGCATGCCGAGCGCTTCGGGCGGGAAAACATAAACCGGTTTAGGAGAATTGCCCCGCGTGATGCGCAAGATTTTAGAATTATCCAAGCTCTTGATGCGGTAATCGACCGATTCATCCGAGCATTCGTTAACTGGAGGCAAGCCATTGATGCTGTAGCCACAATAGGAACGATTGTTAGCGATGTCAGTTGAACCTAGGTACGACGGCAACTCGAGCGCGTAGTCGCCGTTTTGAAAGAAGACTTCGCGGTAAAACGTCTTGGAGATCAACGACCCGGCCATGATCACGTATTTTTCCGAAAGCTCGTTACCTTGTACGATAAGACCGACCAACATTCGAATCGCTTCCATCGCCTTCACCGTGGGTTGGTCAACCTCCGCGGCGATGGCTAATTGAAGCGTGTACGCCGCGCGATCAATCGCCGGAAGAGCGAGCCAGAGCTTTTTCGCGGCGACCATCCGGCCTTGGTTGTCTAATGTGGCCGTGGTTTCAATGGTACAGTTCGAAGGAGTTCCCTCGGGCCTAGGAGCGTCCGACTTCGGCAAAGTCCACACCCATTGTACATTTCGAAGAAGCTGCACCCCGCGATCAAACACGCGTTTGGCCCGGACCGGGGAGTAGGGTGCCCAGCGTGCCGCGATCTGCCCCAAAGCTTGCTCGACATACGCGTCGGCGGGATTGGCATTCATCCAGGCGTTGTACATGTGCAGATCAAGCAAGCCAAAGTCTTCCGCGGGCAAGTTCGGGCACATGGTCGTCGTTGTAGATCTTTGGGCAAAAGAGGCTTGCGCAAAGATAAGCAAAAATAGCGTGGGCAATAAATATTTAGTTTTCATATTTGGTGATTCCATTTTCAAATCGGACTTAGTGTTTTTCTTGTACGGCGTTTTCAATCCGAATGAGTTTTTTGATAAAGGAGCGAAAGCGGTTGATACGAACAACGTACGCGTTATTTGCGGCGCCGTAGGAAGTGATGCCCCAGACGTAAATCTTTCCTTCGATGATTTTGAAAACCGGCCCGCCTGAGTCGCCCGGGGCCGTGTTCCCGCCGTTGATGGGTAAGGTTAATACCACGTTGCCGTGTATAGATCCGACCGTCATCTTAGCGAGCCTAAGGGTTTGCAGTTCGGTGATTTCGGTACGGTTGGCCAAGGCAAATTCGGTTACGCCGTAACCGGCAACTCCGATTTCTGCCCCTTCGGTGATCAAAGTGTCGTCGGGCAAGATGTTTGCGATGAGCGCGTCGTCGGGGATATCTTGTTCCAGGGTGAGGACCGCAATATCATTTTGGTAGCTGGCGGGATTGACGATGCCCAGGCGCTCTTCGATCGCGATAACTTCTTCCGTGTGTTCTTCCCAAAACTTGGGATGAACAATACCCGAAGCCGCCAGCATACTCCGGTCGAATTTTCCCTGCTTCGAATAAAAATTAACCCACGTATTTTGTTTATCCCGGTAGCCGCCGCAGTGGCCCGCCGTCAAGATTTGGCGTCTGGAAATGATAATGCCCGTGCAGGTTTCATCGGCGTTTTTAGAATGTTCGCCGTGAATCTGAACCGTGCTTCTAAGTATTACGGAGTGCTCGGGCGCGGGGGTGCCGTTGATGATGGCTTGGGCCGCGAGCGGGAACAAAAATACGAACAGCGAAAACGCAAATTTCATCGTTTATCCTCTTTGCGCTCATCGCTATTCGACCCTGAATCAAGGTTCAACAAGATCGCGAAACCGCTATAAATTCTATAGGCGCCTCCCTTGCATTTAACCGCGAAGGTTTTTGCAATCGCCCTAGACACCGAGCACGTATGGGCTATATATCGCTCCAATTAGAACATTTGCACTCATCATACTTGGAGCCGTCATCGTATGCCCCGCATCGTGAGACTTTCCGTATTGCTTCCCGTGATTTTTTTGATGCATTGGGCCCTCGCCGAGGACGATCCGTTCATTTGCCGGCGAGTACTCGTGCCGCAACCCAATCCGCGTATCATTCAGTTAAAAAAGGATGCCGTAAAATTAACCCTCAACGGTTTGGCCTACGCCAAAGGTCTGCCGAAGCACATGGAAGGGATCAAAGAGTTCCGCGATTCTGGCCGTTATCTCGATTACGCCAACTTCGGCGAAATGGGTTTGGCGGAGCTTGGGATTTCCGTTCGCTACGATCAAGCCTATTTAAACGCGATGAACACGGGCCGGCCGTTGATCATCGTCGCGAATCATCACCTCGGCATCGCCGACGGCCTAGCGATGCAGTACTTGGTCAGCAAGGCCCGCACCGACGCGCCATCGCTTTTGTTTCTGGCGCGTTGGATTCAAGATCTACTCCCGCACGCCGTTTACGATGACGAAACGGGTTGGGGCACGGCGCTCCCCATTGAAATCAATAAGCCAAAAGAATCAGATCCTGATTTCATCGATAAGCTCGCAAGGATGAAGGAGTTCAACGGAAAGGGTGCGGAAACTGCGCTGAAGGTATTGCGAATGGGCGGCGCGCTTATTGTGTTTCCGGCGGGTCACGTCGCGGGGATGAACGCGGGGGCGAAGTATCCCGCAAACGTTTACGATGAGGTCAACTCTTGGCAGAGTGGCTTCATCCAACTCGCCAGGCGCGCGAAAGCCGACATCGTTTTCGCAAACGTCGATAGCGTGAACAGCAAAGCGTTTTATAAGTACCGTAAGCTCTTCGGCGGTGGCGACTACGAACGGATCATCTGGTTCTTTAGCGAAGCGATCGCTAAAAAAGGCAAGTTCATCGACGTCCACTTCTCAAAGCCGATGGCCGTCGATGAGATTTACGACAATTTGTCTACGCAGCATCCGTACTCACGCGAGGAGCTAAAGAAAAATGCGGATCTTACCGCCGAATTGATGAGGCAGTTTTCTTACGACGTTAGCAAGCAGTTCCCCCAACTCTTAGACACACCGGACTCTCCAAAAAAACTCCAACTCGTCGATCCCCTTGGAGGGGCTAAAGTTCGGTAGCTGCCCACGCGGCCTTTAGGTCAGCTTTCAAATCCTTCAACTTTTCCTCGCGCGATTTAAGTTCCGGGCTACGTAAGATAGCCGAAGGATGCCACGTGACCAGAACCTTTGCGCCCGACGCTTCGAAGGATTTGCCGCGCGAGGCACCGATCGCGGTGGTTTTACCTAGAACCGCGCGCGCCGCCGTTGCACCCAGACATAAAATTATCCGTGGTTGAACGCTATTGATCTCCGCTTCGAGCCACGGGTGGCAGGCGGCAATTTCCGACAGATCGGGTTTTTGGTGGAGGCGAATCTTACCACGCGCGTGCCATTTAAAATGTTTCACCGCGTTCGTCACGTAAACGTCCGCGCGGTCGATTCCTAATTCGTCACATAGGTCATCGATAATCTTTCCCGACGGACCAACGAAGGGTTGGCCCCGAAGATCCTCCTGATTACCGGGCTGCTCACCGACGAGCATGACGGTAGCTTTTCTCGGCCCCTCACCGAACACGGTTTGAGTTCCGAGGAGATGAAGCGGGCACGCGGTGCAATCTTTCGCGGCCGATCGCAATTGTTTTAAATCTTTTGTTTGGGGTGGGGAGGCGGGGTGAATGTCTTTACGGTTTCGCATTCGCTTTCGGGAAGTAAATCCGGCGCCAGCTTTAGCCGGTCGGTTTCGCCATGACCCGGTCGATGGCCGATTGCAGATCCGATATTTTCATGGGTTTGGCCACGTAGTCATTCATTCCCGCTTCTAAACAGCGCTCGCGGTCACCGGCCATCGCGTTGGCGGTAAGTGCGATGATGCGTGTGTCGCGTGGGCCCAGGGTCTTACCGGCCCGAATCATGCGCGTAGCTTCGAGACCGTCCATCTCCGGCATGTGGCAATCCATCAAAATCAAATCGTAGTGACTTTGATTCAGCGCCATCAAAGCTTCGAGACCGTTATTGACCACGCGGTTTTGGTGACCCATCGTTTGGAGCATGCGAATCGCCAGCATTTGGTTAACTCGGTTGTCCTCCACGACTAATACCTTCAATGCATGATGCAAGTACGGAAGCGCCACGGCTTCGGGACCCGGCGCGAGCTGACCCACTTCGATGACGGGTAACGTGAACCAAAACGTCGTGCCTCCGCCTAAGCGGGCTTGTACGCCGATTTCGCCTTTCATTAAATCCACTAAACGTTTCGAAATCGAGAGACCCAATCCCGTACCGCCGAATTTGCGCGTGGTCGAAGCGTCCGCTTGGGAGAAGGGCATAAATAAACGTTCGCGTGCTTCTTCTTTCACGCCGATGCCCGTGTCTTGCACCTCGCAACGCAAATAGATTTTATCTTCCCGGCGCTCGGCTCGGATGACCGCGCTAACATAACCCGAATCGGTGAATTTGATCGCGTTGGTCAATAGGTTCAGCAAAACTTGGCGAATCCGCGTGGGATCGGCCTTAAGGAATTGCGGAACGTTATCCTCAATTTGGAAACTGAGTCTCAATCCTTTTCGTTGCGCGGCTAACTGCAACATCATGTCTAGATCCGTCGTCACTTTGTGGAGATCGAAGTCAATCGATTCCAGCTCGATCTTGCCGGCTTCGGCCTTCGATAAATCTAAAATATCGTTCACGAGGGTGAGCAGGGACTCCGCACACTGGGTGACCGTATCGTTGAAGGACTTCTGCTCGGCCGTCAGAATCGTCGAGCGCAGAAGGTCGGCCATACCCATTATGCCGTGCAAAGGTGTTCGCAGTTCATGGCTCATGTTCGCGAGAAAGGATGACTTCATTAAAGAGGCCTCGACCGCGGTGCGCTCACGAATTCGAAGTTCCGCGCGTTCGGTCTCAAACTTTTTGTTTTCGGTCACGTCGGTGGCGATGCCGCCGATGCCGACGATCTCGCCGCTCGGATTGCGGATCGGAAATCTTACCGTGAAATAAGAATGTAAGCCGTCCGGGTGCGGAGCGATCTCTTCGTGTTGAATGTGGGATTTTGATTCAAGCACGAGCTTATCGTGTTGAGCATAGTCTTTGGCGAACTCCGCAGGATAGATCTCGCGGCCGGTTTTACCGATGACCTGGTCCGCGGTAAAACCTAAATTCTGTTCAAATTTTTTGTTAACTAATAAGTATCTTCCGTCGGCATCTTTCACGAAAATAACCGACGGGCTGTTCTCGATAATCGAACTCAGGATGGAATGGCTTTTCAATTCTCGTTGTTGGGTCGTTCGCAACCGGTGCAGCAGTAGCCCGGTATAACCGCTCACCATGATGTGCGAGAGCAAAACACTGCATCCCATATCGGTGTGCCCGACCCAAGCCGGCGATAAAAAGATCAGCGTTAAAATTCCCGCGCCACCGAGTAAACCCGAGAACGCAAGGTAGCGCCCACCGTAGCGGAAGCCGTTGCCTACCGTTAAGAAAGAAAAGACGAAAAAGTACACGGCGCCCGTGAGGCCGATGTAATACAGAAAATAGGTGATCAACAATTGATCGTTGATGGTGCCGAGAATGCGTCTCGTATCGTTCGGGTTTGGTCGCCAAATAATGTGTAGCAAGATCAGAAGGGCATTGAAGTTTCCGACCGCAAAGAAAAGCAGAGGGTTCGGGAGCAGCGTGGTGCCGGCGAGCAACTGCCAGCCAAATATGGAAAAGGGGATGTTGACGGCGACGCGTAGAAGGCCCTGACCCAGTTCACTCCCGGGATGATCGGCGGCTTTTTTGAAATGACGTACAACGGTTGCAACCACATCTCTCCAACGACAATTTCCGGGCGAAAGTTGAGCCGGAAGTGTCTCGGTCTAGTACGATCCCTCGCGAATTCCGCCACGTCGGTCCGTGTCCCGCCCATCAAGAAATCTTGACGTTGCGAAATGCCGGGTGGGCCGAATCCTAAATAAATTCCATAGAATCCGAGTGAATTATAACTGTTTGTAACTGGGATTTGGGACAACGCGGCGCTATTTTCTGCGCCAGTTAGATAAACCTAAAACCCTTACGATGGAGAATTCTATGTTCACTCAAATCGCGCTCGTCCTGACATTTATTTGCGGCACAACCGCCGGAGCCACCGGCCTCCTTGACCAGTATCCCGAAACGAAAGACGGTAAACGTCGCGTGGTCATCGATCTTCCAAAATTATCCTCGAATGAGCACAAGGTGGAGCTCATCATTTCGAAGTTCTTGCCCAACTCCGACTGCAACGGGAAAGTTCTTAAAGGCGAGATTAAGTCGGCCCTAATTGAAGAGTACTACCCTTACTACGATGTACAGGCGAACGGGGGATATACGGGTACGATGAAAGCCTGTTCGGAAACAAAACCCGAGACGATCTATGGCCGGAGTAGCTTAGTGATCGACGTCAAAAAACATCGCCCGCTGGTTATCTATATTCCCGAAGCGGTTGATGTTGAATACCGGGTCTTGAAAGCGGAAGGTCCTTACCAGAAAGCAACATCGCCCGAACCGGTTAACGGTATGCTCTGCGAACGCTTTTACGAGCAATGCCGCGCCCTCTTTTGCACCGGCGGTTACCGATTGAAACGCGGTCAGGAGGTGGTGAAAGACTTCCGCTTTTTCGATCACCAAGACGAAGCCTTGGCCGTTTGCGAAGCGGCTAGGCTGAAGTAAAAGGTTTCACTCTCGGTTTGCAGGCTAAAGACCGTTTTAATCGAAACATCACCGTCGATCTTCTTCATCTCGAAGAATTTATGGACGGGTGTTTTTAAACCGGCGGGTAACTCCGCCGGGGTGATGGCCCGCACGTGATTTAAACGCAAGTCGGGAATGTTCATGCGGTCGGGGTTGTGCGAGAGCATGCCCGCAAGCTCAAGGCTCGCGGGTTTACCCTTGAACCGAACGGTGACGTAGGGGGCAAAAGTTTGGATCTCACCCCGGTAAATATCACGATCTTCCGAGAAGCTGATCCAACGGCTGATCTCGTGGCCTTCAAACGACAACTTGAAAAAGCTGCCGGCGAGTTCACCGTCCTTGCGAATAACCGACAGAATTTCGAGCTGCGCTTTCGCATCGGAGACGACTTGAGCGCCACCGTTGCGCAAGACCTTGCTCACGTTCAGTTGGCCCGTGAATTTTTCAACCACGAGATCTGCGACATCAACTTTCTGCCTGGCGAGGAAATCACGATCCTCTCCGGTGACGGGCGCACGCCGGTAAAATGAATCGTACAATTCACGAAACGGGTCCCAGCGGACCGACCGCACTTCATCCGTATACTCGGTGAAGGTCATGCCCGCGTAGCCACCGGCCCGCAGCCTGGCCGAATCAAACGCCTTTGCGTAATGCGAAAGCGCCATGCCCGCGACGGTTGCCGGTACGATCCGCGTATGCGCCGGATGGGACATGATTAACAAGTTAGATTTGCTGAACCGACCGGTAGAGTCTGCGATTTTAAATCCACCTTTACCGGTCGCCATTTTGGTCACCCCGCACGGGTCACCGGGCAGGTCGCCGCCGTTGTCATGGCGAAAAGCGCCGCCGTTCTCGCAGCGGGCTTTCGGGGCGGAAGTTAGATCGGGCAGAGTATCGGGCGACCATTCCACGTAAGTGTGGTTCTCACCGATCAGCTTACGCCGTAAAATTCCGGCCTCGAGTTCCCAAAAAACTTTTTCCGCGCCGATGACTCGCACGTCGGCGAGCGACGAGCTTTGTCCGCCGGCGTTCATCCAGCTCAGGAAATCGGCGAGCGGGTCGAGGAACGTAGCCCAGGTCTCGTCGCTCTGGCGTGAGCTTGAGCTGATCGCGCCCATGACAGAACCAACTAAGCTCGATTTAAATTTCTTTACGTGGCCCGCGTTCGAAGCCGACTCCATAAAGGAAACGACCGGCAAACCGCTCATGCCTTGTTCGGTGCGCGTGAAGACCAGCCAATCGTATTCGGTTTGAATGTAGCCTTCCACTTTGATCAGATGAGAAAAGTGGTTCATCGGACCATCGCCGAGGACGGCGTCGTCATCCACCGAACAACTTTTAAATTCAACGGGACAGATAATGCCTAAATCCTTACGAATTTTTTTGACCCGCCAGCCGTCCTTGCTTTCAAGCATCGTGCTCGGATCAATCTTCATTTCGTACGATATAATCTGTCCGCGCTCTACGCGGATCTCGATGAGTTCTGAAATGTGCGCGCGACCGCGATAGCCCGGATCGATAATCAGAAGCTCACTATCTTTGACGTTAGAAAAACGCGAACCCAGGAGCATCGCTTCGGATTCGATCCCCTTCGTCACGGGCCCGAGTTCGGTCGCTAATGGAGCAAGGCCATATCGGCCGACGACTTCGCGGCCATCATTCAGGTTAAACTTTACCGCCGTGCGGGGCAGCCGATCGGGCCCCAAACCGCCTTGGCTTAAATGCGAGACGGTTTGGATCACGAAGACGTGCCCACCTTTCGCATCCGTCGAATCGAATACGAGCTTCACGATGAAGCCATAGCCCTTAACGACTTTGACATTGCCGTTTTGCACATCCGTGTAGGCCGAATAGACTTCGACGATTCCTTGAGGCAGGGCCTGCGCGGCGGGGATGGTCAGGGCCGCAAAGAGTATGGTTAAAAGGCTACGCCAAAACATATTTGTCATCTTCGCGCACGATCAGTTGGGGCGCTTTTTGTTTCAAGCGATGAAGAAGCTGTTTGGTACGCGCGACGCCGCTTTCGAAATCAATTTTAGCGCCGTACAATCGACCGGTAAGCTCCCCGAGACTTAACGGTCCGCACGTCAAACTTTCCACTAGCTGCCGCTCTTTCGCGGTAAAGCGAACTGATTTTTGCGCCAGCAGATCTTTCCGGCGTTCTCGCCAGGTCAGTGGCAAGTGCGCGTAATCGGGTTCTTCTTTCTTCGCGTTGAGATAGTCGGTAATGACCGTGCTGATCTCTTTCGTTTCGTTGAAGGGTGAGAGCCGTAACTCTTCGTAGTAAACGACGGCCTCATCCCACTTCGAAAGCTGCAGAAGTAAATTAAGATGGTGGGCTACGGTCAGGAAGTACTGAAGGGTACCGAAGTCGTGCGCGCGCAAGTAGTGCAGGGCTTCCGCGCAATGCTTCAACGCAAGTTCGGGTGCCCCGGCCAATTGGCAATCACGCGAAAGATTTGCGAGCGCCGTACCGGCAAGGTCAAAACAACGGAGCGAAATCGCCTCGTCGGCAAACGATTGTAGTTCAAAGAAATATTTTTTACCGGCTTCTATGCGCGTTTGTGACGCTAGCCCGTTGTAGCGTGCGATCAAAGATTTTCTGGGCATACCGGCCGCGCGAAAAGCGCCGGCGCTTTTTTGATAAGCGCTTTGCGCCGCCAGATCGTTTTGCGCATCTTCTAAGGCCATGGCCAACACCATGAATGCTTCCCCCCGCCAAGCCGGGGCAGTCAGGACGGCAAACGCTTCGCTCGCCCGCGCGCAAATTTCCGCTAAATCTTGCTTCGTTCTAATGGCTAGGCGAAGCCGCAAAAGTTCTCTGAGCCAAGATCCTTCAGCCTGAATCAGATTTGTATGCTCCTCAAGGAGGTTCTGCATCGCTGCGACGTTACCCTGGAGGTATTGAAATCGAAAGTGAAGGTAGAGCGAATGAACGTCACGAACCGCCCCGAATTCCTCGGTGAGGCGGGCGAGAGCTGGCCCTTGCAGGCTTAGGACATCTTCAGTGGTTAGTATCATGGTTGAGCGAATTGCAATCCGACCGCCAGCCGACCTCGGCCACGGCGTCGATGCGTTGAGAGAAAACCTACCTAAATGTTAAAGAAGAGGGCAGTTCTGAAAGTTTTACGGCGAAGAGATCAAAACAGCGGTTCGGTTATCCCGGCCCGCTCTAGTTGCCTGAACCTGCACGGAAAAGAATTTGGTTCACTTTTTTAAGCTGCTCTTCAAGATAGCTTATGCGTTCGTAATGCCCCTCGGGCATCAACCTTTTGCGGTTGTCGCGCGCAACGATGTTGCGCAACGAAGGGCGTTTTTCCTCGGACTCGAATTGGGCTAACGAAGTGATCATCCCGCCTTCCGCCGCTAATGATTTTAAATCCCAAGCCTCGTCGACGTTTGATGACGCATTTAAATTTGATTCAACGTCCGCGATGCGATCACGGAATTCGTAGATTCCCGCGTTTGAGAATATCATCTCATCGATCAGAGAGTTGACTTCGCCGGGCAGGGTAACGTTGTGCAAATAATGTCGTTCGATGGCGTCAATCAAAACCCGGATTCGGTGTCTGTAGAAACCAAGTTCGCGCACGGTTTTGCTTCCGTAATCTTCCTGATCTTCTCCGAACAAAACCTCACGCTCTTTTGAAAGCGCGATGTAATTCTCAAAGGCGGTTTGCGCAGCCATGTATCCGGAAGTATTTTGCCGGCCGTAATATCCCATCCAAATTTGCCGGTTAACGAACAAACGCAATCTGAGCGCGAAATTTAAGTCGTCCGGTTCGACTAAGTATTTTACGAAATCAGAAAATGCATCGTTCGCCCGAAACGCCGAGAAATCGAAGATATTTTTATTCCGTGGATGTCGAACGATGGAATCCAGCAGCGTACGTACTTTTTGTTCGGAAAGCCCGTTGGACACCTTATGCTCATTAACGAGCGCACGGGCTTTTCGAAGAAGACTGCCCGAGATGTAGATTTGTAGGTCCGCGACCGGCGCCCGCAAGACACGATTATTTTTCCGGAGGAGGTCTTCAACCTTTTGCTTCGCGACGCTGATTGCGTTCGTTTCGAGATCGGTTGAACACAAACGTTTGGAATGCGCGTGCCCCTGACTCGAGAAAAGTGCCACTAAAATAAATACTAAGCCCCGTTTGAGCACCATTTTTCCTCGCGCGTAAACAAATTCTGTTCGTAACATAAGACTTCACTGACCCGAGCAATATCTATGCCCGAATTACAACAGTCTTATTCGGATCGGAATTTATTTACGCTTTTCGTGGGCGGGTCTTACCCAGCAGGAGCAACGCCGCCAAGGCCGCGACCGACACGACGACCGCTCTCAAAATGGAACCATCTTTTCGCTCGACCCGGGTCGATGAATCTTCGCCGCGTTCCATGCCCGGAAGTCGTTCGACCTGGAATGAAGCTTTACAAAGCGCCAAGCTCAGGCGGTTCAATAACGGAGCGAGTACGGAGCCCGGGTAGGCGAGCGAATCTATGAAATCACGGCTTCGATCGATCACGGTCAGAGGCAAAGTCGCGAGAACGTTGCCGGGCGGGCGTCTCGAGACGATCGGATGTGCGCGAGTCGGAGCGATTCGCCGGGCCGCTTCCCACGCGATGCCGAGCCACCGTAGTTGCGAGTGGCTAAGTTTATTTTGCAAGCGAGGCAAGAGATCGTCTTCTTCGTCTCGCACGTCAGCCCGGAGCAGCTCGATGACCCGCGCGAGGATCAGTTGCCGTTCCGGCGAGTGGACGTTCATCAATTCTAGTCTCGCGACCAGCTCATTAATTTCTTGGTGTTCCTGTTCTACTTTAAGGGTGAGTTGATGGCCGTCGGGTAGCAATCGCCGTATGACGGGCCAGAGCACGGATTCTTCGGCAAACGCGTGCGGAAACACGAGACGGTAGATGCGTAACAATTGATCCCGCTGCTGCTCAGGCCTCAGCTCGCCGAGCCGCTGAAGCATCCGATCAAGATCGACGTGGTCCCTCCGCTGATGGGTGAGGACGCTCGACGCACCCCCGAGTTCGTTCAAGCTTTGATGCGCCAACGATTTTAAATTTAAACTGAGTTCTCTCATTTTTTGATCCTTCAGTTAAGACGCCGCCGCGCAAATAGATAGACGGCGATAATAATCAAAATCACGAGGGGACTCGCCCACGTAAGACTCGCGCTGATCCCGCCGTTCGCATTTTCGCGCATCGCCCCCGGAACCGTGAGACGTTGGCTCGGCGCACTTTGATTGGCGTCGAAATTTTGCGCGATCAAAAATTCACTTCGTTCAAAATTTGGCATTTGTCGGCCTCCATGAGTGTTCACCGGGCTGGTCTGCAACAATCTCGCCGACTTTCTAATTTAAAAATCTTTCGAGAACGAAAGAGGTAAGCTAAGCTTCAAGCATGAAATGGTTTATCTCCGCAGCCTTGCTGTACATTCCCATGCTCGTAAATGCTTCGGCGTCGCCCCTCGGTGAATTCAAGTGGAAGAAGTGCGTGCTGGTTCTGCTTGCGCCCGTCGGTGACGCACTTCTCGCCCGGCAAAAAGCTAAGTTAACCTCCGTCGAAGCCGCGATGAAAGATCGTGATCTTCAAGTCATTGAAGAGAGCGATCCCTCGGGACCATTGCACCGCTACTTCAAGCCCGAGGCGCCCTTCAGCGCTTTTTTGATCGGTAAAGACGGGGGCACGAAATGGCGGTCCACGTCCGTGTTCGACCCGCAAGTCATCTTTGATAAAGTCGACTCCATGCCCATGCGGGCGGATGAGAAAAAAGAGAAGGAGAGTCTATGACAAGCCAGGAAGGCCCGCGGCGAATGTCGGACCGGGAGCTCGTTTTTTCGCGAGTCATCAACGCGTCAACCCGCGCCGTTTGGTCGTGGGTGCCCCGATCGGCGCCGATCAAACTTGAATCCTGCGAGATGGATGTCCGCACCGGCGGAACGTACCGGCTTGAGTTCAGCGCGGGCGATCAGACCATGGTCTTCTTCGGTAAGTACCGCGAGGTTATCCCGCACTCGCGTATCGTCTGGAGCAACGACGAAGGTGGCGAAGAATCCGCGTCTATCACCACGGCAACGTTCAAAGAGGTCGGCGGCGCGACCGAGGTTACCGTTCATGAATTATATCCGACGAAGGACGCCCTCGACGCGGCCATCGCTTCGGAATCGACGGGCGCGCTGCCTGAACAATTGGCCCAACTTGAGGCGCTCCTCGCTAAAAAGTAACGATCGGATTTTTCCTTTAAGGAAGCGAGCGTGCCGGTCAATTCACTAGCGAATAAAAATCTACGTTAAAACCCACCAAAACTTCTTCCGGCGAATCGCGAACCACCGAATTGTATTGTGCGATCCACTCGACGATCTTTGCGTGAAGCTTCTCAGCGTCTTGCGCGGATAAGCTTGAGACGGTGGAGTAGTGAATTCCCTCGGCGTTTCCGGTGGCAAGGTGATCTAAAGCCCTGAGTCGTAGGTTGCCGTGGTGCTGCCGGATCAGCGGTGAAGCTTTAGGCAAATGCATCTGCGTTGCGCCCGGAACGAATTGGTCTTTCACTTGGCGTATCAAACCCAAGCCGACTAAGTCGCTAACCACGGCGCGTACCCGCGAGAGTTCTAATTTCAATGCTTGCGCGATGACCTTCAGGTTTTGGTATTGGGGAATGGTGACTAACATATGGATCACCACGTAAAGCCACGAGCTGTAATAAAGATTCTGCTCTTCGGGCGTGAGGGCGCGGGTCTCACCAACCTGGCTTTTGATATCTAATAAGACCTTACGTTGTTCCTGCAAATCGGCCCGGCAATGTTTGCGCAGCTCCGGCGTTCCCGCGCGCGCGAGGTGCACCAACGCAAGAAAGTAGCGAGTTTCGTCGGGTTTGAGGCCTAAGAACGAAGTGATGGCGAACGATTGTTCGATAGAAAAATTCGGCTTGCCGTTAAGGACCTGGGAGACGAACGCACTTTGGCAGCCGGCCGCTTGAGCGAGGGCCGTACGCAATCCACGTTGAAGTGCCTTGCGCGAATCGATCCAATCGAGCAGAAATTGCTTGTAATCGGTGTAGTCACTAACCTTATTCATATCAATCACTTAGCCTCATAAATTAATTAAAAATTAAAAAATGGCCTAAGCATTAACATCATAAATATATAAAGTATAGCACCTTGCGATATAGACCGTTCCCAGGTACACCACTGGAGGTAACCAATGAAAAATATGAAGCTCATCTTTTTATGTTTAATGGCCACGGCCCAAACGGCGATCGCGACTCCGAAGCTCGGCGGCAACAGCGGGGGCGGTGGCGATCTTAGCCCACCCCGAACGATCACCGAAGAAGAACTTGCCGACTTTCTTCGTAACAAGGTCGCGACGCTAAGTGCTTGGCATTTCAACATGATGCTCAGCCCATTGTTAAACGTAGACACCGAATCGACGAATGAATTGGAATTCCCCCTTGGTGGGCACGAAGCGGGTAAAAAATTACGCGCTAAACTGACGACGCCACCGCTCGATATCTTCGCGGCCATTCGAACCGCGCGCATTAACGTGCAGACCGAGCCTTGCTACGACCCGGAGACTAACGAAAGAAGAGACGCGAGTGCTCATCGGGAAAACATGACGGTATGTTTTGATGCTCATTCAATGTGGTTAAAGCACCAAACATCGACGGTCTATAATCATGCGCTTGCTTTGGCGATTCACGAGTTCACGCACTTGGTGGGGACCGATGAGACGGAAGCCGTTGCTCTGGAAAGACTTGCTTTAGGATCGATCAAAGTCAGCAATCATGCCTTAACAGAGTTGCAAGATGACTGGAACGAGACCCTAAGCTGGAAAGATAAAACCGAGAACGCCTTGACGCTTAATATGTTAATCGAAGACTGCGAAAAACTCAGTTCGATCGGGCTGGCTTTTGCATTAACGGCCTTAGATAAAGATATCACCGAAGAGCTTACATTAGCGTTTATGAAACAAACCAAAGATTTTCTCGGTCCATTGAACGGGCAGAATCAAAAAGATATCTACGCGGTTTACTTTCGCATCAGCAACCTCAAGAATTTTATGTCCACCGTGCCCCACGCTTTCGAGTTCCGTGGCATTGAGAAACCCCTCGTGTGACAGCAAATTGGCAAGGTCCCAGGCCGCTTAAGGACCTCGTGGGTATGATGACGGAAGAACCTTTACCTTGGTTCGACATCACCGAGGACATCTACGACGTTTCAACCGGCGACCGCAAGGCGGTTCGCAAAGAGCTTGAAGCCGTTCGCGCCACCATGAAAAAAATCTTTCCCAACTAATTCAAAGCACCGCTAGCTAAGGACCATATATGCTCACGTGGATACGAGTAGCGGCCGTGCTTTGCCTTTCGCACGGGCCGCTGGTGTACGCCTGCGACGAATTACTGACGTCCGATACAACTTTTTCTTTCCGTCAAGGTAACGAAGATGTTGAAGTCTCCATCTCCAAGAATGTGCATCGAGAGTTAAGCTCGCGCCGCTTCGACCAAGACGCACGCGAACAATTTATGTCGACCCTGTCTCGTTGCTTAGGACCGGTGACCGATTCCACTCACTGCAAACGCCTACAACGTGCTTCGCATATTCTCGAGATAAGGCTGCGTGGTAAGCGGTTCGGTAATTATCGCTTCTACGCCGAGCGCGTGAACGGCCGGCTCGAAGTTCAGGCTTTTGTTCGCCAGCACGACCGGAAGAAGGATATTAACAGGGTGATCGACGAATGGTGATCGGGTGGTAAGCCGGCTTTACGATTGCCTGGTTGTTGACTCAAGGCTCGAATCAACTAGCATCTAGTCATGAGCACACCATCGATCGTAAATCCATTTCTGCAGCACATGGGTATTGAAATCACGAAATGGGAAATGGATCTCGCCGAGTTCCGCATGCCCGTACAGACGTGGCACATGAATCGCTCGGGCGCGCTTCAGGGCGGGGTGGTCTCAACGCTCGTCGATGCGGCTTGCGGATACGCGGGAATGTATTCACCACCCGGAAGCCCCGAGGTCCACGGCGTGACGATCACTCTGAACGTCAATTTCGTCTCGGGAGTGAAGACCGGCACCCTCATCGTGAAGGCTAGAAAGATCGGCGGCGGACGAAAAATCTTTTTCTCCGAGGCGCAAGTATACGACGAAGCGGGCACCCTCATCGCTTCGGGGCAGGCTTCGTTTAAATACCGGTCTGTTTAATTAAATTTGTGATATGAGCTTTCGCATGCTCAATAGCGATGTCTTAAGAAGTTTACGTTACATGCTAGAAATCAATAACGCTAAGGTTGTCGAAATTTGCGCGCTTTCGGGCCGCGTGATTACGACCGCGCAGGTTCATGAATTCTTACGCGAAGAAGAAGACCCCGACGCCAAAGGATGTCCCGGTGATGTGCTGGCGCATTTTTTAGATGGGCTCATCTTTTTAAATCGTGGCAAAGACGATTCCAAGCCGCCGCCTCCGTTAGAATTGCCCGTATCGAACAACTTAGTGATCAAGAAGTTGCGGGTCGCCTTTCAATTGCGTGAAGACGACATGCTCGAGATCATGGCCTCCGCCGGTTTTAACTTCGGCAAACCCGAACTCTCGGCAATTTTGCGCAAGCGCGATCACCGCAATTACCGCGAAGCCGGCGATCAGGTCCTGCGCAATTTCCTCAAAGGTCTGACCATGCGGTTGCAAGGTCAAGGCGCTTGAACCGCGTCTTGTTTACGGAAGAAGAAGTAAGCCGGCCAACCCGTTAGAATTAAACCTAAACCGATCAGTGAGTCCCGCGGCGCTTCGATGAGCGTCGTGATCACTAGAATACTCGCTAAGCCAACGAACAGTAACGGCACCACCGGGTAACCGGGAACTTGGAAAGCACTTTGAGCCAAGGGGTTGCGCTTTCGGAAGATGATCACCGCGTAACCGGTTATGGCGTAGAAAATCCAAGCGGCGAAAACGACGTAATTAGTAAGTTGATCAAAGGTACCCGTCGCGGCAAGAAGCGACGCCACCAAAGCTTGGGTCCATACGGCGCGCACGGGGACATGGGTGCGCGGACTCACCTTCGCGATCGCGCGAAAGAATAATCCGTCTCGCGCCATCGCGAACGGCACCCGCGCCGAGGTCATGATGCAGCCATTCATCGCGCCGACGCTTGAAATCACGAAGATGAGCGAAAGGAATTTTGCGCCGCCCGCGCCTAGGAAACTCGCGGCGGCTTTCGTCGCGACCGGCGCGGCGTCGGGATAAAGGCCTGAGTTAGCGGTCACGATCTCGCTAATCGGAAGGGCCCAGAAGTAAGCCAGGTTCAGAATCGTGTAAAGGCCGAACACCAAAGTAATGCCGAACAATAGTGAAAGGGGAATGTTGCGCTGAGGTTTTTGCACTTCGCCCGCGATGCGCGCGATCGCCTCCCATCCGTCGTACGCCCAAAGCGCGGATAACGTGGCCATGCCAAAGGCGCCGAAAGTAAAGGTGTGCGTTGAAATCTGCGGCACCGAAACCGCGGTGGGGTCGGTAAATATAAAGATCGCCAAGGCTAACCCTGCAATCGAAAGTATTTTTAAACCCGTGAGCAAGCTTTGTACCGCTCCGCCGACGGTTAAAGCCAAGGCGTTAATGCCCGCGAAAAATAATATCAAAATTGGCGCCGGCACTATCCCGCCCATAAATGTTGAGGCGGCAACCGCGTAAGCGGCGATCGAGCCGGGAAACAAAATCCAAAAGCTGACCCAACCCGCCATGAAGCCGGCCATGCGACCGTAAGCATTCTTTATGTAGAGATAGCCACCGCCGGAGTCGGGGAAGAGGGCCCCCAGCTCGGCGTACGTAAGCGCGCCGAGCAAAGACAAAACCCCGGCCACGAACCAAGCGAAAATAACCCAGTTGGCCGTGCCCAGAAGTTGCGTCATGGTCGCCGTCTTTAGAAAAATCCCGGTACCGATCATGGATCCCGAGACGATCGCCAAAGAATCGCGCAGACCAAGGCTGCGCTTCAAGCAATGTAAATTCATGCGGCACTATAATCTCAAGACAAAGCGGCTCGCAAACCTTTACGTAGGCTTAATTTCACTTCTCGCCGGTTAGATACTGCGCGGTCTTGGTAGAGCCGTCCTCGAGGTGCGCTTCCATAAAACTGCCGGCGGCCATGAAGCCTCCGCGACCGCCCGAGGTGGCGATGACCTGGAACTTGCTCAACATCTTGCCGGCGGTGCGGTCTTCCAACTTAAAATTCGTGAACATGTTTGCGCTGCCCGCGCCCATGCCGACCATGATTCGTGCGGCCGCCGAGCCGTGTTCGATTTTGGTGACCTTACCGCTCAACACCACACCGCTCTTCGCGGTTCCTTCGCTTACCGAGGCCTTGTAGCCGCGTTTCACGAGTTGCGAAACGATCATTTGCGCAAAACGCGATTCAATCTCGCGCTTCTCTTGATTCACGCGGGTGACGTCGCCCGATTTATCGCCGCTAAATGCGGCATCGTTCGCCGAGACCGTTTCAACCGCGATCGGCGTATTTTTAGTTATAACTCCGGCGGCCAGCGGTTGCTCGATCGCACCCATTTTACCGTGCGCGCAGGCACCTAACGCCAAAGACAACAAAAGATAGCGAAGCGATTTCACGAGAGTCTCCTTTAATTATATTGTTCGGTTAAGTTTAGTTGGGCGCCTTAGCCTGTCAATCAAGTTGCGTGATCGACCGGGTCTTCTTTGTGGCATTAAGATCGCACTATTCGACCGTCTAAACCTGCGTGAATCGCCTATCGTCATTGGAGAGTAAAAATGAAAGGCATGGTTATATGCTGGGCGTATCTTGCCTCGCTTTCTATGAGCGTAGGTGCAAGTTGCCTAGACGATCTTTCTGCTTCCACCGCGATTCCGCCCGGGTTCCCGCGCATCGCGATTTCCGAAGTGGCGCGCAATCCTTACCTCTTTCTGTCCCGCGAAAACTTCGGCGACCATGACCGTTATCCGGGCGTTGTGCTGACTTACAACGGGCAGGATTACCTCTTAGCGCTTAATGGGCGGCAGGTCGCGCGTGAGGGAATGGCAAAGCTCGGCGAACGTTTGAATTTGCCGGCCGGGTCCGAATGGCTCGCGAAAGTCGGTAAGCGCTTCGAGAACTACGATACGGAAACCTACCCAACGCTGCCGCTCGCGAAGCTTTGGGCCGACATCCAACCACTACACGAAATCAGTTCGCATCGGTTCTTAGATGTCTTCGACCCCCAGTCGTCGCTCATGCTGCCTAAATTTTTCGTCGGACCAGAGAAAGCCGATCGCATCGTGATCGTGGCCTGGGGTAAGGCCGTGGCCCGTGAACTTCCGATGATCCCGCGACTTGAGATTTCGGTCCCGGTTCGGAGTATCGGGATTGCCGGCGCAAAACTCATAGCCGCGAAGCCGGTAAACCCCGTGTGGTTCCAGTTCCCATTCAAAAGTGGCAAAATCGCGCGCGTCGAAAACCATTCTGATCTTAAAGCAAATAAACAGCACCAAATCGTGAGGTTTATAGAAACGCTTATCCAAAACAATAGCATTCCCGTCACGGGCGAGGGGCGCGACGATGCCTTCACCGCATTTTTTAATTTCGAAGAGATAATCAAAGGGGAAACGTTTTCCCGGCACCTTGCGATTTCGTTACGACGCTGGAGTCAGGATAGCCGGTACGACACCATCAGCCTCGACTCGGTCACCTCGCTAAACCGCGCGGAAGCGCACGCTCTTTGGGCGAAGGACGCTTTAGCGAATTTCGAAGGCGGGCATTGGTACCATGATATTTGGATTCCGGCCTCGGTGGGAGTCAACAGCAATCAGTCCAATAAAGTGATCGAAAAGTTTTTGGATATATTTATATTTTCTGAAGATCTCACACAGGAAATTAACGCCCTTGCGCCGGGCGATTCCAAATTGATCGAGGTCGAACACAATTTTACGCAGACTCGCAGGTCAAAAGCGCCGCCGATCCTGCAGAGGATAGGAGCTTGGCGTTACGCTGAGATCGCTACAGAAAAGCGTGAATATGCGATGACGAAGTGGGTCCGCTTCTACCGCGATGAAAAAGGCCGGCTCGCCATTCTTAGTTTTAACTGATGAAATCGAAGTACACTTTTCTGACGCCGATCAAAATTACGAGGTAGGCAGGACAAAATCCAATGAGCGGTTCGTGGCCCACCGCTTTCCCATAGATACCGTCGCCATTCGTCTCCAGCGAGCGATGCCGAACATTCCATTCCGTGTGACGGCGATCGTGGGAACGCGCCAGCCCTTCTTAAGCAAGGTCTCGTACGTTCCGCCTCGGCAATAAGGATTGCCGATTTCTACGGATAAAGGCTCGAGGCGGAAAGCAACGCCGTGACGAGTTGTTTGATTTTGACCGGGGTCGATACGGTGGCGAGCTTGCCGGTGTAGCGGTGGTGGATTTCTTCCTCACGACCCGCATCGACGATTTGCCCGGGCGCCTTTGCTTTGATGATCGAATTCGATAGGTGGATCCGCTTGAGCAGGAGCTCGATGATCTGATCATCTAGGGAGTCGATCTGGTCCCGTAATTCGTGTTTGGTCTGGGAATTCATAAGCTACGCCATACTCCAGATCGGGTAGTTTAGCCAGGGGGATGGGCCTCCCCGGTAGAATGACTTGTCGGCGCTGGGTCCTTACGGTACGGCTTCCAGCATGGAACTTGTTTTTGCCTCCCACAATCCCCAAAAATTGGAAGAAGTACGCGCTTCGTTGGGGCCCACATTTTCCGTGGTGGATTTCAGTTCTTTGGGATGGACGACCGAGATTCCTGAAATCGCAGATACCTTAGTCGGCAATGCGCGGTTAAAAGCGCAAACTGTTTTTAAAAAGCTTGGGCGCGCGTGCTTCGCCGATGACACCGGTCTTGAGATCGACGCATTAGACGGCCGGCCCGGCGTGCTTACGGCAAGGTTCGCGGGAGAAGGCGCCACCGGCCAGGCGAATCGCGAAAAAACCCTAAGCCTCATGGCGGGTGAAGAGAATCGCCGGGCGACGTTTCGAACCGTGATCGTGCTGATTGAAAATGGCAAAGAGCATGTATTCGAAGGCCGCGTGGACGGCGAAATCCTACGGGAAGAGAAGGGGAGCGCGGGCATGCCTTACTCGCCTATCTTTCGCCCGGCTGGATCGGCTTTGACCTTCGCCGAAATGTCGCTCGAGGAACGGGTGCGGATCAGTCACCGGGCGCAGGCGCTTCGCCGCATGCGAGATTATTTGGAGTCCGTCAAATGAGTGAGTTGTTACTTCCGGTCGGCAATATGCAAATGGCTTTGGCCGCGATTCATAACGGGGCCGACGCGATCTACGTTGGTTTCCCGCATTTTAACGCCCGCGGCCGATCGCAAGACTTTGACACGCAAGAGCTGCGCGAGATCATCGAGACTTGCCATCTCTACGGCGTGCGCGCGCATCTCGCGTTAAACATTTTAATTTTCCCGGGCGAGATTGAATCCGTCATCAAAGCTTTGGAGTCGGTGCTGCCGTTAAAGCCCGACGCGCTCATCATTCAAGATTTGGGCTTAGCTAAGCTCGTTAGGCAGATGGCGCCCGATCAAGTGATTCACGCCTCCACCCAAATGACGGTGACGAGCCACGAAGCGATTCACCTGGTTGAAGATTTGAATTTTCGCCGGTTCGTGCTCGGGCGTGAGAATTCTATTCCCGAAATCAAATCGATTAAAAACTCTGCGCCCGATAAAGACCTCGAAGTTTTTGTGCACGGGGCGCTTTGCGTTTCGTATTCGGGGCAGTGCTTTACTTCGGAATCGATCGGGGGCCGCTCGGCCAACCGCGGGCAATGTGCGCAGAGCTGCCGCTTCGGTTACGAAGTGAGCGTCGACGGTAAGCCGTTGGGCACGCTCGATAAAAAGTATGTCGTGTCGCCGAGCGATCTTTGCGGCGTGGCTGAAATTCCAGAGCTCATCGAAATTGGCGTCGGTTCATTTAAGATCGAAGGCCGCTTGAAATCTCCCGAGTACGTCGCGGCCGCGGCCCAAGAATACCGGCAGGCGATTGATCGTCATCGCTCGTCGCGCGCGTTAACGCCTTCCGAAGTTGCATTGAGCCGGAAGAAATTGTCGACGACCTATTCGCGCGGGTTTTTCCCGGGCTGGCTCCACGGCGTTGATCATCAACGTTTGGTCGAGGGCACCGGCAAAGCTCACCGCGGGCTCGAGATCGGAAAAGTTAAGTTCGTGTCGGTCAATTCGATGATGATTGAACTTGCCGAAAAGACCACGCTCGCCGCCGGTGACGGAGTCTTGTGGATTAACCGCGAAGGTGCAGAGTCCGGCGCGCAGATCTACGGCGTTACTCAATACGGTGACCGCAAAGTCCAAATTGAATTCGCGAACAAGATCGACGTGAATCAGATCGCCGCGGGCGCGCGCGTTTTTCTGAACAGCGTAGCCGCGCAGAAAAAAGATCTGAATAAATCGTTTCAAGACCGGCACTCCTTAAAAAATATCGACGTGGCCGTCGTGGTCCACGTGCAGATCGGCAAACCTTTACGGGTCGAAATGTCGGACGGCCGCGTAAATTGCGTGGTCGAAGGAAAGACTTCGGTAGAGCCTGCCCAAAAACGGGCGGTTGACGATGAGTTTTTAAAATCAGAACTGGGCGCGCTTGGCGCGACACCATTTCAAATCAAATCTTTTAAGGTGGAACGTTTCGAATCTTCACCCATCTTTTATTCGCATAAGGAGTTAAAAGAAATCCGTCGTGAACTTTCCACGAAGCTCGAAGCGGCCCGCCGGCAGAACCGCGTCTGGGGTGACGATACGTCGGTAGCGAGCAGCGAGGAAATGCTTCGATGGTCGGAAGATCAGCGGGGTTCGCGCGCTGAAGTACCGAGCGAATCTCCGCGCTTCAACATCCTTTTGCGGGAGATGGGACAGGTTATAGATTTGCTCGAAGGCCTGGAAGCGGGACGGGTAGCCCGGGACCACGTCGCCTGCGTGATTTTAGATTTTGAGTTCGGCCGCGATTACGAAGCTAGCATCGCGAAGCTCAAAAGCGCGGGCCTCCGTTGCGGCATCGCGACGAACCGGATCTTGAAGCCGAACGAGTACATGCATTTCAAACGCATCGAGCAACTTCAGCCCGACGTGATACTTATCAGGAACCTTGGGGCCCTTTATTATTTCACCAAAGTGAAACCCTACGCCGGCGAACTTCGCGGCGACTTCAGCCTCAACGTCGCCAATCACCTGACCGCACAGTATCTTTTAGAGAAAGGTCTTTCGACGGTTACGGCTTCTTATGATCTGAACGCCAAGCAGGTGAATGAGCTTTTGCAAACCGCGGAGGCGGGGCGGATTGAAGTGACCATTCACCAGTACATGCCGGCCTTCCACATGGAGCATTGCGTGTTCGCGTCGATGCTCAGCAAAGGCAGCTCATTCCGCGATTGCGGTAAGCCTTGCGAAAAGCACCGCGTGGAATTGAAAGACGAATTCGGCAACCGGCACCAAATCAAAGCCGACTCCGAATGCCGCAACACCATGTACAACGCCGTCGCCCAGTCGGCGGCCTCGCAGTTTGCGGAATGGAAGACCCAGCACCTCGGCTCGGTTCGCTTCGAAGCCTTGTACGAGCGCGGGGCAGAGCTCATCGCGAAGATCGCGAGCTACCAAGATTTGATCAGCGGCAAGAAATCCGCCGCGCAAATCTTGGGCGAGCTAAAGGTCAAAGAAAATTACGGACTCGGCGAGGGACCAATCGGCATACGCGGTGAATACCGCAGCGTAAAGAAAACCGAGCGGCCGGTCACGAACGCTTAGGCATCCTTCGGGTCTTTTGGATTCGGTTCCGTAGACGACTGCGCGAACCGATTCCAGTTCGTCGGTGAAGTGGCGCCGTCGGTCTCTTTGCCCTTATCATTCGCTTGGGGGCCACGAACTCCTGGAACGTCATCCGTCTTTGCTCCACGGTTTTGCTCGTTGTCTTTTTTTACTTCTTCGGCGATCGAGGGCGATGAATCTGACATGTGGCCTCCTGGGCTGAAACTCTGCGTGAAGACGCTTAGAACAGCACCAACCGTGCCAAGGCCTCCGGCGCACCGTGCACGCACCGCCGTATTTTTGGTTCGTGCGTGGTCATCAGCTTGAAAAAACCATTTGTGATTTGAAAGCTTAATCGGGCAAAGGTTTGTACGTTGGCAGTGAGCCGGCACGAATTTTCCTCGGGCGTAATTGCCCTGCGCTACGTGCCTTCAAAATAAGCTGATAGAAATCTCCACACACTATTTTGGACACGGTTTCTACCTGAGTTTACTGACTGCACCTCCCCCCGGATGTTGAATACGGATAGTTGCTTTAGATGTGGGGGAGCTTCTATTGGATACTGAACACGAGACCATCGCCGTTTCTAAATTTGAGAAGATGATCATAACGCCGGATGTGGTGAAGCTTCACAAAGAACTTATCTTAGAAGGCATGCGGGAAATCAAAGCACCGTCTCGTCACGGGCTTTACGGATACCAAAGCTTTGTCCAAGATCTTTCGGGCGTGTTGATCGAGCTTCGCTGCCGTGAATAGGGAGGGCTTCTAAGAGGAGCTCCAATTGCCCCGGGACAGACGCCACTTTTCAAACCAGCTCTTTACCGGCGGAACCATTTCGCCCCCGAAGGAGCGAACAAGTTTGAAGCATAGCCTGCGTGTACGTCGATCGACGGTTGCGCAACGAGAAACGAGCGTGAGCGCACTTTGGCCGTCGCCGGTTAAAGCATTCACATCGGCTCCTGACATCAGAAGGAATCGAATCAGTTCGAAATGGCATCTTCGTGCAGCGTAGTGCAGTGGGTTTCTGGAGACACGATCAGCTAGGATGTCGGATTCGGCGTTTACCCATTCGGCTCGAAATAGGATGCGGGCCGTTTCCAAGTTTTCGTCGATGACCGCCTTAAAGAAGTCGGTCTTCTGACCATCTAATTGCAACGGTTCAAGGATATCCGGGCGTGACGGCAGTTCATCGAGCAGCGAGTGGTCTGCCCAGTAATAAATCATTTTGTAGGTTGAATCGGAAATCGGCATCCCGGCCCTTAAAATTTCCCGGGCGATTTGCCATTGATGCCCAAAGATGGCTGAGCTTAATAGAAATTCACCTTCAGTTGCCCAATCAACCCCTTTTTCGAGCGCTCGCTTGATCTCGTCGGCTTTACCTTGATAAGCGGCTAATCCAAGATCGGTCGTGAACATCTCGGCCCGGCCGTTCGTTAGCGAAGAAATATGATGAGGCGCTTTCATTTTCTTAGCGTAAAGCGGGGATAATCGCCGGTCACTAACGAATCTTTGGCTAACGTCGAAAGAGGATCTAATGGCCTCACCCCAGACTAGGCCGCCATGGTCTCAATTGATCTTCCCTACGGACTGAACTAATTTATTGGAAGGGGGCAAGATGGAAACAAATCGTTACCGGTTGAGCTCGAAGTTACCTTTGTTTTTAATTCTTGCGATCACGATATCGTCAAACTTCGCTCGCGCTGATGAAAAGCGATTTCACCTTGATGGCGAGATTTCAATCCCGGATCAAAAGCTCCCCGTTACGGCTCACTTCGAGGTTGAATACGAGAATGGAAAGCCAAGATCTTTATTGGGTTTTTATTACTACGAGAAGACTTTAAAGCCCATTCGTATTATTGGAAAACGGGAGGGCGATTCTCCGAACATCGCGGTTGAAGAGTTTGAAGGCGGAAACCCTACGGGTGGAACATGGGCGATTCAAATAAAAGAAGGATCGGTGGAGGGCAACTGGAAACCTTCACGAGGAGCACTTGGAACGATCAAATTGCAACCGAGGAAAAAGATCGACACTCAACAGCTTATACACATGCAATTGGATAGAATAGGCCGGAAGGTAAAGCCCCTTCGAATCGATATGATTCAAAAAGATGGCGAAATATCTTCTTTCATTATTGTCGATCCCAGCCATCCTACCAAAGCACTTCAAGCTCTAAATGATTACGAGCAGGAATTGAAGACAGATTTTTTCGAGATGTCGAACCATATCGACTGGTGGTCCACGGATAAAGATTATGATGGTGACGGGTATAAAGACATTGCCGTGCGAACAGAGCTACGGATCCACAATGACACTAATTATGCGATCTGGCTTTATGATCCCCAAAAATCCAACTTTAGTAATTTGAAAATTGAGGGTTACGGCGGCGAGAGCCTCTGCAATCCGGAGCCGGATCTAAAAATAAAAAAACAGTTCACCGTCGGTTGTGTGACCGGCGGTGCGGGTAGATACTCCCGGTCAGCGCGGTTTACGATTTCAGATTTCACGGCACGGCCGATAGAAATCGAATCAAAAGAACCTGCCGAAGACGAAGAATCATATATCTACCGGAAAATGCGGATCGTTGGAAAATCCTCATCTTCTCAGGAAGTCTGCAACTGCATCATCGGCCAGGAGGATGATACAATTAAAAGCTGCTCGGTAAAGAAAGAGCACTGTATTCCTTAGTATTTTAAGTCGCCGCCGTGCCTGCACCCCTGCTGCACACTGAAAAGAAAAGTTCCCAAATCATCATCAAGGAACAAGCACGGTTCACAATCTAAGCCTTATTCAAGTTTGCGAGGATTAAAAAGCGGGAGGCACGTCCATCTAATTTACGCCGTGAGCCGCTTCACGCCATTAATTGTCACTCATCGCGAGGTCCAATCTCGCACATCATTCTGCAAAAAATACCGCCCAGAGGCGGCAGTGGCGATATACGCGAGCAGAGTATGGCCTCCGTATTGCGATTGAAGTCTCCCGAACCTTACGACGGAGTCGCTCGTGGATAAAAAAATGATTTTGCTTTTAGCGGTGTGTGCTCTTTCGATCTCGGCTTGCGACAACAAAAAGAAGCCGACCGAGATGATCAAAAGCCCGGACCCGGTCCTGCTCGAACGGCAAAGCAAGATGGAAGAGCGACTCGCCGAGAAGACCGGGCTCGTTTATCTCAAAGAGTATAGATATTTTAGCGGCGGCTCGAAAACCTATCTTCCTTGTGACGTTAACTTGCGGCAGGAATTAGACCTGGCGGCTAAAGAGGTGCAGAACCTCGAGCAGATTGCCCGCACTCACAAGGATCACACTTTGTACCGTGACTCAGCTCTTGAGTTCTTTCGCAAGCTGATCGCCAGCGCCGAGAGTTTGAAGGCGATCGGCCTTTCGCTCGAAGCGTACTGTCTTTATGACGCCCAAAAAGTTGAATCGTGCGTTGGCCCCGCCGATCAATCCTTGCGCGTACAGATCAATATCAACATCGCCGGCTACCGACCGGTTCATCCCAGCATCCGTCCGAATGATACGAGTAAAGTGTATCTCTACTCCTTGAATATCGAGAAGCGTGTGCGTGGCAAATTTGTAACCGACGCTAAAGATATTAACTTCTCGCCGAAGACCGCGCTGGAGCAAAACACCACCAAGGCCGAAATTTCTAAGATAAGCTCATGCCTTCAATCTAAAAAAGTTGAGCATGACATCGCCAAGCAAGTGTCCGACACGTTTTCAACGGCGGAAACCGAAATCACGGCCGATTGCGAAGACATGAAAGCGGATGCGCTTAAACGGCGCGTGGAACTTTCACCTTTGATCACTCGTTTTTGCGAGTAGTGATTTAATCGCGTCCGCGCGTAAACGCTGTTTGCATGCGGACCGTCTCGTCATTATCTTTTGCAAGATCCTGCCAAATATTTTCAATTTCTTCGCTTTGGGGCGCGACCAGGTTTCGAATACTGACCGCGGCCCCTCTTCGAATTGCGGCAATTGGACTACTCGCGGCCTTGACGAGTGCCCTAGCCCTCAAATCTGATCTTCCAACGGAATCTAAACTGAAAGCCACCGGTTCAGCTACGAACGGGTTGTTTGAGTCCAATGCGCGCATCAAGATATCAAAAGCATAATCGGTGTCTGCGGAGATGATGGCCGAAACAATCGCTCGCTGGCGCGACAACAGGGTTTGTCGATCACCGTCGTTCATCTGCTCTTTTAGATGAGACATCTCTGTTTTTAGAATCCTCTCCAGAAAGTCGAGGTACTCCGGCCTTTTTATGGCGCGCGGAAGCTGAAGCGCGGCCAGACCAGAATGAGAATCAAAAAATTCGACAAACATATTCAATGCCTGAACGTCTTGAGGATTGCCTTCCAGTGCATCAACCAATTGATAGTAACCTCTAGCTTTTTCGATAATGATTTCAAGCTGCACCTGACTTTCGGTCAGTGAAGATCGGCAGTTCACCGCGTGTACCGTAGCGGTATAATAAATTGAAGCAAACATTATCAACGCTTTAAAGCTCATACGATAAGCAACCTGTAAGAAAACTTCGAAATCTTGTCATCACCAGAACTCGGTTTGTGTAAACTGTGCCTACATTGTCCAGCCGAGCGGGCAGCCACGTGCTTTTTATCAGACGGTGAGGTGATGCCTTGCGGGCGAACTCTCTCATGGCTAATCTAATCTAATCTGAAGTGGATCATCAATACTCCCTAAATTTCGATTTGTGCGACCCGGCCTCACCCGAATTGGATGAAGTGATCGATCCGGTCGAACGCGAACTTCTGCAAGATGTTCGGGGACACTTTGGCCCGGACATAGGTAAACTCTGTTTTGTCGATACCGAGACGACCGGTGCGTATCCGGAGAATGATCGAATCATTGAAATCGCGCTCATCAAGTTTACGGAGGTTTCGCCGGAGAAGTGGCGCCTTCTTAAGTACGTTGCCTTGGTTAATCCCGAGGGAAGAAAAAGTCATCCGGGAGCGTTACGAGTTCATAAGATCCGGGATGATTCACTCTTAGAAGCGAAAACGTTCCGGGAGCAGGCCGCGGAGATCAAAGCTTTCATGGAAACAAGAAGGTTAGTCGCGCAGAATTCGCGCTTCGACCAAGGTTTCCTGAATAACGAGTTCCGGCGAGTTGGCGAAACCTATTCGAACAAGTGATTCTGTTCTCGCAAGCACTTCAAAAAGTTCAATCCGAACCTGGAACGCTACGGACTAGAAAAGATCTGTCGGCACTACGGGTTTAGCTACGGCGCCCATCGCGCGGAGGCCGATGCCTTGGCCATCATACGCGCTTTCCATAAATCAGGCGCCATTAAGGATCGCCGATTCCGCGGCTGACGCCGGTTTTTTACAGCTCAGTAGCCTTTCGTAAAATGAGAAATTAGAAAGTGCCGGCCTGACTCTAGAATCTGCAAAGCCTTGCCCCGGTCCTTCACATTAGATGTTTTAGATTGATTTTTTTCGTTGGAGCGTCTCAACCTGATCCAAATCAGGTGATTAAAAATTTGCCGGTTTTCGAAACTTTCGAAATGAACGACAATAGGTGATGCGCTTAGAAATCGTTTCGAGCTTTATGGTCGTTATCAGCCTCACGACTTACTTAATGAAGGGCACCGAAAACCCGGTGGCTCACGCCGCGCCCGTCGAAATCTTAGCCCTTCCTTCCCAGTCCACAGATGATAAGAACGCCTTGGTCGCGATGGACGATGAGCTCGTTCGCCAAGAGGTGAGGCGTCTTGCAATGGAATCCGTTGAGTTCGGACAACTGCCTGAGTCGGATCAAGAGTGGATCGTGCAAAAGACGGCGCTGAATTTCTTTATCGGGCGCACCGCATTTAATGATCTTCCCCAACAGGTGGGCGAGCTCACCGCACTACGAAAGCTTACCGAGAGCGAACGCGAGAACGCTCTTTAGCTAAAGACTTCGCACAATCCAAGCGCCGTGCCTTAGTAAGGTCGGACACAAGCTTCCAAATGCTTCCCACGAATATTGCGCCGAGGCCCGAATATCCCGCGAGCTCCAAAGTTTGCCATTGGAACTGCTGGCCGACGATGATCGACGAGAACAAAAGTGCTCGCGAGGTAAGAGCCGCGGACATCATGGTCATCGAATTTTTCGCCACTTGCGCGAGCGCCTCCGAATTTCCATCGGCATTTGCCTTGGCCTTTTTGTTGTACGCCAAGATGACCATCGTGGTCGGGAATGAAACGGCCGTTGATAGAACCGACAATTTAACGGAATCGAGGACTTCGCCGGGCGCAAGCGCATGCAACGCCCACAAGGCGTTCTCGAAATTGGTCCCGTCGTGCGTTGTGGCGAGTAGGATAGCTTTAAAAACGCTGAAGATCGCTAAATTGATTCCCGCATTTTTGGTAAACTGATGAGCCGTGCTCAGCGTCTTGTGCAGGGCCACTTGGCGCTCATCTCCTGCCATCTTCGAGATTCGTTCGAGCACGGCCTGTACCGGAGTCGAAGTCGTAGTTAAAAATCGAATTAAGCGAGGTGTGTTCCAGTCGACCACGCCCATCAACGCAGACATTGAAATGCCGGCGGTCAAGGCCACCGAATGCGAAAAAGCCTGCGGTCCAAAATGCAATTCGGTGTACTTTACACCGGCAACGGTGATCACTTCGATAGCGACAATCGAAATGCGAAGTCTGTTTTTTACAAACCAATCCCCAAAATGGCGACTAGAGAGTTTAACGCGTCTCTGGATCGGCGCTTTCAGTTCGGAATATAATCGATTAGCCCTTTCTCTAAAGGAGTGATGAACGGCCGTGGGTTCATCGGGCTCGGCCATGGTGACGGCATCGAACTGTTTATTATTCGTTAGCGCTTCTTGAAGGACCTCAAGCTCTTCAACGGAATTGGCTTCACCACCCAGTACGCGAATTTCCTGGATCGGTGAGGGGCTCGCCGGATTGATTTTATATTGATAGATCGGCACCACGGGTTCGGAGGGAGTCTCATCTTCGGCGGCGTTCACCGGAAGCACCAAGGTGAATTGCAAAGCGATGGCGAGCGATACGATGTGGACAAGGAAATTCTTAAGCATGTACCGGAGTGCTGCAAAGGGGGGGCCTAAAATATCTAGGTTTTTAGCAGGGCGGATCCCAAAAGCAACGCCTGGCCGGCCCGTAAAAAGTTTAGGCATACGCGCCTAATTTTCAAAGGCCTTGGTCGCGCGGCCCTCCATCACGCCAATAGACCAGTGGCCTGCGTTTACTTTGAACGTAGCGTTCAGGAGTGTTGAACTAAGAGCATGTACAACATCATGCTCGCCCTTATCTGTTTGCTCGGCACTTCCTTACACGCACAAATCGCCAATGTGCGAGACGTACCGAATCCGAGGAAAGTGAATCAATGGGCCGTCGACAACGCCGGCGTTTTTAATTCTCAGGAGAAAGCGGAGATCGAAACCGTCCTTTCTGAAATTCATCAGCGTACGCAAGCCGAGGTGGCGCTGGTCACTTTGAAAAGTATCGGAAAGAAAATCCCGAAAGACTTCGCGGTCGAACTTTTCAACCTTTGGAAAATCGGCGACAAAGTTAAGGATAACGGACTTCTCATACTCCTCGTCACCGATCAGCGGCGCATCGAAATGGAAACCGGTTACGGTTTAGAGGGTGTCCTGCCCGATGTGACCTTGTTTCGAATTCAGCAAGAATTAATTGTGCCGGCGCTCAAACAAGGTCGGGCTGCGGCGGGGTTTCTTTCAGGTTTGCGAAAAATAGAAGATGTTTTGCTTGGAGATTCAAGCGCCAGGAATTTCCAAACCGACGGACAGAGTGCATCTTTATTTAATCCTGGCGATAGAGAAGGCCGTGGAGCCTTAATCATTATCGCCGGGATCATCGCTTTCCTTCTCCTTTGCTCGTTCCTCTGCATGCTTGTTCTATTTAAGAACCCGGATCCGCTTTGGCGTTACCGGCAGTTGTACAAAGATTTCCGCTTTTTGTTTTTCTGGCAGATCGCCAGCTTCTTTATGCCATTTGCGTGGTTTGCCTATTCATCCGGGGAACTCAACGCATTGGGCATCGGCTTCGGCTTGGCCGTGCTCTGGTTCATCGTCGGAAACTTAACACGGACGGCGTGGGCCGAACGTCTGCGCGCGCAACCGCGCGAATGCCCGCACTGCCGGCAAACGATGGTGTTGCAGAATAATAAACAGGAAAAAGCCTTCGAGGATCCAGAAGAAATTGTCGAAGAAAAGATCGGCTCGGTAGACTATGACGTCTGGGTTTGCCCCGAGGGACATGTTCGCAAAGATAGTTACGAAGGCCCCAATGCCTACAAGTATTCGGAATGTGAAAAATGCCATGCGAAGGCAAATAAGCGCATCAGTAATAAAGTCCTTGAGCAACCGACGACTTCAAGCGAGGGGCGGGGTGAACGGCATTTCCAGTGTCTGGCCTGTAAATCGCTGAAGCGAGAACTATACGCAATTGCCGCCATCTCCGCCGTCTCGGATTCAAGTGGAAGTTCTGGCTACAGCGGCAGCTCAGGTTCTAGTGGCGGCGGCGGAGGCTCTTTCGGCGGAGGTTCCTCGGGTGGCGGCGGTTCCGGCAGCAGCTATTAAGATTGCGAGCCGTTTTGACGGAGAAGCTCGATGTAAAATTTCGATAAGCTAATGAATAGAGCGCTTCGTCGCCCAACCGACTGCTTAAAGCTCTTGCTCAAGTTGCTTTTGGCCGGGCGTATCGGAAAGTGGTTTTTCTCCACATCGGATCATGCACTTTACCTTTGCCATACCGTAGCTTGCCATTCTGGGATCGCAGGACATGACCCGAAAAGGTTTCTGGCCACAAACGAAGCGCCCACGATCGGCGACGATGGATTTCATCTTACCTTTGCAGTCGGGCACGCCACGGCAATCGACTTCATTGGCGCTAACCTCCCAAGTGGCTCCATCGGCCAATAAGGATTGGGTAAAGGGCTGAGTGGAGCAGGCCGCTCCGATAAGCGAGGTAAAGATTGCGAAGAGTGTTTTATTTTTCATAGGTAAGGAAATTTAACCCGTTTCTTCGCAGTTTGCACCTTGTTCCTGACCGAGGATTGACCTGAACGAGAACCTTAAGCTAACCCGATCCACGGTCTCCAAGAAATCGAATTCCCTTTAAGAGAAAGAACAAATGAAAGCACAAATCGCCCGTATTCTCTCTACCATACTTATCTTCTTCGCTATCCAAGCCGAAGCCTCACCGCAATGGACCGCCGAGTGCGCCGCGGTTAAGAATTCAGCCGAGTGGTGTGGTTTTATTTATAATACGATTTCGTCGATGATTATGGTCGCGCAAGAGAGTGGCCATAAATTCAATCTTCCTTACGTCAAAGTGACTTTCGAACACTGGTCGCCGACCGGTGGTGGTAACGGTACGCCGAAGGGCATCTTAAGCTTCAGCGACGGACTCACGCGATGTTCGCAGCCGATGACCGGGTACGCGGCCACCTCCCCATTAGAGTGCCGCTAACTCCTTACGACTTCTTCTATTATAAAATTATTTTCGAGTTTTACGGGTTCCGGTACGAGCGGCAAAACCAGCCGCTTCGTTCGCCAGCTCTTCCAACACGTCCGCGGGAGTTCGGCCCGATCGCTTTAGTACAGCGAAACCATGGTCTGCACCTTCGACGATATGAAGTTTAGCGCGCGGTCGTTTTTTGCAAACGCCGCGCATAAGCTTAAGATCGGCGAGATCATCACGTGTGCCTTGCAAGAAAAGCATTTTTACCGCGACTTGCTTAAGGTGCTCGGCCCGCTTGATCCCGGGTTGGCCGGCGGGATGAAGGGGAAACCCGAAACAAATGATGCCGCTCAAATCCTCTAATAGTCCTTCGCTGGCCGCAGTCGTGGTCATGCGTGAGCCAAATGATTTGCCCGCCCCGAAGAGTGGCAGGTCCGGGACGCGCTTGCGTAACGCGGCCACGGCGGCGGCAACGGTGGCGCACGCAACCTTGGGAGAATCCGGCCTCTTCTTCCCGGCCTCCATGTAGGGAAACTGAAAGCGCAGAACCGCGAAGCCCCGCGCCACCAACGCGGTCGAAAGGTCGCGCAGAAATGCGTGGTGCATTCCCGCACCCGCTCCGTGCGCGAGCGTTAGGCCTGCAGTGGTCTTGTTCGGAATTTCAAGAATTCCTGAAACGAAGCCTGATTCTGTTTTGATTTTGACGGATTTTGACTTGATCAAGGTGACCCTGGGGTTATTAAAAGATCAAAAGTTTTAGTAATCACTATTCTACCGAGCCGTATTAGAAAGCAAAGTGAACTTTCTCAGTTACTTTAGGCTCGTCCGGTGCTGACATCCCAATGAATTAACTTTTGGCTCTTTCGTTAATCCAAGAGAAGATCGGCTTGATGACCGCTGCAGAACGATAAATATACGGCGTCAATTCTAAAAGTGAGGGGAGCTATCAATGAAAATTCCTGTTAAGGCTCCAAGCGGAACGATGCGGGAGTCCGTTATGAAATGGGTCCTCGCTATTCCAGAAGGCAAAGTAGCAACCTATGGCCAAATCGCCAGGCTTTGCGAACGGGCGCAACAATCCAGTCCCATTAGTATTATGGTGAATCGCTTTAAAGATTCGTCCGAAATCCCCGCGTACCGAGTTATCAGGTCCGACGGTTCCATTAAATTTCAAAAAGGTTCGGTTGACTACAAAAGGCAGAAATCGCGCCTTGAAGCCGAAGGCGTTGAAGTCGATGAAAACGGACTTATAGATTTAGAAAAGTTCGGTTGGAAGAAAGAGCCTCGAAAGCTTTCGAAAAAAGAATTCGGCGGACGCCCGCTGCCAAAAATGTTCAGTTGAACTTGCTCAGATGCGTAGTCAACATTCCTATGCTTCTTTTCGTCGTAGATAGTTGCTCCTTAGCTGGAGTGCCGAAAGGTATAGGTGTGCATCAGAATAGGCCCGGTTGGATTCAGTCCTAACGTACACCTCCTCGTAAGCTCTGGAATTTATTAGCTTTAAAGATCTCATTGTAAAGTAACATAAGTATTCAAGATCTATTGATAAAATACCGTATATACGTTATATTATGGATGTGATGAGGGAGACGCTTCGAAACATATTTGAGGAATTAAACGAGCGGATTAGATCCGAAAATGAGGAACGTGAAAAGCTCGGAAGCCTCAAACTTCGTCCAATCGAAGTTCGAATTATGGGACAAGCTTCGCTACTCGCAAACGAGTTTGCAGCAAGTATCCTTACTCTTGCCATGACGAACGATCTCGACGCAGTCGTTGAAGAGAATCAAGCGTTCGTGATCAGCGTTTTGAAAAAAGAGATTCTTCCTAAGTACGATCTTCGGCTTGATGACGACAGTGAGCTCGTCTGGATTCCACCGGGAAGTACTTTTGATACGCTTTTTGATTCTAGGTTCGTTCGTGTGAAGTTGCTAGATCCGGAATCTACATTAGTTAGCAAAGCAGTGAAGGCAAAAGAAAAGAATAAGGTTCTGATCGTAGACGCAATTGCGAGCGAGAAGTTTCCGGATCTCATGCGCCGTATTGAAGAAAACGGCGGCGATTTAAATTACTTCGCTGGGGAATAATTATGAAGAATGCAGAATTTCTAAATAAGATTAAAGCAAAAGCGGAGCAAAATACTCAGCATCGAAAAGATCCACGCTTTAAAAAAACAATGGCCTTTCTAAAAGGCAAAGGCCTTCTTAATACAAATCTACCCATTGCTGGAAAAACGGGTATGAAGCTTGAGATTAAAGATGCTATTTGGGCCGGCCTGAATGTTGAGCCTCGAATTATCGAAGTGCTTCCGACCGCCGTACTTCATTATCAAAAGAGTTTTCGCGACTTTGAGCAGATGCCAGAAAATCTACGTGTCGTCATTAAAGCTCTACGCGCCGGCGAACACGCCGGTCCTGAGTTTGAAGGGGTGGCATTTGAAAAGCTGAAAGTGTGGGCGTACACGCAGCTCAAAGACAAGCGAACCAAGCCGCTTAACGAGAAGAAGCATCTAAAGGCTTTTAAGCTCACCCGAACTCTAATAGAAAAGCTTGAGGAATTGGTCGCCAGCGGTCGATACAAAGATCAAACGAGCGCCCTCGAGGCGGCGATCGAAAATCTTTAAACAATGGATGGGGCTTCGTGTAGACGCAGGTCCTCGCGGCCGCGTTCTCACTCCGAGTCCTGCCGCCGAAAACGACAATAGAAAATAGAGGAATTTCCTGCGACGACGGTTCCGCCTTCGATCCCGTCTTACTACTTTCGATTTTCTATTTTCGTCCAATTTCGGGCGGAAGGGCGAAATTGGATGGGGTGGTGGGGCACGTACTAAGCAATTGATCTAGGTCCGCGGCATTTCCGAATAAGCGGGACCTACATTATCTGATTTTGTTCAGGAAAAATCTTCATCGTCGTTGATCGATTGTACGCAACTGAAATTGCATGCTTCAACACCGCAATTTACAGCGCCCCATGATTATTGCATCGTCGGGCCATAATGAAATCGTATCTGCAAATTCTTATTTTGATCTTCGTGTCACTATTGTTCTTAGGAACAGCATCTAAGGTTGGTGCAGCAAACCCTCCTGTGAGCACCAGGGACTCTTCTAGAATAGAGAAAATTGCATCTATAGTTGAGGACATTGAAATCAACGGATTAGTACTGCCTGATCGCCGCCAATTTGCAATTGAAACACTATCGATGGAGAAATCAGCCGGGACCAAATTTGGACACGATGAAATTCGGCGATTAGCGTCCGAGGAAACAAGACTCCGAGGGGTTTCGAAGTACGGTTGCTTTACGTCTGCAATGCGGGTTCTGACTCCCAAGGGCTACGTGGCGATCGCGAGCATCGGCAATGGGGACGAGATTATTTCCTGGGATATTGATCGTAAGCGCCAGATTATAAATCGAGTGAAGTCCATCCAGATCATTCAAAATAGAATATTTGGCCGTCTGTGCAATTTGTCTCCGACGGGTAAAGCCATCGAAACTACATCTGATCATCCATTCTATTCAGCTGATGCTAAAAACTATGTAGCCATCGGTGACATGGCTCCCACGGATCGCCTTATTAAAGTTGATGGATGTGAGGCATCGTTAGTTTTTAGAGGAGCGTTCGATTTAAGCGCCGGAACTGGGACTGTCTTTCACATCGGCCTGGAATTACCACCGAACAACTTTATCGTGGAAGGGATCTTGGTCCACAATAAAGGCACCTCAATGTAGTTTGGGACCGGGTAAAACACTTGTTTAGGTTATACTCGTACCGCTACATTCTCCTTTCGACTTTCAATTTTAAAAATTCCTTACATAATCCATAAAATTGGATGGGGCTGACGGGTAATCGCAAGTCCTCATGTTCCCAGCGGAGATTGTCCGTCCGTGGATGCGGTCGGCTCGAACGCTTGTCACGCCATCCACGCGAATGCGTGGTCAACATGCGGACCATCTAAGAATTGTAGGGAAGTGTAAACGACTAAAGGAAATGAAATTGGATGGGGTGGCAGGGGCCACTTTATCCAGTTTGAAGTTTTTGAATTTACTCAAGTTTTAATAATTTCAATTAGTTGCTCGCGACTCAGTCGGACAAGAAGTGCCTGCTTATGCAGCTAAGTGACAGGTCAAATCCCACAGAATCCCGCACTTTCGAAAAAGTGCGGGACAGCTGAAATGGTTTAGCCAAACCCAAGCCAACGTTTTTTCTTTTTTCAAAATACATTACCCACTAGCAACAACAAAACGGAGAACGAATGTCAGATGACAAGCGGATCGCTTGCTATTCAAGAACCAGTACAGCCGATCAAGAGACCGGCTTAGAATCACAAGTCAGAGTATTGAGAACTTGGTGTGAGCAGAATCATATGACCAATGTCGAATTTTATTCGGACGGCGGCATTAGTGGAACTAAGTCCAGTCGTCCGGCTCTGGATCGGATGATGGCGGCGGTTGAAGCCGGAGAGATCTCTACCATCGTCGTCTATAGCTTCAGTCGGTTTGCAAGAAGCACCACCCATTTACTGAGCGCATTGTCGAAGTTTAAGTCAAAAGGAGTTCAGTTCATTTCAATATCAGAAAGAATCGATACGAACTCCGCCATAGGTGTTGCGATCTTCAGTATTCTTGCAAGCATTGCTCAGCTCGAACGGGATTTAATCGCAGACCGGGTAAAGATCGGCCTCGCAAATGCTCGGGCGAAGGGGAGGCTGATTGGTCGAAAGAAAATGCGCGATTCAGATTTAATTAGGAAACTATTAAAAAGTGGCATTTCATATCGCCAGATCAGCCTAATTGCGAAATGCAGTCACGGGAGTGTTTCGGCCGAGAGAGCGGCGATGAAGCGTGAAGAGGAAGCTCTTAAAGCAGAAATTGAGAAGCGGGCCGAAGCAGAAAGAGAGCTCGCAAAAATTCAAATGAAGTTCCAGGGCGTTTCGACTGATGGAGAACAGGAAGTAGGCGGCTAAATACCCATTCTAGGCGGACCAATATTGGTCCGCTTTCTTTTGATTTTACCGGTCCAAAAGGCTCCGTTTTGTTCGCAACCGTCAGCAAGTCAAACCGTTACGATGAATTCCGATTGAGGTAGAGTCAGGAAGCCTGGCACCTGCTCATAGCCGACCGGTCTAGAACGAAGTGTCATTAGTTCAAAGTCTACAGCCAAGCTACGCGTAAAGGCTTTAAGGAGTTTCTAAAAACTGAAGGATCATTTAATGTACGGGCCAGAATGAGACCTCCTTGAATTGTTGATAGAAGTTGTTGAGCTGATTTTTTGGGGTCATCAACTTTTGAATCTGCCAACGTCTTCTCCAGATACTTAAGCCAAGTACGAATCGCTCCACTCATCATCTCATCAATTTTCTTGCTCTGGTGGCCAAGCGAGAAAATCGTGATGAAACAAACATCGTTGCCATTGTTGTAAAACGCCTCGACGGCGTTAAACATTCTTTTGAGCTTCGCTTTTGCATCCCCCTCTTCTTTAAGAAAATTAATCACGTCGGCTTCCAAATCCAATAGTGCTTGGAGTAAAACCGCCTCTGCCATATCTGCTTTTCCGTTTGGAAAGTGGTGATATAGACTCGCTCGCTCAAGTCCAGTTTCTTCAACCAGCTTCGTCAACGTGGCTCCATCAAAGCCATGAGCGCGAAAAACTCGACTCAAATCTGTGACGATTTCAGATTTCGGCTTCAGCGGTTTTCTCATTATTTATCGTCTACCTTTTCGGACTCACTTAATGCTCGAAAGAATATCACTTTGGACTACGTTAGGCAAAACGCCTTGTTCCCAGCCGCCAACGATCAGGTCGCTTGCTTTAGACTTCAGTAAAGCGGCTACCTTACCATCAAAATGGGCTTTCAAGCCTGTTTCATCGGCGAAGCCATCATTAATTGTGAAAGTGCGACTGTTAACTTTGGTGGCATACCAAAATAAAGTCTTTGGTTCCGTGCTGGCGACGACTTGCGCAGCGGAAGTTAGCAATTCGGCCAACTCGACCTCCTTACCTGGTTTAGCTTCAAGACGGATGGTAACCGCTATTTTTACTTTTTCTGAAGTCATTGCTTTTTCTCTCCCATATAGATTGGTTGTTAATAGCGTAAGGGCCAAAACTGGGATCGCAAGTCTACCGGTTCTTTTCATTTTCTTTCCTTTCGTTTTGTAGTCAATTTATGAAACAAATGCTGACTGATAATATAACCGAATGTTCGGTAAAAACGTACGAGAAACTTCTTCCGGCTCTCGATTTTTTAGCTGATTACCCGGCTAAGGATATCGACGGGAAGGTTTTGAATTCGCTAGCGCAATTCTGGCTCAACGATTTTCCTCGAAGCTTTCGGAGAAAATCGTTCGAGAAAGAATGGCAACTGCTAAGGGTCATCTTAAGATTTTATAGAGAAGAAGTTGAGGAGGGCGTTAACTATAATGTGCCTTCGTTTAAGAAGCCTCGCAAAAGGACCGTGCTCATTGAAAGTTCCGATGGTTCCGTGAAGTACCTCGATTCAGAAGATGCGACGAAGTTCCTGCAAGAGCTTAAAAAACGTAATGACACTTATTTCGTAGTCGCTCTTCTGCAGTACTTTTTTGCCCTGAGGATCGGTGAAGTCTGCGGCCTCTACAAAGACTGCATAGATCTTGAAAAGAAGGTCATAACGATTCGTCGTTGTGTTCACTGGGATCTAAGGACCTGGCTGCCGTCGGTGAAAGAGTACACGAAGACAAAGCGCGTACGGCGTTTGCCGATCCCTGAGCAGTTGGTTCCGGTACTTCAAGATGTGATTAAGCAAAGTGATCCGAGCAATCCGTTGTTCGTGAGTAAGAAGGGTCTTCCCGTAAATAGGAAGACGATTGCCACTTACTACAACATGGTTTTGGGTTCGCTGGGTTTGAATCACGTTAGCGGAACGCATTTCATGAGAAGAACGGCCGCGACTCTAGCAAACGATGCGACTGGCGACATCGACGCTGTATCGAGATTCTTAGGTCACACTTCAGTGAGGGTGACTCGGAGATATACGGGCGAAACTGATCATCAGAAGCAGAAGATTTCAAAGGCGCTTGGCGATGTTTTTAAAGTGGATGGGGGAGCGGATAAAATGTTTGGGGGCGATTCTGTCCCGCAAAAGCCCGCACCGAAAAAACCCGTCTCAAAATTGCGTTTGGTTTCGAATGTTTAGAAAAGAATTGGATGGGGTGGCAGGTGCCGCGATATTCGTTTTAAAGGTATATAGAATTACTTGAGTTTTAACAATTCCGAGAATTTAGCTCCGACCCAATATGTCAGCAAATGCTTAAATAGGCAGCAGTATGACATGGGTTGACCCGCATAAGCCCACAGATTTGCATGGGGGAGGAAGACCCGCAACCATCCCAAACCAACGAAACAAAGATTGGACAGGTTTAGGGGGATCATAATGCCGCCAAGGATGCATTTGGGAATCCGATTGGATTTAGAGATCGATGTGGTGAGAACCAGGATGTTAAAAGACGCTACCACTTAGTCTTATTTTAGTAGTGCGATGCTTGAATCGAACCATTCGAGAACCGTCTGTTTTTGTTCATCGCTGAGCCTCGAACTCCCATGCAGGATTCGATAGCGAAATGGCGGCATAGACTCGTCTTTGATAGATTTGCGAATTGCCTCTAGATCTTCCTTTAGACTGCCATGGCCTATAAATGGAAACCCATCACTCATATCCAAATGGCTTTTTGCTTCCGCAATATCATTCTGGATGACCTGCTTCGCTCCGGGAATCTCCGAATACCATGGGTAGCGGGTAGTGGAACTGTGGCAATCAAAACAACTGTTCTTAAAGATAGATTTTACGGACGATTCGTAAAACAAATTTATCTTCGCTAGAACCTCTGGACTCACGGCCTTGGCTTTATCTCCATGATTTAGGTGCTGGACCTTTTCATGCCCAGAAGCAGTTACTCCCACCATGGTGATAATTAAGACACCTAAAGTAAGCAGAGTTAAATTGATTTTAAAATTAGACGTCATCGGTGTTTGTTAAGCTCATCTTTTTATACTCTTCAGGTTGTGTACGTATTTTTCAAAATTGGCTTTGGTCTCAAAGTACATAACCTCGCCAGCATCGTTCGCAGCGATAATTGCCGTCGCCTTATCCACTGACTTTTTAGACTGCGGATCGGTCGCCGACCTCGAAGTTGCATTTTTTTGGATAGTGGCTTTGCAGTTCTCGCAGCAGCCATAATAGGTTTTATTGTCTTGTTCGACCGGGATCTGCGGCCGGGAAAAATGCGCGTTGGTCACCATACAGACCTGTTTATTCGGAACAATTTTCCAGTCCTCGCCGGCGCCGGAAGCGGTGACGCCCCAAAAAAGAATGCTTGTGGCTAGAGTGAGAAGTAGGGATGTGGCTTTTTTTGTCATATGTCGCTCCTTTTATTTATATTAAAACTGAATCTTTGCGCCAATACCGGCGCTCTTTTCCGTAAACATAAGGCCCGCCGACCAATTCCAAGAAGGTCCGTACATCAGGCTGACTTCAAACTCGGTGTCACGCTCGCCATCCCAATCCGGTCTCCACGTAAAATCGACGTCCGAAAACACGTTTTTGGTCCATTGGAATCGCTTTTCGACATCGAATCTGAAGCGCCCTTCATGATTCACGGAAAACTGCGTTTCGATCAACAGAGGAAGTATGTAGCCAATCCCGATCGTCCCGAAACCCTTTTCATCGTAAAGTGATCCTCCGCCGAACAAATTAAAGAAGTTTGAAAACCATCTACGGTAGACCAAATCACCCTCGGTCTCCCAGTCCTCTCCGAACGAAAAGTTCTTCCCGTCGAGGTTGGCGCTTTCAATTTCGAGTTCGATTTCGTCCCACGTGCGCATGAGATGGAAACCCGCTTTGGCATGATTACTCGCGGCTTCGAGCTGTGTGTGTGTATAGAGGTGTTCGTGAAGATGCGGATCGTGTGCGTCGTGCTTGGCCATCTCGGGTGTGAGTTTAAAATCATTGTAACGTACGACCCGGGCCATGCCGGTTTTCATATGATAAAGATTATGGCAGTGAAGCATCCATTGTCCCGGCTCGTTCGAAAAGAACTCAATTGTGCGAGATTTATGCGGGGGCACATCAACCGAATGCTTTAGCGGGGATCTTTCGCCGTTCTCGTTGATTACGCGGAAGAAGTGTCCATGAAGATGCATCGGGTGATGCATCATCGTGTCGTTTTGAAATGTAAACCGAACAATCTCACCCTTGTTAATCATCAATAGGCGGTCTTGTTCAATTGTCTTGCCGTTAATGTGCCAGACGTAACGTTGCATATCACCGCCAAGCACGAGTTTCACATCGTGAACCTTTACATCCTTCGGCAAAGTAGTCGGCTGAAGTGCCGATAGATTATCAACAGTCAGGGTTTCGATGGGCTTATCGCCGCCGCTTAGATCCCGCGACGCTGCATTTTGTCTTAGTTGTGCATCAGACTGGGTTGACCAATCAATCGGACCCTCGGATTTGGTAGTGGCCGGCTTAGGTTTCACTTGGGCGGCGTGAGCGGAATGATCTGACTCACTACCATGTTGATTTGCATGATTACCGCCGCCATGCTTTGAGTGATCCTCTTTCATTGACGCTTCAGTGTGGTGAGCATGACCGGTGTTCGGAACTTTTTCACCGTGACCCGAGTGATCTCCCTGGCTCATGGCTCCGTGCCCAGAATGTGCACCACCGTGTCCGCTATGATCCATACTTGCATACATGTCAGGAAGAGGTTTATTGGGAGCAGGTACTTTTTCACCCATTCCAATCCATGCCGACGCAAATCCGGTGACGTCTTGGGTCGTAGCACGGATCTCATAGTTTTTATGCTCAGGAACCGTAAAGAGCACGTCGTAAGTTTCGGCCATTCCGATCAGAATTTCTTTTGCGGAAACTGGTTTGATATCTACTCCGTCAGCAGAGATGACCTGCATGGGTACGCCCATTGCCAAATAGAAATAGCTTGAGGCACCGGCATTGATAACCCTTAAGCGAATCTTTTCACCTAGATGAGCGGTGAGGAGCTGCGAGTTGCGTTTGCCGTTAATAAGAAACGCATCGTAGCCCACATCGGATAAATCCATTCCGCCCATCCGGCTCCACTCGTTAGATAAGTGCGATCTCAGGCCACCTGCGCGGACGGCGCCGACGTACGAGCGTACAGAATCTTTTTTGTAGAGGTAGAAATCTCCATCTTTGCGGAGATTTCTTATAATCTGATCGGCATTCTCATCAGACCAATCACTCAAGACCAATACCGCATCCTTATCGTAAGATATGGACTTCTTTTTTGGATGAATGATGAATGCGCCGTAAACACCCTTTTGTTCCTGGACAGCGGTGTGCGAGTGATACCAAAAGGTACCGTTCTGACGGATCTTGAACTTGAACAATCGAGAAGTGCCGGCATGTATCGGCGGCGTATTCACGTACGCCACTCCGTCTTCTTCCGGCGGGAGTAAGATCCCGTGCCAGTGAATCGAAACTTCTTCTTCCTTGAGCTTGTTCACCACCAGAATTTCGGCATCATCACCTTCGGTAAATTCAAGCGTCGGGGCTGGAATTCCTCCATTTACCGTGAGTGCAAAGTTCACATCCTTTTTGCCGCTCATGTTCATCGGCTTATTCTCAATATTCAGCTCGTACTTAACGGTTTTTCCGAAAGCCCCGAATGAAAAGAGAATCGCAACGGCTAAGGTTACGAGAAAGAATATCTCGTTCGTCCAACATCTTATGTCGCACTTCTGGTGATAGGCTCCGATTTGATTAGTCATTTTTTTCTCCGTTGTTTTCCAAGCTGCTTAAGATTGGGCAGTCCGGTCTTGCGTCGCCGTGACAGTTTCGCGCAAGCAAACGAAGGCTATCCGCCATTTCTTGCATCTCTAATATTTTTGCATCCAGTGTTTTGACGTGAGTTAGAGCAAGCGCTTTCACATCTTTGCTCGCGCGGGATTTGTTTCGCCAAAGTCCGATAAGCTTCTTTATTTCTTTCATCGAAAATCCAAGCCCCCGGGCTCTTTTGATAAATTTCAGAAATTGAATGTCGGTCTTTGAGTAGATCCGGTATCCGGAATCTGTGCGGCCGGGCTTCGGGACGACACCAATAGACTCGTAATGACGAATAAGTTTCGCATTTACACCCGATGATTTCGCCAGTTCACCTATTGTCATATTGACCTCCAACCTTGTAAATAACCTTAAAGGTTCCAGCCGCTGGAAGGTCAAGCCCAGCTCCGTCTATTGTCCGGGAATGGCACGCAGCGCCCGAATTCAGCCTTGACCTTCCAATGACTGGAACGTCGATAGTGGGTTGTGGGCGCGCCGGATCGGGTCTAAGAGTCTTTCTGTTGATGCGCTCTAATAGAGGAGTTTTATGAAGCACGACCACGGTCACCACAATACCCACAATCACGGGCCTGTGCCCACGGATGGTCATTCCTGCTGCTCGCTAGAGGGGAAGAGAAAGCCGCCTCAGGCACAAGTGGTCGATCCTGTTTGCGGAATGACCATTGATCCCAATACCGCCAAAGTTGGCAGCACAAAATATAAAGATGAGACTTATTACTTCTGCAATCCCAAGTGCAAAACAAAATTCGAAGCTAATCCGGAGAGCTATTCAACAAAGTCTACGGAGAAAGTAATAGTTTCGGCCGAAGACAGCGAGCGTATCTACACTTGCCCTATGCACCCGGAAGTTCGACAAAAAGGTCCTGGCAATTGTCCTATCTGCGGAATGGCGCTGGAGCCTGAAGAAGTTAGCCTCACAGACGAAGCCAATCCTGAATTGGTAGACTTCACAAGACGGTTAAAGATCAGTGCAGTGCTAACCATTCCGCTCACGCTACTGGCAATGTCCGACATTCTTCCTGGTCAGCCCGTTCAACATCTTATACCTGGATGGATCAATGCCTTGATTCAATTTACTCTGGCAACTCCTGTCGCTCTTTGGGGAGGGCTTCCATTCTTTGAACGTGGTTGGGCATCGGTCAAAACCTGGAACCTAAATATGTTCACCCTCATTTCCATCGGAACCGGTGTGGCCTATGTCTACAGTATCGTGGCCACCTTTTTTCCCGTCATCTTTCCCGAAAATTTGAAGACTCACGGCGGAATGGTTCCACTTTATTTCGAAGCGGCCGCGGTCATCACTACGCTGGTATTAGTTGGTCAAGTTTTGGAGCTCAGAGCGCGCAGCCAAACGGGCAATGCCATTCGGGCATTGCTTGGGCTGGCGGCGAAAACGGCAAAGCGTATCGGTCCAAATGGAGCTGAAGAAGATATTCCGATCGAGCATATCAAGATCGGAGATCGGCTAAGAGTTAAGCCCGGCGAAAAAGTCCCCGTCGACGGAAAGGTTATCGAGGGCCGTAGCTCGGTCGATGAGTCCATGATTAGCGGTGAACCCATTCCAGTCGAGAAGGGTGCTGGAGACTCGGTCATTGGTGCAACCGTAAATGCAACGGGTTCTTTCGTCATGGAAGCAACGCGCGTTGGTTCGGACACGCTCCTCTCGCAAATCGTCAAAATGGTATCGCAAGCTCAGCGAAGCCGAGCACCCATTCAAAAGCTTGCCGATCAAGTGGCCGCGTATTTTGTGCCTGCAGTCGTTCTCATCGCCATCATTACGGCGGTTGTTTGGTTCCTGGTCGGGCCCGATCCTGCGTTCACATTTGCGATTGTTAATGCCGTCTCAGTTCTTATCATTGCGTGTCCTTGTGCCCTCGGTCTCGCGACTCCGATGTCCATTATGGTTGGGACGGGGAAAGGGGCCACGCACGGAGTACTGATTAAAAGTGCGGAAGCTTTAGAGGGAATGGAGAAAATCACCACGCTTATCGTTGATAAGACTGGAACCCTCACACTGGGGAAGCCGAAGCTAGCCGTTGTGAAAACAGTAGACGGGGCTAATGAAGACGAAGTTCTGGCACTCGCTGCCGTTCTTGAAAAAGCCAGCGAACACCCACTCGCGGAAGCTATTGTTGAAGGCGCAATTCAAAGAGGCTTAACGCTATTGGAAGTTAAGGATTTCCAATCAATAACTGGAATGGGAGTGGAAGGAACGGTCGACGGTAGGCGTGTAGTCATTGGAAACAAACGTTTGATGGAGAAATACCGGATAGATGCCTCCGAGCTGGTTGGAATTGCCAAGAACCTTCAGGAGTCAGGTCACGGAGCGATGCTTGTCGCAATTGACTCCAAGCCCGCCGGAATCATCGCGGTTAAAGATCCCGTGAAAGAAACTTCGAAGGAAGCCATCGCCTACTTTCACTCGAAGAAGATCGAAGTCATCATGTTGACAGGCGACAATAGAATTACTGCCGCAGCTGTTGCGAAAGAGGTCGGCATTGACCGCTTTGAGGCCGAGGTATTACCCGAGCAAAAGAATGAAGTCGTCCGAAAGTTGCGCGAAAGCGGAAAAATAGTCGCGATGGCCGGCGATGGAATCAACGATGCTCCGGCATTGGCTCAGGCTGATGTGGGCATCGCCATGGGTACAGGAACAGACGTGGCTATGGAAAGTGCGTCGATTACACTGTTGAAAGGCGATCTGTCCGGAATAGTTCGAGCACATAAACTTAGTCAGCAAACTATGAAGAATATTCGACAGAACTTATTCTTCGCTTTTGCCTACAATCTTTTGGGTGTGCCCGTCGCGGCGGGAATACTATATCCGGCGTTTGGAATTCTTATGAATCCGATGATGGCGAGCCTTGCGATGAGCTTAAGTTCGGTGTCGGTGATCGCAAATGCATTAAAACTCACTCGCGCGAGAATTTAGAATTCTACGTCTCCTGTGTGAAACGAGTGCTTGGTGAAGCTACAAAAAAGCACTTAGCACTTCGCCTTTACCCGTGAATTGCTCTCTCTGACGCAACAATTCTCTTTGAGAAAGCCAATTAGCGAAGTCATTAGCTTAGTATTCGCAACATAAATAATAGAACGGCCGCTTCTTTCAGACGTTACAAGTCCTGCCTTTGTCATCTGGGCAAGGTGAAAGGATAAAGTATTGTCTGGAATTTCAAGTTCTTCGGCAAGCTTTCCAGCCGCCGCGCCATCCTTACCAAATTGAATAAGCAGTTTAAAAGTCTTGAGCCGAGTCTCTTGCGAGAGGGATGAGAAAGCTTCGCATGCGTTCGTTATTTCCATTGTTCTGGAATAATGGAAGTGTTATTCAAAGTCAATGAACCGGGGATTAACACTTGGATCCCAGATCTCAAAGGTTGGCGTATGAAAAGGCTTTCTTTCCTCGATCGATACCTTACAGTTTGGATCTTTGCCGCGATGTTTTTTGGCGTGGCATTGGGATACATGGTCCCCGGGGTAGTGCCGTTTCTGCAGCGGTTTAGTGTAGGAACGACCTCGTTTCCGATTGCAATTGGTTTAATCCTCATGATGTATCCGCCGCTTGCCAAAGTTAAGTATGAAGAAATAGGGCAGGTTTTCTCAAACAAAAAAATTCTTTTGCTTACACTTGTACAAAATTGGGTGATCGGGCCGTTGCTCATGTTTGGCTTGGCAGCGATCTTTTTGCGTAACCGACCTGAATATATGATCGGTCTCATCCTCATTGGTCTCGCCCGCTGTATCGCAATGGTGCTTGTGTGGAATGACTTGGCTGACGGAGACCGGGAATATTGCGCCGGCCTAGTTGCTTTCAATTCGATCTTTCAGGTTCTCTTCTTTCCTGTGTACGCGGTTTTCTTTCTTAAAACACTCCCCCATTTATTCGGGATGCCGGAGACGAACGTAGCGATCACCATCGGGGAAGTTGCGGCCGCGGTTTTTTTGTACTTGGGCGTACCCTTTGTAGCCGGTTTTTTGACTCGTTTCTTTCTACGCAGATCAAAAGGGGATGAGTGGTACGAAAGCGTATTTTTGCCGAGGATCGGACCAATCGCGTTAGTGGCACTATTATTCACAATCGTTCTGATGTTCTCCCTCAAGGGCGAGCAGATCATTAGTCTGCCTTTTGATGTTTTCCGGATCGCGGTTCCGCTATTGATCTACTTTCTGATTATGTTCATCGTTTCCTTTTACATGAGCGGCAAAGCCGGTGCCCCCTACAGACAATCAGCTACATTATCCTTTACCGCCGCTTCAAATAATTTTGAGTTAGCTATTGCCGTCGCCATTGCGACCTTTGGTATAAATCATGGAGCCGCATTTGTGGCGGTTATCGGGCCACTGGTCGAGGTTCCGGTTTTAATCGGACTTGTGTCTGTTTCACTTTGGATTCGTAAACAATATTTCAGGGAGCAGGTGCGTGGAAATTCCTAACGTAGATTACCTAGCGGGCGAGAAATTCAATTTGCTCGTTCAAGGTGATCAAGATTCTTCTTCGAAGCACCCGCCAAAAATTTTAGTGTTGCACGGATCGCTACGCGCAAAATCCTTTTCACGCCTCCTATCTCAAGAGGTCGTGCGCGTACTGAGCTACATGGGCACCGAGGTAAAAACTTTTGACCCCAAAGGCTTGCCTGTCTTCGATCAGCAAGATTCTGATCATCCTAAAGTAAAAGAGCTGCGTGAGCTGAGTCTTTGGTCGGAAGGTCAGGTATGGGTAACGCCCGAAATGCATGGAAATCTCTCTGGTGTTATGAAGAATCAAATTGATTGGATTCCGCTAGAATACGCAGGACAGCGGCCGACTCAAGGCCGCACCCTTGCGATTATGCAAGTGTCTGGCGGTTCTCAGTCGTTTAATGCGGTCAATTCTTTGAGGCTTCTTGGCCGGTGGATGCGCATGATAACGATCCCTAACCAGTCCTCCGTTGCGAAAGCCTATGACGAGTTTCACGAGAATGGTCAAATGAAAGACTCCTCCTACCGCGACCGGGTAGTGGACGTCTTAGAAGAGCTTATGCGCTTTACCTATTTGACCCGGGACCATCGCGAATTTTTAGTGGATCGGTACAGCGAAAGAAAAGAACGAGCATCCAAGGTTGATCTTGCGAAAATCTAGGCCGGAGGAACTTTGAAGATCTTATTCATGTGCGTGGCGAATTCGGCGAGGAGTCAGTTGGCTGAAGGCCTAGCTCGAAAGATTTTCCCCAAAGCTCAAGTCGAGAGCGCAGGTTCGGAGCCAGGCCAATTAAATCCTGTTGCGGTTAAAGTAATGGCAGAAAAGGGAGTCGATATCTCCCGGCACTTTTCAAAAAGCATAAAAGAGATTCCAGCGGACTTTCTGGAGCGCCTAGATTTTGTGATCACTCTTTGTGCGGAAGAAGTATGCCCGACGGTGGTGGCACCGAATGCAAAGCGGCTTCATTGGCCCTTTCCAGATCCAGCGTCCAAAGAGCCGTTACCGGAAGATGAGCTGCTTCAAAGATTCCGCATCGCACGCGATTCGATTGAGGCAAGGCTTCGTAATTTCTCGATCGAGATCGCTTCCGAGGATTAGTTAGCGCCGAAATCAGCGTACCGCTCAACCTCTCTTCAGAGACAGTGTTCAAATTTACCCTAAGGAAGGGATAAAACCGTCTTGAAGATGCGAACCTCATCGCGAATTCATTTGAAAAGATCGCGAATTAAGTTCGCATTGCGAGGCGCGCGGCAGTCGGTGGTGAAATCGAAATTTCCGTGTCAATCCATGGCCCTAGTTCCGCCACCTTCCCCACGCTTTGCCCCCTGGTCGCAATTGACCACTCCCCCTCCACGATGTTTCGGGGAAATGGTCAATTGCTGGTGTCAAACCATGGGGAAGGTGGCGGGCGAGGGGAGGGAGGAAGTATGGAGAGAGAAGAAAATAAGGATTACAGATAAGCGGGGATGGGGGCAGAAGAGAGAAAATATGAAATGTAAATACGGTCTCGGTGGGTCGTGGGTGGGATGGCATCGATTCGTGGGATAGGATCGATTCGTTAGATAATCTTTTATAGCTTTTTTGCGAAAAATTTTGTTGCTCGTAAGGCAATGCGCGCAAGTTTTGTTCAATAATTCATTGAGATGCCCAGTCAACAGTCGCAAGGGATCTGAAGCGCCTGGTTTACTCTCGCGTAAATACACACTTCAGCTTGTTAAAGCACTAAGACAGATCGTTTCAGATTCTAATCGAAAAAATATCTTTGTTTGATTTCCGAAGGAGAAAGAATGAGAAATAGTTCTCTAAAGGCGGAGGAATATCCGCCGTTGGTCTTTGAAAATTCGTTGGTTTGGGACGTCGAAGATGTCGCTAGGGAGCTTAAGTGTTCACCTCGGCATATTCGACGATTAGTTGCTGAAGGTTCAATTCCCTTTTCTAAAGTCGGAAGGCTTTTGCGGTTTCATCCTACACGGGTTCGTGAGTGGTTCTCCAAAGGAGGCACTAGATGAAATCGACTAGAAAAGAAGTCCCGGTTAAAAATAAGCCGGGGATTTATTAGCAGTTCTATTGGTGTGAAGCGGCTTCGATTTGGAAGCCTACGGGAAAATATCGCGCAGTCAGACGAATCCAAGTCGGAGGGGTAAGTAAGCGCGAACAGTCTTTCTTCCCGAACATCGTCGATGCGATAAAGTTCAAGAACACGGGCCAAGAAATGAGTCTTGAAGACTCTAGCCTTACGATGGACGTCGAAGGAGAAAGGACCCTCGGGTTCTTGTTTCGCGATCTCATCGTGGTGTGGAAGAAGTTCCATTTTCTTTTGATCGAGGAAAGTACGCAGCAGAAGTACGAAAATCTACTTCCCGCGGTGGACTTCCTTCTCGATTATCCGGTGAATAAGATCGATGGCCAGGTTTTGAACCGCCTCGCGTATTTTTGGATGAATGACTTTCCCAGATCCTTCAGAAGAAAATCCTTCATGAAGGAATGGCAGATGTTACGAGTCATTCTTCAGTTCTATAAAGAGGAGGTTCCGGAAGGGGCTGGCTATGCAATGCCTTCTTTTAAGAAGCTAAAGAAGATGACCACGCTGGTGCCGAACGTAGAAGGTGAAGTGAAGTACTTAAACTCTGAAGAAACCATCGCGTTTCTTCAAAGACTTAAGAATCGACATCGGACCTACTACTACACAGCACTCCTACAGTACTTCTTTGCCCTTAGGATCGGTGAGGTGTGCGCACTCTATAAAGACTGCGTCGACCTCAACAAGCGCGTGATAACGATTCGTAGAAGTGTTCATTGGGACTTCCGTACATGGGAGCCCAAAATTAAAGAGCACACGAAGACAAAGCGTGTTCGTTATCTACCGATTCCTTTGGAGTTGGTGCCGGAGCTTAAAGGCCTGATCGATGTAAGTGATCCAAAGAACCCGCTGTTGATGCCACGTCACGATGGAAGTCCGTTAAATAGGAAAACAATCGCGACGTACTACAACACGATGCTTAAATCGCTAGGCTTCACGCACGTAAGCGGAACTCATTTCATGAGAAGAACATCGGCTACACTCGCAAACGAAGCGACTGGTGATATCGATGCGATCTCTCGTTTTCTCGGACACTCTTCCGTAAGAGTGACCCGCAGATATACGGGCGAAACGGATCATCAGAAGCAGAAGGTTTCGAGTGCCTTGAGTGATGTTTTCAGAGTGGATGGGGCAACAGATGTGATGTTCGGGGCAAACGTTGACCCGCAAAAACCCTCAACCCATATTCTGTCAAAAAAACTGCGTTTGATTTCGGGGAGTTAGAAAGAAATTGGATGGGGTGGCAGGACTCGAACCTGCGAATGTCAGAATCAAAATCTGAAGGCTTACCAGCTTGCCGACACCCCAACACGGAATACAGAAACGATTGGAACATTGAGATTTCCAATAAACTGGCGTTCAAGGCAAGTGATTTTGCGGGTTTGAGGCCTCCGTTGCATTGCGCTGCCGTCGCGACAGTGCGGAGCGTTGCCGTTGACCATGAGATGCCTATCTGAGAAGCAGATCGGATGAAATTGAATACTCTCGCTACCTTGCTGGCGCTTCTCAGTCTGTTTGCTCATCCTGTTTTCGCGGCTTGGAAGGACATTCCTTCGGCCGATTTTACGCTTGAGGCCTTTCCGGCCCCCGGGTCGGAAGCTTACGCGAAGGATTTTGAAACTCTGCTCAAGTTGCAGGCCGGGCGCAGTGCGGAGGATTGCTGGCAGGGGAAGCGAATGAGGTTCCCGGCATTTAAGACACTCTTCCAGAGCGAACTGCTCGACGTTACCGAGATGGCGTTGGTTAAACCGCTGATGGAGCAGGTGGGCGAGTTCACCGAGCGGGTTGCCGGCTACCATAAAGATAAGTTCGACCGGCCCCGGCCTTACGACACAAATCCTAGGGTGAAGCCTTGCGTGACGACCCCGGGCGGAGCGAAGTCTTATCCGTCTTCGCACGCGGCGGTGGCCTCGGCGGTGAGCTGTTTGCTCATCGAAGTGTTTCCAGAAAAAACCGAAGATTTGAAAACGTTCGGTCAGTGGCTCGGGGATCTACGCGCGACGATCGGGCTTCATCATCCTTCCGACGTGCTGGCGGGGCAAAAGCTTGGCGCGGAGATTTGTGCCCGGCTAAAGGCCGATCCGGATCTGCGTGAAGAGCTGCAAAAATTGAAGAAAGCAGCCCTCCTAAACCACAACTAAATCGATTTGATGAACCCGAATGCACGGCCGGGAAGGCCCGCTGGCGCTTAAGTGACCGATCCTTTTATCCATTCCCATATTTTTACAAAGTGAAAATAGATTCTTCACAAGCCATTGTTATCGCTCATTTTTATATTTAGTCTGGCGATGAACTATGCGGATAGCGAAACGTAAAAAATGGGAGTCTCCAGCCACATGAACCGACCGACGATCAGTCAATACGACGATCCTGCCGAGTTTGTGAAGGACATGATCCGCTTTCGTAAAAACACGGAAGCGGGCTTCAGCGTCTTTCGTTCGGTCAAACGCCTGCGCAAGATTTCGCCCGCGCTGGTGTCGTTGGTCATTCAAGGTAAGCGCACGCTCACGCTCGACCGGGCGGATGAGTTCTCGAAACTGCTGAACCTCAACGTTTCCGAAAAAATCTACTTTCGTAAGTGGTTGGGACAACTCGAAGACAAAGATTTTCTGGAAGACGGCTTCGCACCTTCAGCGACGGGCACGCGCAAAGACGTCGGACTCGGCCTGTTGTCGGATTGGATCAACGTTTACGTTAAAGACTTCTTCCACATCCCCGCCGTACAAAAAAACCCTGAGCTGATCAAAAAACAATTGATGACCGTCGTGCCGCCGAAACGCATCGCGAAGGCCGTTCAATTCCTGCTGCGCGAGGGTTATTTGCGCAAGACCATCGACGGCCGCGTGGTGCTCGACACGACGCTCGCGATTAGTGAACCGAACGTGCCCAGCCGCAAGATCCGGCAGTTTCACAAAGGCGCTTTGAGTTTGGCGAAGGTCGCGCTTGATCTATTTCAACCGAACGAGCGTTTAGCCAACACTTTGATCATCACGCTTGATGAACAACGGTACGAAGAGCTGAACGGTTTGATTCAAGAGTTCACCGAGAAGCTAAAAGATTTCGCCGCGAAAAATCCGGAGAAGGCAGGGAATCGCCTTTACCAATTCATCATTAATTTGAGTCCTGTAGGAGGGAAACTCGAATGAAACATTTGTTGTGGTTGCTCATACTCATGCCGATCGCGTCGCACGCGAACACGTTCGTCGGAAACGGGGGCGGGGCGGGTGACGTCGAGCTCTCGGTCACGAAGAAACAAGTCGCGGAAGCGTTTCGCGCGATCGAGAAACGTAAAGACGAGGTAGACGTTGAGTTCTGCCGCTGCAACGACACCTTTCGCAATCGCTCGGTATGTGAACCTTTGCGCGCCCTGAACGAGAAGCAGCGTGATTACTGCAGCAACGCGCTCTTCAAACAGGCGCCTGAGATCTTACGCATGGTCTACAACCCGAACACCGTCAGCTTCCGTTGGACCAACGAAGAAATCCGCGTGTCCGACCGGGGCGAGACCCGCGCGGTGGACGCCGTCACCAATCGCGATAAGCGCGAGATCACGCTCAATCTTAAACGTTTCCTGGATCTCAAACAGTTCGAGCGCGTGTTCCTGCTGACCCACGAACTGCTGCATCTCACCGCCCTCAACGGCAAAGCGATGCAGGACGAAGGCGACGTGGGACCTTTCGACGGGCAAGAGGGCGGACGTCGTTTGCTCAACGCCATGGGGGCGAGCGCGGCCGTTTTGCAAGTGCAGTATCCGTACGAAATCAAAAGCTACCGCGCGCGACTCAACCGTTCGCAAAGTTGGAAGCGCTTCTGGCTGGGCATGAATTTCGGCGTGGCTAACATGAACGATAAACCAAAAGGCACTTTCGCGAGCGAAGATTTCTCGCGCTCGCAGTTGACCGCGCACTACGCACTCGGAGACTTCGTGTTCGCGGCATCATACCGGCTGGAAGCGAACGACAAAAAAGTTTTAGGCGGCGCGGTCAAGGTCGAAGAGAACGTGAATATTTACAGCTTCGGCGTAGGCTACCGCATGTTTCCGTTCCGCGATCCGGAAACCTTCTGGGGCCAATCGCACTTCTTGATCCAAGTCATGGCCGATTACGTGAAGTCCGATCTTAAGCTCAGCGAAACTTTTGATTTGAAGTACTCGGCCAAAACCTGGGGCGGAAGCGTCGCGGTGAATTACTATTTGCCGATCTTCTGGGGTTTTTGGGGCTACGCGGGGCTCTCTTACGAAGTGCATCCGTACAAATACGAAAACGTAAACGTGAACTACAAATCGAATCTTCTCTCGCAATACTTAGGGGTGGCTTATGCGTTCTAAATCTCGTGCTCTTAATATATTTTTCGCTTTGGCCATGCCGCTTCTGATTTCGGCTTGCGATGCTCGCTTCTTCGCCGAGCCTCAGCCCGCCAGCGCGATCGGCGCAAAGCTCGAAGATATGTCCTCGCTGAACGACGACGCCGGCAATGACGTGAACCAGATCGTGGTTTATGATCCCACCGTTAGCCGCATTCATCAGTTCAATCTCGCGAACATGAACATCGAACGCAGCCTCGCGGTTCTGAACCCGGGGCTTCCGCACACCGTGCTCTACAATTTGAGGGGCAATTACATCATCGATTTTACGACGAAGCATCTTTCGGTGTACGACCGGGCGGGTGGGGCGACGCACAATCCGATACGCTTTATTGGAACCCCGGTGTCCGCGGCGTTTCGTCCCTCGCTCGGCGTGATCGTTATTTACGATTCTTTGATGTCGGTCGGAATGATGAAGCTCAACGCCGACGGGAGCGTGCTCAAATCTTGGAAGGGCGGGCCCGATCTCGGTAACAACCGCACGATCGCGGCCGGCGACATCGACGACGGTGGACGTTTGATCCTCGCGCTGAGCGACGGTTCGATCGTGAAAGTGGACATGGACGCCACGATGAGCTCCGGCGCTTGGACGACGATCGGTGCTCCAATCAACACGGGCCTAACCGGCATCGAGTGGCTCGCGCCGGTGCGTGGTCGGCCCGATCAAGTGATGATCGCGACAAAATCACGCATGGCGGTCGTCGATACGGATGCCGGTTCGTTGACCAACCTCCCGACCTCGCTCAGCGGCTCGGTCATCTGGCGCGCGAAAGGTTTGGACGCGCACATTCTCACGACCGACTACACCGAGGGCGGGGTGCGGATCTATTACGTGAACGGCGGGCAAGTTTTGAGCAAACAGTTGGTGCGCGCCGCGGGCACGGTAACGCATTCGCGCCTCGACCAGGTCGCGAACAATCTGACTTTCGTAACGGCGAACTCGTATTACTGGCGGCCGAACGCCGCGGGCGTAGTCGTTTTGTCTTCGCGCTACGATACGGAACCGCGCGACCGCATGATCCGGCAATGGCGCTTTAGTGATTTAGATGCGTTAGTGGAAGAAAAAGTCGTCGACGACGCAAAACTCGCGCTCGCCGCACGCTCATTGTTCGCGCTGAAGACGAACAAACTCGGCTGGGCCTTGAATTACGATTTGTTTTCGGGCGCGGCTCCGGCCGAAAAGCGGGGCTTCAACGTCCCGTACATTCCGTAGGATTCCTTAGGCGCTCCGTACCCTAGGCGGGTACGGACCACCCCGTAGGGTACGGAGCGCCTCTCAGTCGGAGCCTTCGCGGTGGAGGTCGCCTAGGTTGGCGCCCATGGCTTGGACTTCTTTTTCGTAGGCGTCGAAGACGGCGTTTTCGATTTCGGCGCGGGTCTCTTGGTTTAAGGGATGCGCTATATCTTTGAATTGGCCGTCTTTGCGTTTTTTCGAAGGCATGGCCACGAAGAGTCCTTCGTTGCCTTTGATGATTTTTAGATCGCGGACTACAAATACGTCGTCGATGGTGATCGTGACGTAAGCTTTCAGCCTTTCCTCGTTAACGGGGAAGACTTTGACCTCGGTGATCTTCATGACAGTAACCTCCGGATGAGTTCAAAAGATGTATACACAAGTCCATACCTAGTATCGGCGAATCCTGGACTAGACTAAAGACCAACCTAAAACGGCGTCTCAATTTGAAACAAAACGGAACAGTTGGTATCTTCCGTCTCATGTTGAGACACGTTGTGAGCTTGGTCGAGAAAGCCGCGGATTTAGCGTTCGCGCTCCGCCGATATCCGCCAAGCTCCGCGCACGCCGCCCCCAAAGTGATCGCGCATCGCGGAGCTTGGGACTACACCGCCTGTTTTGAAAACACGATGCGCTCGTTCACCAAAGCGCGCGAACTCGGCGCCTACGGCATCGAATTCGACGTGCATTTTACCGCCGATCTTGTTCCGGTCGTCCATCATGACCCCAAGCTCGAGCGAATGTTCAAACACCCCGGCGTTCTTAAAAGTATGACACTCAAAAATATCCGATCGGTTACTCCGGATGTACCGACGCTCGACGAAGTGCTGGCGCTCAAAGGCCTGCACTTCATGATCGAAATCAAAGTGGAGATGGACGACGCGAAGTTAGCCGCACTAAATAGCTGCTTAGAAAAATTCGAACCTTTGCGCGACTACCACTTGCTCACGGTGAAGCCCGCGATCGTTCGCGAAGGACGGAAGACGCCGGCGGCCGCGTGGATCTTGGTCGGGCAGTTGAATTTAAGTCCACTCGTCAAACTCTCGCTCGCAAAAGGTTACGGGGGAGTGGCGGGTCACTATCTCGGTTTGAGCGAAGCGCACATCGCGCAACTTCACGAACAAAAGCAAATCGCCGGCGTGGGATTCACGCCGACAAAAAACCTTTTCAACCGCGAACGGGCGCGCGGCATCGATTTCGTTTTTACGAACTCTACTTGTCGTCTTTTTTGAAAATGCGGCGGGCCGCGCGGGCGAGGTCGGTGGTGAACATCTGACTGTAGACGTGATCGATCTTTTGCGCCATGCGGTCGAGCGAAAACGGCTGGTCAGGATTCGGATCAAACATTTCATGCGCGAGCATATTGCCGAACGAAACGATCTTCGCCATCGGGAAGATGCGATCTAAACGCAGCTTGTTCGGGAAACCGGCGCCGTTCGGAATTTCGTGATGTTCTTGCACGATCCGTAAAACGTCGGGCGTGATAAACGGAATTGAATTTAGCATCTGCACGCCGAGGGCGGGATGCGTTTCGTACAAAGCGATCTCTTCGCGCGACATTTCGATCCGGTTTTTAAACCATAATTCTTGCGGCAGTTCTTTCAGGCCGATGTCGTGGAAGAAGGCACCCATCGTGATCGGCGCGAGAAGTTTAGGCGAAGACCAATCCAGTTGCGCCACTAATAAATTGGACATCACAACCGCACCGAGTGAATGGCGTGAAAACTCGTCACCCATGCTGACGACGCTTTTGACTAACTTGGCGAAGTCGGGCTTCTCACGTAGGTTCGTCGCGATCTCGGTCGAAAGGCGCATCGCGCGGCCGAGCGATTCGTCCGAGATGGGCAAATTCAGCAGCTCACTATAAACGGATTCGGCGATGTTAAAAAACTTGGTGATCTTCAAATCGTGCGGAACTTGGTGCAGGCCGGTCAGATGTTCGGCGCCGCGAACCAAATCCGAAACGATGCCGGAGAATTCAGAGCGGTGAACGTAAAGGTACTGCACGTTCTTTTCGCCGAAGCGGGCAATGCGTTCGACATCGATCGCGCCACCTTTGTGGGCAACCTTAATCATGCGTTCGGTGCCGAGCCGGATATATAGATCCGACAACGAAGCCTTACGGTGAAGAAGCGAAGAGACGGGTACCGCGAGAAACTCATCATCCGAGAAATTTTTTGCCGCCGATTCAGCCATGGCTATGTATCGGCTAAATTCGCGCAGATCAAGAGATCGTGATCTCGCGAAATTTGCGGGCGCAAGCCTGCGCCGGCTTTATATGGAACGGGCGCAAGCCTGCGCCCGTGCTAACGCACTACTTGGCTCGCAGCGAGACGAGGACGACGCGGTCTTGTTTCAAAATGCGAAGGATGTTGATCGTGCCTTTACGCAAGTTTTTGATTACGTCTTTCGCGCGTGCCACTTCGATACGGTTTACATCGAGGATCACGTCACCAGGCGCGAGCCCCGCGCGGGCCGCTTCGGAATTGTTTTCGACCGCAAGGATCACGGGCCGCGGCTGGCGTAAGCGCGGTAGCGAGAATTCTTCGGCCAGCGAAGCGGAGTAATCGCCTGCGATGAAGCCGAGTTCGAACGGGGCTTTCACGCCTTCGATCTTCTTGGCGTCCTTCGTTCCGCGGCGGGCGGTTTTAAGATCGCTATTGCTGCCCATCGTGAGCGGGAAAGTTTTGGGTTTGCCGTTGCGTAAGATTTTAACCGTGACCTTCGCGCCGACGGGCGTGCCTGCCGCGGCTTTCGTAAGATCCCGCGCCGAAGCGATTTTTTTGCCGTCGAACTCGACGATCAAGTCGTAAGTTTCAAGCCCGGCTTTTTCGGCGGCCGAACCCGGCAGCACCATCATGACGAAGGCACCTTCGGAATTTTTCACGCCTAAAGATTCGGCTTGTTCGTCGTCGATGTCTTCAAGTTGCACGCCCATGTAGCCGCGCTGAATGGAGCCTTCTTTTTCGAGCATGGGCAAAATGCTTTTCACGTTGTCGATCGGGATGACGAAGCCGATGCCTTGCGCGCGGGCGTCAACGGCGGCGTTAACGCCGATGACCAAGCCTTGCGTGTTAATCAAAGGCCCGCCCGAATTTCCCGGGTTGATCGAGGCGTCGGTTTGCATGAACGGGAATAAATTAAGCTCGTCAATTTCGCGGCCGACGGCCGAGATGATCCCTTTGGTCATCGAGTGGCCATAGCCGTACGGATTACCGAAGGCCGCGACCCATTCGCCGACCTGAACGGAGGCGCTATCGCCCATCTTGATGAAGGGCAGTTTGCGTTTTGCATCGACTTTGATGAGCGCGATGTCAGTGCGTGCATCTTTGCCGATGACCTTGGCGTCGAAAGATTCTTTCGAGCGTTCTTCAAGTTGCACTTTAATGACGTCGGCTTTGTCGACGACGTGATTGTTCGTCACGATCAAGCCGTCTTCGCGGATGATAAAACCGGTGCCGAGCGATTGCTGCGGCGTCGCGGGGCCGTACGGGCTCGGGCCCATAAATTGTTCGAACAGATCGAAGAATGGATCACGGTTAGGATCACCCGGTTGCCCGCCGCGACCGCCGCCACCCATGCCGCGGCCCTTGGGCATGTACGTCGTGAAGATATTCACGACGGCGGGGTTAACCGCCTTGGCCAAGTTGATGAAGAGACCGGTCGGTAACGGGTCGGAATCTTTTAGTTTTGGAAACACGGGGATCGAAGTGGTCGGTGTAGTTTGGGCGATAACGAGAAACCCGGCGGTCATTGCGACGACCAGCGCGACGAGATTTTTCACGACTGAAGAACTCCTTATGATTTTTTGTCGGAACCGTTTTGAACGTAGACGAACTTCATTTGCAGATCGCTAACGACGCTATCGAGAAATTGTTGTTCATCTTTGTCGAGATTATTTTTTGTTTTCTCTTTCAAAAGATTAAGCATGTCGATGTTGAAGCGGGCGACGTCCAAGTCTTTTTCGTACTCACCGGTTTGCGGATTTTTATCGAGCCCGAGCGCGAGCACGGCGCTGGAGGCCATCGATAGAATGAGAGTTGAAAAAGAGCACGGTAACGAATCTTTAGCCAAGTGAGCCTCCTCGCGATTCCAAAGAATTTGCATTCGGTGGCGCCCCGAATCAAGTGAATTTGCGTTCATCCTTGCGCGGAATTTAAAGCGGGTAGCGGCCCAGCAAATCTTTGATGCGCGACTTCATGGGGGGTTGGGCCCGTAAGAAGTTCTGCATGCTGCCCAGATCGAGTGGACTGACGATGCACATGTGGGCGAACACCCAGGCTTCGCGCCAGGGCTGCGTGCGGGCGTAGGATTCCATTTTCACGAGTGCCCGCGCGAGATCTTCGGGATTATCGATCATATTCGCCGTGCGTTTGTCGAGCTTACGAAAATCCGAGCGGCTCAATAAAAAGAAATGCAGCAGCCACGACACCGGTCCAATGAGCCACACGGCCAGCGGGGGCGCCCAGCCGAAAACAAAAGCGAAGGCCCGCTCGACCGTAGCGCCGACCCGAAAAATCAGATCGAGCAGAGCGCCGATCCAATAATTAAGGATGGGCAGCGAGCGGTCGATGGACATCATTTGGAAAGTCAGAACGGCTTCGAGTTCGCGCGGGCGCAAGAGACGCGCGGCGCCCTCGGTCACGAAAACTCGGGCGCGCTTGCGGGTGCGCGCGTAAGCGAAGACTTGCGCCGACGGATGCGCGACCATATAAACTTCCGGTTCGGGCATTTCAAATCTTTGGCTTAAAGAATGAACGGCTTTTAATATTCCCCAAGCGTCTTGGCCCTGCAAAGGACGACTGTCGAGTCGGCTAAAGGTGAGGAGCTGGTCGTAAGTGAGAAGGAGAAAATTAATGCTGAGCGCAATCGGCGTAATCCACAACCAAGTTTCGCGATCCGTCCACGCCGTAGCCCCGGCGATCCAGGCGAGATTAACTAAAATTAAGAACGTGAGTGCCCGCCATTTCGGATTCATCCAAGATTTCAACAATCTACCCTCGCCATATCGATAATCCGTAGATTAAACTGTATGTCGGTTCAAGAGACAAGCAAAGGATCGCGAGCGAGCGGTCGGTGATAATACTAAAGATCAGGAGTGCAGCGTGGATTTCAACTTGATGGCCCTGAACGAATCCATAAAAAAGGAAAGTGTCTTCGTCGAGAAGATGCTTAAAGAAGTGTCGAAGGTCGTCGTCGGGCAAAAAGAAATGCTCGAAGGCATCATGATGGGTTTGCTGACGGGCGGACACGTTTTGCTCGAAGGGGTCCCGGGCCTGGCGAAAACTTTGACGATCTCCTCTGTCGCGAAGGCGATCAACTTAGGATTCCAACGGATTCAGTTTACTCCCGATTTGATGCCCAGTGATTTGATCGGGACGATGATCTTCAATCCTAAGACGGGCGACTTCGTGCCGAAGCAGGGGCCGATCTTCTCGAACATTATCTTGGCCGATGAGGTCAACCGCGCGCCGGCTAAGGTCCAATCGGCGATGCTCGAAGCCATGGCCGAAAAACAGGTCACCATCGGCGACACGACTTATAAATTGGAAAAACCGTTCTTGGTTCTCGCGACTCAGAACCCGCTCGAACAAGAGGGGACCTATCCCTTACCCGAAGCGCAGATGGATCGTTTCATGTTCAAGTTGGTGGTCGATTACCCTAAACGTAACGAAGAGATGGAAATCTTGAACCGCATGTCGGTCGACAAACAACCCGACATCGAAACGATCATCCAAAAAGACGATTTGAACCGCGCGCGCGAAACGGCCGATAAAATCTACGTCGACGAAAAAATCAAAAACTACATCGTCGAAATCGTCATGACGACCCGCGAACCCAAAGAGCACGGGCTCGCGCCGATGGCGCCCATGATTAAAGTGGGCGGCAGTCCGCGCGCGACCATTTCGTTAACCCGTGCGGCGAAAGCACACGCCTTCATCCGCGGTCGCGGATATGTCACCGCCGATGACGTGAAGGGGATTGCGTACCATGTCCTCCGTCACCGTTTGATCTTAACCTACGAAGCCGAAGCCGAGAGCATCACCACCGACACCGTGATCAAAGAAATTCTCGGGCACGTAGAGGTACCGTAGCCTTGAGTTTACCGCCGGAGCTCCTCAAGAAAGTTAAGCTCCTCGAGATTTCCACCCGTAAGAAGGTGAACAATCTCTTCCTCGGAGAATACCATTCGGCCTTTAAGGGTCAGGGTATGACTTTCTCTGAATTTCGCGAATACGTCCCGGGCGACGACGTGCGCACGATTGCGTGGTCGCTCATGGCCCGCTCGGGCAAAGTCTACATCAAGAAGTTCGACGAAGAGCGCGAGATGACCGTGATCCTCGCGGTCGACGTGAGCGGTTCGCAAGACTTCGGCAGCAAACAATATTTCAAAGGCGAAGTGGCCGCGCACGTGGCCGCACTCTTAAGCTTCGCCGCAACGGCGAACAAAGATTCCGTCGGACTTCTGCTGTTTTCGGATCAAGTCGAATTGTTCGTGCCGCCTAAAAAAGGTCGCGGGCAAGCGATGCGAATTTTACGCGACCTCTATTATCACAAGCCCGCTTCGCGGGGCACGAACATCGAAGTGGCGATCGATCACCTCTACGGTGCGCTAAAAAAGAAAGCGCACATCTTTGTGATCAGCGATTTTTTGGGCAGCGGCTTCGAAGGGGCATTGCGCAAACTCAGCCGCAAGCACGACACGGTCGCGGTCGTACTCGAAGATAAACTCGAAGTCGAAATTCCGAAAATGGGATTGGTCGATTTTGAAGATCCCGAATCGGGCGAAACGGTATGCGTCGACACATCGTCGCCGGTCTTCCAAAAAGAATACAAAGAATACCTAACCCAGATGACCTCTAAGCGCGCGAACGAATTGAAGCGCAGCCAAGTCGATCAAATTAATATCCGCACCGACGGCGATCTCGTAACGCCGCTCTTAGGCTTTTTTCAAAGGCGGAGCGGCCGATGAGCGAAGCGCTACCTATTTGGAATTGCACCTTCGGTAAAGCGGCGGAACAAAACCCGCCCGAACTCAACGCGCTGACCGTGGGCGCGAAATTTAGTCTGTCGTGCCGGGGTGACATTCCCGTGACTTGGGCCGCGGCGGGTCCGTTGACCGTTCAGTTTCCGAAAAAGGAAGATAGTTATAGCCTCTACGTTCTGAAAGCCGAAAAGCTCGAGGGTAACGAAGCGGTCATGACCGTCACGGGTTACAAACCGGGCGCGCACGCCCCGGAATACGTTCGCATCACGCAAGGTGAAGCCGGCTTTGAAGTCGCGAAGCCTGCTTGGGAAATTAAAAGTATTCTGAAAAAAGGCGAGCAGGTGCAACCGTTCCCGCCTTATGGCCCGTGGGGGCTGACTTTTCCCATGTGGATCGTCGTTGCGATCGGCGTCGTCGTTTTATTGATCGCGCTGGCTATTTTCCGCACTGTGCGCCGCTACTCGCAACGCACCCGCATGTTGGCCGAGCTTGCGCGCCACAAAACGGCGTTGTCTCCGCTCCACCAGTTTTACCGCGACGCCCGGCAGTTGCGCCGCCGTTTAAACGTGACCGTTTCGCCCGAGGGGATCAAAACCGTGGCGGACGATCTCAACCGTGAATTCCGCCTTTATATTTTACGCGAATTTCAAATCCCGACGCTGGAATGGTCCGACCGCGCGATCATGGACGACTTACGCCGAAGGCATCGGCAAGTGTACATGAACGCGGGCGATCCTTTGAAGCGCACGTTGCAGGAATTAGCGCGAATGAAATCCGTCGCCGAAGTGAAGCAGGTGGACGTTGAACAGATTCACCGCATGAGCATGGACGCGGCCGAGCGTATTGAAGCCGCGAAAGACGCGAAGCGGGGAGGCGGCCGGTGACGGTGTGGTACTCACCCTACGCCTTTGCGCTTTTGCTGCCGCTCGCCGCGGTTGCGTTTTGGATTTGGTACGCGCGCCGGAAACGAACGGCGACCGTGCAGTTCTCGCATCTCGCAGGCTTTTTAAAGGTTCATCGCGGCTACCGTGCGCAATTAAGCTGGGCGCCGGTCATAATAAAAGTGCTCGCGTTAATCCTCGCGGTCTTCGCGCTCGCGCGGCCGCAAAAAGCCGACACGAAAATCAAACGTAGCGTGGAGGGCATCGACATCGTCATCGTGTTCGATATCTCGGATTCGATGTTGATCGAAGACATGGAGCCCGAGAACCGGCTCGAGTCGGCCAAACAAACGATATCGAACTTCATCAAAGCACGCGTTTCGGATCGTATAGGCCTCGTGGTTTTTGCCGGTGAAAGCTACACGCGCGTGCCCATGACCTTAGATTATCCATTGCTGCAAAGAAGCGTCGCCGACATCCAACCGGCACGTAACATCAAAATGGGGACGGCGATCGGCGTGGGCCTGGCCAACGGGGTGGCCCGCCTCAAAGATTCGACCGCGAAAAGCCGTATCATAATTTTTATGACCGACGGTGAAAACAACACCGGCACGATTGATCCGGAAACGGCGCTCGAGATCGCGAAGGGTTACGGCATAAAGATCTACTCGATCGGGGTCGGCGTCGACGGGGATGCACAGTTGCCCGTGGTCGTTGAAGACGTCTTCGGTCGCAAGGTCAAACGCTACCGGCCGATCCATTCTTCGGTGAACGATCAACTGCTCGGAAAATTCGCGGGCGATACGGGCGGAAAGTATTGGCGCGCGACCACCGGCAATGCCCTCCAAAATATTTTTAAAGAGATCGATAGCTTAGAAAAAACCAACATCGAGACTTCGCAGCTCACCCGCTACGCCGAGCTGTTCCCGCCTTATCTTAAGTGGTCGGTGATTTTGTACATCATCGCCGTGTTCATGGGCGCGACCGTTCTAAGGAAGGGGCCGTAATGTTCGAATACCGTTTTGAAGATCACGCGGCTTTACAATTGTTGTGGCTGATCCCGCTCGTTATTTTTCTAATTTGGTGGACGGGGAAACGGCGCGCGCAAGTGATTCAAAGCCAAATTTCGGCGCCGATCGCGAAGTTCCTGACCCGCTCGCTCTCGTTAAAGAAACGCAAATGGAAGCTGATCCTTCAATGCATCACTTTGTTCTTCTTCATCATTGCCCTGGCGCGGCCGCAATCCGGCGAAGGTAAGCAGAAGGCGAAGAGCGAAGGCCTCGAGATCATGATCGCGGTCGACGTAAGTAACTCCATGCTGGCCGAAGACGCACGGCCTTCACGGTTAGATTTAGCGAAGCGCGAGATCTCACGTTTCTTAGATTTGCTCGGGGGCGACAAGGTGGGCCTGATTGCCTTTGCGGGCTCAGCTATCTTGCTGTCGCCGTTAACCAGCGATAAGTCCGCGCTCAAAATGTTTCTTGAATCCTTAAGCCCGGATTCGGTGGCCACGCAGGGGACCGATTTTAAAAAGGCGCTGACCGAAGCGAACCAGGCTTTGCATCGCGGCGGTGTCGATAGCGACGAAGACCAAAAGGTGACCAAAGTGATCATCCTCGCTTCCGACGGTGAGGAAACGGAAAAAGGCGGGCTCGACGCCGCCCAGAAAATCGCCGAGGGCGGCGCGCGCATTTACACCTTAGGTTTCGGTACGGAAGCCGGCGGGCAAATCCCGGTGCGTGATAAAAACGGCAACATGGTCGGTTACAAGAAGGACCGCAAGGGCCAACCGGTCACGAGCAAGTTCACCGGCGACGCTCTTAAAGCTTTAGCGACGGCGGGCAAAGGCGAATACATGCAGGTCAGCTTCGGCGGTGACGCGGTAAAGAACCTGCGTGACGGCATCGACCGTTTACAAAAAGCGCAGTACGAATCGCTCGAAGTCAGTCACTACAACGAACATTACCAAATTTTTGTCTTCTTCGGTTTGTTGTTCGCGCTGCTCGAGTTGTTCATGGGTGAAAGAAAATCCGAAGGCAGGATTTGGAGAGGCCGCTTTGAAGTGCCGCTGGATTAACCTTATTTTGCCCTTAGTTGTTTGCACGAGCAGCCAGGCCGGAGCGGCGACGTACGATTCGTACATGCGCAACCGCGACGGCTTAAAGAAGTTCGAGGCCAAATCATATTTCCCCGCGTACCAAGATTTTATGAAGGCCCTCGAGGACGATCCGCTTAATCCCGAACTGCATTTAAATATCGCGCGCTCCCTCGAAGCCAACGAAGAGTTCGGCAAGGCCGAACAGGCGTATAAGTCGATTTTGCGTCTGTTGCCGGCCGATTCACCGCATAAGTTCGAAGTCTTGTTTAATCTCGCGGGTGTGCAGGCCAAGGGTAAAAAGATCGACGAAGCCTTAGTTTCGTACCAGCAAGCGCTCGAGCTTTCGCCCGAATCGCAAGAGGTCAAAACCAACATCGAGCTGCTCTGGCAGGGCGGCGGTGAGGGCGAGGGCGAAGGCAAAGAGGGCCAAGATCCCAAGGACCAAAAAGGCAAAGGGCAAGACGATAAAGAAGACCAAAAGTCGCCGCCGAAAAAAGATAAGCCGCAGCCTAAACCGTTCGACAGTAAAGAGCTGAGTCCGCAAGACGTGAAAAAGATTTTGGACGAGATTAAGAACCAAGAACAAAGCATCCGCGCCGAAGAAAATGACAAAGGCGCGAAGCAGGCCCAGCCCGAAAAGGATTGGTAGACGTGTTGAAGTTCGTTTTTGTTTTACTCCCGCTTTTTTATTTCCCCGCCTTCGCGCAAGACGGCAAGGGCATCGAAGTCACGGCCGGCGTTGATCGCAATCAGGTCGGCGTCGGTGATGTGATAAATCTAACGATTTCGATCAGCGCGCAAGAAAGCGTTAACGTTGACGATCCCGGTTTCCCGAATATCCCCGGTTTTGAATTGATCAATTCTTCGACCGGCGTTGAAACACGCTCGAGCTTTACGAACGGCCGCTTCGTCACCCAACAGTCGCGAAATTTTAATTACATGCTCACCGTCGTGAAGCCGGGCAACATCCAAATCCCGGCTATCCCGATCACGGTCGACGGTAAGGCTTACCCGACCAAACCCATCGCCATCACTGTGAGCAACCAGCGCAAAAATCCGAATCAACAAGCGGGGCGCCCGGGCAACAACCGGCCCGATCCGCTAGGCATGCTCGACGAGGAAGAGGAACTCTTCAATCAGATCCTCCAACGTAACTTCCCTGGAGCGCGCCAGATGCCGGGGCAGCCGCAAGGCGGACCGCCCGTGAATCCCAACGACGCGTTTTTTATCCAAGCCGAGGTTGATAAACAAAAGGTATACGTCGGTGAGCAAGTCATCGTCGGCTTTTACCTCTACACCCGGGGCCAGATCCGCGACATTGACACCCTAAAATATCCCGACCTTAAAGGTTTTTGGAAAGAAGAACTCGAGATGGCCACCCGGCTCAACTTCGAGCAAACGGTGATCAACAACATTCCCTACCAACGGGCTTTGCTGGTGTCGTACGCGCTGTTCCCGATTCGTCCGGGTAAGGCGAAAGTGGATCCGTACAAAGCGAAGTGCACCGTTCTTACGCCTACGAATTTCGGCTTCGGCCGCCCTTACCAGTTCACCAAGGCAAGCCGTGAGATCGCCATCGAAGTCGAAGACGTACCGGTTAATGACCGTCCTTCGAATTTTACGGGCGCGGTCGGCCGCTTCCGTTTGACCGCGCAGTTCGAACCGCCGGCCGGGATTACCAACCAGCCCGTAACATTACGCGTGCGTTTCGAAGGGCAGGGCAACGCGAAATTGATCGAGCTTCCCAAGATCGATTTGCCGCCTGGTTTCGAACTTTACGATCAAAAGTCGCAAGCAAAGTTTAATAAAGACGGGACCAGCTTCAAGGAGTTCGAAGTCCTGGTTATCCCGCGTGAGCCCGGAGCCTTCAAGATTCCGCCGATGAGCGTGGCGGTCTTCGATCCTGAGTCGAAGAAATTCACCAACGTCAGTTCACAGCCGCTCGACATTACCGTCACCGGAACCGGCAGCGCCGCACCGGGCGCTACGCCAGCGCCCGTTACCGCAAGTCCCGCACGGGACGAGGGCCCGAAGTTGCCCGCGCTCGCGACCGACCTGAATCGTTATTCCTCGGATCCGGTGGCGCTCTCCATCGTGACGATCATTCTTTATTTAAGCGTAGCGCTGTTCTTAATTTATTTCGGCTGGCGGCGATTGCGCCGTAAGCCTAAGAAAGTTTCTTTGGAACTCGTGCTCGGCCGCCGCTTAAAGAAGATCCGCGAACACATCGCCGCCAAAGAATTCCGCCGCGCCGGCGTCGAGATGACGAACGCCAGCTATTACATACTCGGCCAGCTCTCCGATCAGGGGGGCGCGAACTTGCAGCTCTCGCTATTGCTCGAGAAAACTCCGCCTTCTTTGCGCAACGAACTCGCGGTGCCGATTCAGAATCTTTTGACACAGTGTGAAGCATTAAGTTTTGCGCCCGAAGCCATGATCGGGGATATGAGTCAAAACGCGCGACTCGAAGCCTTGAGCAAAGAATTTGAACGCGTCATGAATCGCGCCATCGAACTAGCCGAAGTCTGAGGAAAATAATGATTAAAATTCTTGTTTCAATGGCGGCCCTGGCCGCCGTAGCCCAAGGGGCGAAGGCAGCAAGTGTCACGGTCGTCACTGTTTCGCTTGATCAAAGTATCGATGCCCCACGCTGGATGTTCGATACGAAGGCGAAGGTCAAAGGCGGTCCCCTGATCGAAGCCATGGTCGAAGCCAAGCGCGCGCAAACCAAGGCCGACCGCGTGAAGTGTATTTCAAGCCTCGATAAAGCCATGAAGCTCGGAAAAAGTTTAGGCCCTTGGATCGTGCTCAACCAGATTCAATGTTCGTTGATTCGCGATAAGGCCGGTAAGATTTCGGTCCCGGCGTTGCAAAAGTCTTTAGCCGCGATCGAAGCGCAGCCGCGCTGGTTACTGTTCGGCCCGTCGGTGAGTGAACTGCGTAAGGCTTACGTGCAGGGGCTTCTCGCGTTGAGCGAAGCGCAGTTGAAGGGCGATCGCAACGCCGCCTGGAAGACTTTGGACCGCCTTCATCAAATCAAAGGGTGGCTGAACGTGGACGAGCGCGCCAGCGCATACCGTTGGGCCGGCGAATTGGCGTTCATCGAGCAAAACCTAAGCGCGGCGCAAGATTTTCTGCTCCGTTCGCTCAACGAACGCGAGAGCGCGGATCTAAGAACCCGGGTCGAATCCATCCGTTCCACTTTGCTTGGTAAAAAGGCGGCGCCCGCCGAGAAGCCCGGCATCGCGAAGACAAACGATGAGCTTGGCTTAAGCGAAGAAGAGAAAGAAATTTACTTAAGAATGATGCGCGCCTTCGAGACGCAAGATTACGTTTCCGCGATCGAAGACGGCGTAATGCTGATCCAAAAATTTCCGGGTGGCAAACGCGCGAGCGAAGCTTCGGATCGCGTGCTCGAAATTTATCTCAGCCTGTCTAACAAGACGGACGAGAAATACCGCCACGTGCGTGAAACCGTCGTCAAAGAGATGGGCAAGGCCGACGGTGGCCGCTTGGCACGCTGGGCGAACAATGCGTTCGCGCGCGGCAACTACATCGACGCTTTAAATTTGGCGGAACAATCTTACGAAAAATTGAATGGTCACCCCGACGGCACGAAAGTGCTGTTGCTGGCCGGTGAAGCCGCCGTGGCGTCGGGTGAATACAACGACGCCCAAGAGCACTTCGATAAATTATTAAAGATGCACGCCGGTACGCCCGAAGCGGCCGAGGCGACCTTTCGCTTAGGTTTGCTCGAATACCGCCGCAAAAAATATCCGCAGGCCGTTGCGTACTTTGAACGCCTGCTCGCCTTACGCGCGGGTGCCGATTTCGAATACCGCGCTCTCTACTGGCAATGGCGCACTCTACAAAAGGTAGATCCGGCGCGCGCTTCGGTGCAGGCGCAGTTGCTCGTGACGAAATATCCGCTCTCCTATTATGGATTGCGTGCGAAGGGCGAACTCAACGGCGGGGTCATTCAACTCGGCAACAAAGCGGTAAGCGTGAAAGCCGAACTTCGCTTACTCGAAAGCGAGCGGCTGGCCTGGGAGCGCCTGGGAATGCTGCTTAAAGCGGGGTGGTTTAAGGAAGCCGAGAAGGAACTCGATTCTTTGCCCGAACCACAGTCTAACGAAGAGCGTTTGGTTCGCGCAAAATACTGGGCGGCCACGCTACGCTACGACGTCGCCATGCAAATCATGAATCAAGTGTTCGAGGGCGATCCGTCTTTGCTCCAAACGCCCGTATTAAAAATTATTTTTCCCGACGAATACCTGCCTTGTATCTCACGCGAGGCAAAAAACACCGGCGTGTCGCCCGAATGGATTCTCTCGCTCATCCGGCAAGAGAGTTCCTTCCGTTTCGACGTGAAAAGTCCGGCCAACGCGGTGGGCTTGATGCAACTTCTGCCCTCGACCGCGCAGGAAATCGCGAAGGAATATAAGCTAAAGGATTACGGCGCCGACTCGTTGCTGAATCCCGACGTGAATATTAAATTAGGTTCCGTTTATCTCTCGCGTCTCATCAAACAGTTTAACGGGAACATCCCGATCGCACTCGCCGCGTACAATGCCGGGCAGGGCCGGATGCGCCGCTGGCTAGCTTCACGCAAGGACGTAAGTCCGCTAGACAATCCCGCGACCTCATCGCCCGAGGTCGAGGTTTGGATCGACGAATTACCGTGGGATGAAACGAGTTTTTACGTCAAAGCGATTTTACGTAACTGGCTGATCTACAAATTACTCGACGGGTCCAAAGTGTCTCTTTCTGAGCCGATCTGGATGGACGCAAAGCCCTAGCTCCGTTAAACTTACAGGATCATACCTGTGGGAGTACGTAGATGCATGTGACCGTTCGCGGCCTTTTGGTCTCTAGCCTAATTTTATTAAGCGCCTGTGCCGGAATGAAGAAGCGCGACGGCGACGCCTCGGGCAAAAACGCCGATGGCGAAGCGATGCAAGAAGCTTCGAAATCACAAATAGAAGAGAACGAAGTCTCCTCCGAAGACGTCGAGAAAAACCTTGAGCGCCCTTACCAGAGCGCGTTCGGCGAAATCAAATTCGATCAGAATGAATACGTAGACGTGTGGATCAAGTATTTTAAAGGCCGTGGCCGTCCGTACATGGAGCGCTATCTTTCTCGTTCGACCCGCTACCTTCCCATGATGAAAAACGTCATGCGCGAAAACGGATTGCCCGAAGATCTTGTTTACATCGCGTTGATCGAGTCCGGCTTTAGCCCGCTCGCGCATTCGAAAGCAAACGCCGTCGGTTACTGGCAGTTCATTCGTTCGACCGGCAAACGTTTTGGTATGCAAATCGATACCTTTACCGACGAACGGCGCGATCCCGTTCTTTCGACGCGTGCGGCGGCCGAGTATTTTAAGGCGTTACATAATTTATTGGGCGACTGGCACTTGGCCATGGCTTCGTACAACGTGGGTGAGGGTCGCGTGAAGCGAGCCGTATCCAAATACCGCACGCGTGACTTCTGGGCGCTTTTGCAAAAACGCCGCGCGCTTCCCGCCGAGACTCGCAATTACGTTCCTAAGTTCATCGCGGCCGCGATGATCGCGAAAGATCCGGCCAAGTACGGCTTTACCGAAATCATTTACCAAGATCCTTTGTCGTACGACACCGTCGCGCTGCAAAGCCCGATCAGCCTGACCAAGCTCGCGAATAACTTGAACGTTGAAGTCGAAGACTTACAGTTACTCAATCCCAAGTTCCGCACCGACTTCGTGCCGATCGCCCGCGGCAACGAGACCGTCGTGCGTATTCCCGTGGGCCGAGCGAGCGACGCGCTCGCGGCATTGTCGATGAGCGTGACCGCGCAGCCTAAGATCCTTCAGGCCGAACACGTCTTTTACCGCGTTCGCCGCGGCGACAACTTGTCGACGATCGCGCGTAAGCATCGCACAACCGTTTCACAAATCCGCCGGTTGAACGATATTTCAAACCGCACGATGCTGAAAGTCGGCCGTTCGTTGAAGGTTCCGGATCAAGGCGGCGAGGGCATAACCTACGCCACCGATGAGGAAGATTCTCGCCAACCCGCGGGCTCGGGCAAAGGCGCGGTCCTGGCGGTCGCGAAAGCAAACGGCAAGGCCGAAGCGAAGACCGAAAAAATCTTCCACACCGTTCGCCGGGGCGACAACTTAAGCACGATCGCCCGCCGTTACAATTTATCGATGGATGATTTGTTGAAGCTCAACCGCTTGTCGAATCGCAGCGTGATTCGTAAAGGTCAAAAGCTGCGGGTCCGCCCCGACGCGCCGTCACCGACGAGCGCCGCCGTAAAGAATCGCCAATCTATCGCGTTAGCGTCCTTCAAAACGGAAGCGGCTAAATCCAATGCGGCTAAAACAAAAAGCGTAACTAAAGAACTTCCGCGTACGGCCCGCGTCGCGGCCCAAACCGCGAAAGCGGCGGCCCGCAAACACGTCGTTAAACGCGGCGAAACTTTGTACGACGTTTCTAAGAAGTACGGTCTCTCGATGAATCAACTCGCGAAGGCGAATAAGATTCGTATCAATTACCGTGTCATGGCCGGCGAGAAACTTTCCATCCCCGAATGATCCGGTCCGCTTAGCGGCGGGCCCGGGCGGCGCAAGCCTGCTTTTTCTCTTCGGTACAATCACCCAATGTGTCGGCTTCGCCGGATTGTGCGGCATGCGCTATGTGCGCGGCCACCGAATTTTCACTGATGCACAGGGTGTGAGCCGCGGCCGGGTTACCCGGCGGAACGTGGCAAATCAAAACTTTTTTATTTCCGCACGAATGAAGCTCGGCGAGTGACGGGTCATCGACGATCTCTTGTAAGACTTGGCCGTTCGCTTCTTCCGTAGCTTCACCGGTGGAGGCGGCCGTTTCTTCACTTACGCCGGATTTGAGAGCGGTGGATTGGTCCGTGGACGAGAAGTTGGTTTTCCCGCAGGCGGAAAGCAGCAACAAAGCGGCGGCGAGCGTATTAAGCACAATTACGTTCTTCAATTGAGACCCCTCTTGTAAACCCCGCAAATACCCGCGAATAGGTAATGCAAGAAAGAGCCGGGTCAGGTTCGAATATCTTCGAGACGGTTGTCGATGAATTAGCCACCGACTACCGGGTGATCAGCTACTTCGGCTGGGAGGATAAATCTATGAGCTGTTCGGGCGTTAAGATTTTTCGTAATGTGACAACCGTAAGCAAGCGGTCTTCGACCTTTCCGACGCCCAGAAAGTAAGCGCGGTCTTCACCCGCGGAGTGCACGGCCGGGCGGCGTTCGAGATCTTTCTCCATGATAACGGTGACGGAGTGGACGCGGTCGACGACGGCGGCGAGCGGGCCGTTGTCCGTTTCAAAAATCAATTGCGCCATCGGTTCGCCGGCTTCTTTGATATTCAAACGCTCGCGTAAATCCAACACGCCGACGATTTCGCCGCGAATGTTGATCACGCCTTTAAAGAAGCTCGAAGTGTGCGGGATGGGCTTGGCATCACGATACTCGATCACTTCGCGCACCTCGATCAACGGCGTAGCGAAGTTCTCGCGGCCGAGCTGGTAGATCAGATATTTGTGCGCGGTATCTTTGGTCGAATCGTTATTCACCGGTCAATCCTTAGTGAGAAGTAAAATAAAGCCGTACCATTTCGGGCAGATTAAGAATGATCGTGGGTTCACCGTCCGAAAGAATCGTCGAGCCGCCGTAAAATCCGATCGGTGAGAGATGCCCGGTCAACGGTCGAACGAAAATTTGCTGCTGGCCACTGACCGCGTCGACTTCCATCGCCAAAAGTTGATCACGGAAGTAAACGACGATGGCGGGGCGGGGCACCCTAGGACCGGTCGGCGCGCGCTCGATCGGTTCGCCTTCGGTTAAAAAGGTTGCGAGATTTTCGACGGGCACGACCTTGCCACGCAAATCCAAGACGTAACCGTCGCCACCGTTGACCGGCTGAACGTTGTACTCGCGCAGATCAATAACTTCCGATAGATCTTGATTCGGGATGGCATATTGGCAACCGTTCACTCGCACGATTAGCGCATCGAGGATGGAAAGATTCGTCGGCAACGAGACGGTGAGGCGGGTGCCCTTGCCGATCGTGCTGTAAATCTCTACACGCCCACCCATCCGCTTAACGGTGTCGGCAACCACGTCCATGCCTATCCCGCGGCCGCTGTATTCGGTGACTTGTTCGGCCGTGCTCAGGCCCGGCAGAAAGACCATGTGGAGCTTTGCCGACTCACTCGGATTTTCGCTCACGTCCACGAGATTGCGCTCGAGCGCTTTCTTGTAAACACGTTCCGAATCGATGCCGCGGCCGTCGTCTTCAAAATGAATCGTCACGCCGGCGGCGTTATTCTCGGCCGAGAGGGTTATTTCGCCGTGCGGATTTTTCCCGCCCTGAACGCGCTCGACGATGGGTTCGATACCGTGATCTACGGCATTACGTGCGATGTGAATGAGCGGATCGAGCATTCCCTCGACGACCAACTTATCGAGCGAGACGTCATCGCCCACCCGGTTCACGTTGACCTGTTTGTTTAAGCGGTGAGCGGCTTCAAAAATGACGCGCTCAATTTTTTGGAATAAACCCGCAACCGGAATCATGCGCAATGAAAGGGCGGCGTCTTGTAAATCTTGGGTGAGCTTACTTTTCAAATCAATAACGGCGCGTACGGGTGCACTGTTAAGGGTTCCCTCGTGCGCGGCGCGGTCTACGATGGATTGTTGAAGGGATATTTCACCCACCAACTGAATAAGATGATCCAATTTGCCGACCGAAACGCGTAACGATTCGCTGTGCGCGCCGGCGCTCGGCTTCGCGACGATGTCGGCGAGCGGAGATTCCGCACGGTTCTTGGCGGCGCCGCTTTCTTTTTGCCCGACCAGCGTGGCGAGGGCTTCTTCGAGCGCTTTGGTGTCTTCTACGTGTTCGGGATGGGTTTTGATTTTACCCACCCAACGACGCAGTAACTGTTCGATTTGCAAAAGAACGGCGACCACTTGGACACCCGGACCTAGACCGAGGTCGCGGATCTGCACCAAATAATCTTCGATGCGGTGGACCTTCGCTTGTATAGCCGAAAGTCCGGTCATGCCCGCGCTGCCCTTAAGATTGTGCGCGCAACGCAAAATCGGTTCGTAAGCTTTCACGTCGTCGCCCGGGCTTAGGCTAAGGGTCACCTTCTCCCACTCTTGAAGAACGTCGTTGGCATCTTCAAGGAAGGCCTCGAGTAAGTCGTGATCGATCGTAACCGCCATACCAAGAATCTAACATGTATTTACAAAGTTAGGAGGGCCAACTTATAATGAATTCACCGCGAAAGAGGAATCAAGATATGGCGACAAGAAGTATTCTTATTGTGGACGACATGAAAACGGTCCGGCTTAAACTTAAGCAGGTTTGCAAAGATGTCGGCATCGAAAACATCTACGAAGCGGTCGACGGTGTGCAAGCGTTGCAATTGCTCGAAGGTTTATCGGTTGATTTGATTTTGTCGGACTGGAACATGCCCAACATGACCGGTATCGAACTCGTCGCGAAAATCCGTGAGAACCCGCGTCTAACGAAGACTCCGATCATTTTCATCACTTCCGAAAATGAAAAAGGCGCGATTCTAAAATCACTGATGAGCGGGGTAACGGATTACATCGTTAAGCCGTTTCCCGACGCGATCGTTAAGCAAAAAATTTGCGCTCTGTTAAAAATTCCGATGAAGCCGTAAGGACAAAATGGCCGCCGCTGAATCGACAAATCAGGTCTTAGAAGGTGTGAATTACATCACGCTGCCCGGGTCTCTCGGAGAAGACGCCGTGAATACGCTCGTCGCGAAAATGAACGGCTGGGCCGAGCTCGACGCCGAAATGCACGTCATGGATTTTAAAGCCACGCTCAATTTCACGAACGCGTTCTTCGTGGCCGCACAGGCCTTCGCCGAAAAGCTTAAAGCTAAAAATTCAAAATTGATTTCGGTGAACATGAGTGAAGCCGTCGCGAAAGAAGTGAAGAGGTTAGGGCTCGAGGCTTCTTTTAACCGTATCCAAAACTTTCCCGGTGATCTCTATAAAAAGAAAACGCTGAGCGAAAACGATTTGCGCCGTTTGCTTTTCAAATACCTTGCCCAGGCGGCGTTCGCGGCGGTCGAAACGACGCTGCAGTCGACGGTGTCGTGCGACGAAAATTATTCGGCCAAAGCCGAAGAAGTTCCGCTGAATCAGTTCGATATGATTTCGGCCGTTAACGTGAACAATGACTTCCTGCAGGCCGAGTTTAGGCTTTGCTCCTCGTCTAAGGTCCTGGAGCGCCTCGCCCGCGCGATGCTCGGTCCCGATACCGTCATCGACGCGGAACTGATCGAGAGTATGGCGCTCGAATTACTGAACATGATCTACGGGCACGCGAAGTCGAACCTCAATGATAAGGAATCGTTCCGGCTTCCTTCGGTGATCCCGCGTTTAATGCGCAAGACCGAATTCAACCGGATCAAACGTTCGGGGGCCGCGCAGTTGACGATTATGCCCATGGTCACGCCGATGGGCGCGTTCTACGTCGAGGTCGACTTCGGAACGACTCGCCCTTCTTGAAGTCCTGGACTGCACCAAGGTCCGTAACCGCTCATGCGCCGCCGGCGTAAATCCGAAGAATACCTATATATAATCGGCAAAAACCGAGGGGATTCTTCGTGATCAAATTGGCGATATCTAAAAACACAATACGCGTACGCATCTTCCGGGCTCTGCTCATCGTCGTGTGCGCGGTATTTGTACTCTCCGGCTTGTCGCTCTACGCGATCCTAAAGGCGCAAGATTCGGCGAAGAAAACAAACGTCGAATTGAGCAAAAACGCGCGCCACTTCCTCGACATGAACTTAGCCCTTGAGCAGTTGACGTCGAACATCGATTTGATTTTCGCGCGCAAGGGTAGCGGCACTTCGCAACAAGTTGAGAGTATCCGCCGCGCGAACGAATCCTTTTTCACGGTCATCAAGCAGATGGAAAAAGAAAACGTCGATCAAGCTTGGCTGAGCGAAATCAAACAGATGGGCAAAAACTTTGAGCAGGCGAATCAACTCGGTAAAGATGCCGCCGCCGCTTTTGCCGACAATCGATTCGACACGGCCGTCGCTAAGCAAGACTCTTTAGCGAACGTTCTTAAGGAAATTCGCAGCGAGTTGAACCAGTTGTCGACCCAGATCGTCGGCCGCGCGGAAGAGGACCTGCAGAATCTGATCCGTTCGTTGTTCTTCTTGCTCGTACCGGTGGCCTTCGCGGCGCTTTTCGTACCCGCGATTTACATCTGGATGATGACCCGCAAGCTCGACGATGAGATGGGCCGGTTCGTATCCGACCTGTACAACTTTACCGAACGTAACGACGAAACCTCGGTCACGCTTAAAAACGCGAGCGAAAACTTGTCGAGCGCTTCGAGTCAGCAGTCGGCCGCGGTTCAACAGACCGTAGCCAGCATCGCCGAGATCCGTAGCATGCTTTCGCAAACGGCAAATCACGTACGCGAAGTGCAAAACCTAACCGCGACCGTTAACGACAAGACGGTCGACGGCAGCCAGATCATGAACCGTATGGAAGCCTCGATGGTCGCGATCGAGCAAGCCAACTCGCAACTGCAAAGCTTCGAAGAAATCATTCACGCGATCAAAGAGAAAACGCAAATCATCAACGACATCGTCTTTAAAACGCAGCTCCTGTCATTCAACGCGTCGATCGAAGCGGCGCGCGCGGGGCAGTACGGTCGCGGGTTCGCGGTCGTGGCCGAGGAAGTAGGAAAGCTTGCGCAAATGAGCGGTAGTGCCTCAAAAGAAATCGACCAATTGCTAGCCGATAGTCAAAAGCGGGTCGCGCAAATCGTAGAAGCGGTACAAGAGCGCGTTCGCGACGGTAAAGAAGTTAGCGGCGAAGCGCTTAAGCGATTCAACGAGATCGCTAAGCAGATCGTCACGATCTCGGACAAGGTGAACCAAGTCGGGGAGGCGACCCTTGAGCAAGAGGGTGGCGTCGAACAGACCGCGCGCGCCATGGATCAAATGGACGAAACGGCTTTGCACAATAAGAAAGGTGCCGAGCAAATGTTTAAGATCGCCGAACGAGTCCGTCAGCTGAGCCACAGCGTTCGCGCGGTAACGGTCGGGATCAGCGCCTACGTCACCAGTACTGAATTCGCGAAACAATCGCGTGAATCGGCGGACGGCGCCGGACCTACGGCCGAGCACCAGCCTTCGCGCGATCACGTCAGCGAAGAGCGAATGGTTTCCCTCGTAAGAAATATTTCGCAAAAGAGCGGGTCGTCAGCGACCGCTAGTCCGGATGATTTTAGCGCGGATGATCCTAGCTTCCGTAAAACCGGAACCCGTGATTAAGGCGAAAGATGATCTCGGAACAGGAGCGGCACCTTATATATAAATTGATCGAAGAGCTGACCGGCGCGACGCCCACCGCGGATAGCCGGCAAGACAGCTTGATCAATAACGTCGAGAGGCGGATGCGCGAGCTACAAATCGCGAGCGTCGTCGACTATCTTAAGCACGTTGAAAACACTCCGTCCGAATTCGCGCATCTGGTTTCCAGCCTGACGATCCACACGACTTCCTGGTTTCGTGAAAATCCGCATTTCGTCGCTTTCCAAGAAATCCTTTTGGGCGCTCTCGAAAAAGATGAAGTATTTAAAGTCTGGTGCGCGGCATGCTCGACCGGCGAGGAAGTTTATTCCTTCGCCTTGGTGCTCGAGGAGTTCCGGCGCGTTCACCCCAAATTCGAATACAAAGTGATCGGAACCGACATCGACGCCATTTCTTTAGCGGCGGCCGAGCGTGCGGTTTATCCCAAAAAGCAAATGGGCTTTCACGTCATGCGCTACAAGAATCATATTCTCGAAGGCAGCGGGAAGAGTTCCGACTTCTTTACGCTCACCAAAGAAATTCGTAGCCGTTGTTCCTTCCGGCAATTCGATTTGCGCAGCAGCTTGTTACAGGCCGAGGGGCCGTTTCAAGTTTGTATTTGCCGTAACGTGCTCATTTATTTTTCGCCCGAAACGGTTTCGAAGGTCGTCCAAAATCTTTTGATGAACGTGCGTACCGACGGATACCTCATGCTCGGGCACAGCGAAGCGATTCAAGCGCCCGAGTTCGGGCTGACCCAGCGGGGTCACTCCGTGTACACGAAACGTGGTCAGGATACCGACCGGCAGGGGCGGCAGGGTATGCCGCGCATTCTATCGCTCGACAACTCGGCGGCGATCCGGCGCCATTACCAAAAGACATTTACCGAGATGGGTTTCGATTCGATCGTAGTCGGTACGGCCAGCGAAGCGACCACCTATTTGAATTTTAACGAAGTCGATTTGATCACCGTCGAAACACGTATGCCCGATATGCCCGGCGAAAAGTGGATTCAGATGGAGCGTAGCGAAGGTTTGCGTACGCCCATCATCGTGCTCTCGGAAGCGCAGGCCAGTCCCAAAGAAGTGGCCGACATTCTTGCCATGGGCGCGCAAGATTACCTCGACAAAGAAAAAATGCGCGCTAATCCGCTGACTCTCAAGGGGATCATCAATGATTTGATCCGCGCTCATTCACGTAGCGCACCCAAAAACGTGAAGGTCGGCGGAACCCGCGCCGTTCGCGCGCCCGACATCGTGATGATCGGGGCTTCTACCGGCGGTCCGCAGGCTTTGGCAAAAGTTTTGGCTAAGATGCCCGCCAACTGTCCGCCGGTCCTCGTCACGCAACATATGTCGCCTAAGTTTACGCTCGCGTTGGCCGAGCGTTTGTGCGAACTCTCCGGCTTGAAAATGGGCCTGATGATCAACGGCACGAAACTTTTGCCCGGCCATCTTTATTTCGCGCAAGGCGACTATCACATCGGCATCGCGGAAGAGCGCGAAGGCCTGACCCTCGTGACCTCAACCGCACCCGCGTTTAACGGTCACCGGCCCAGCGTCGACTTTATGTTCAACTCGGCTTTGGGTCTGAAGGTGGACATCATGGGCGTGCTGCTCACGGGGATGGGCCGCGACGGCGCACTTGGTTTACGTTTCCTTCGTAAAGAAGGCGCGTATTGCGTGGCCCAGAGCGAAGAAGACTGCGTAGTTTACGGAATGCCGAAAGAGGCTATCGAGCGTGAAGCCGCGGATTACGTCGGCACGTTAGATCAGATTCGCCAGGTTATGGTAGATAGTTTTTATTTACGTAAGAAAAAATCAGCGTAAAGATGTGCCGAGATCCGGCAAAAAAAAGCAAAAAAAACCCGCGTCGTCCCTTACGCGGGCCTACAGTCGTTACTTTCCGTAAAAAGCTGCTAGGCCCAGTTCTTCTGGCAATCCGGCCGGCGTAATCTCCTTAAAAACGTTAGCCCCGTGATTTTGCGTCCCACCTTTTCAGATGGTTTGCCCTTAGCAAAAGAAAGAAAACAACCATTGAACAAATGTCTCTCTAAAATCTCCTATGGTTAGGTCCTTGAGAGTCTTTCGCAATGTTTTAGCTACTCAGTCCACGCCCTTCACTTAGGGGGCGGATCGAGTAGCCATTCCTTTGGCAATTTGGACATCTATGTCCCCCTTCCGTGCTTCTAAGTAAAGAATAATGCGCAGCGCGCAAATTTACCAGCGCTTTACTCATAAATCTCAATAATTACGGAAGGTTGTCTCTATCTGAGAATGGACTGTCCCAGCGCGATTATATCTGGGTTGCGGCCACTACGCGCGCGGCCAGTTGATTGAAAACCTCGGCTTGTTCGTCGCCGGAGTGACTTTCTGAGACGGGAACACCGGCTTCGGAGCTTAAACCAATCTCGGGATAGAACGGAATTTGCGCTAATTTGGGGATCTTTTTTACGTCTAAAAAGCCGTCCAATTCCCCGCGGGGAAAGAGCTGAATTTTTTCGCCGCCGGGCCCGTTGAGGTAAGCCATATTTTCCACCACTCCCATCAACGGAACGTTCGTGCGTTCAAACATATCGATGGCTTTTTTAGCATCGGCGAGCGCCACGTTTTGCGGAGTGCAAACCAGCAGCGCACCGTGAACCGGAACTTTCTGCGCCATGGTCAATCCGACATCGCCGGTACCGGGCGGAAGATCGATCACGAGGTAATCGAGTTCGCCCCACTCCACGTCGCGAAAAAATTGGTCCATCGCTTTAAAAAGCATCGGACCGCGCCAGACGGCCGCTTGGTTCTCGTCGACGAGATAACCGAGGCTCATGGTTTTGATTCCGTAACGCGAGATCGGCTGGATTTTTTGGTTTTCGCCCACTTCAGGGCGTTGATTTAAAGCGCCGAGCATCCGGGGGAGACTAGGGCCGTAAATGTCGGCGTCGAGCAGCCCGACTTTTAGCCCGCGATCCCGCAAGGCAACCGCAAGATTTACGGAAACCGTGCTTTTTCCAACTCCACCTTTGCCGCTGCCCACGGCGATGATTTTTGCGACACCCGGAATGGCGGCTTGTTGTTGGAATGGGTTCATAGCGTGCTCCTCGTACCTTGGGTCAGTTGGGCCAGGTAGTACCTTTTTTAAACGCGAACTGTTACCATTTTCTAAAGGGGCTAGGGGCCGTCGTGCAACCGAAAGATATAATGCTTTATTACACCGCCGCATTCTTCATCGCGGCGCTGCTGATCATGCGCAAGAACAAGCGCAAAGGCATGCTATTGAAGATGCGAAGCGACCGCGAAAGCCAGGCTTCGCTCGCCTCGAACAAAGGCCCCCGGACCGAGGAACCGAAATTAAAGGGTGCGCAACCACCCGAACGAGTGAAACCTATGGAAATGCTAGAGCGCCCGCTCAATGTCGTGTTCAACTACAACGGAGAAACATGGGATGCCTACGAGGTGCTGGGGCTCCCCGCGGGCAGTTCAATGGAGCGTGTGGAGCAGGCGCATCGGGAATCCTTGCAGCGTTCCGATCCAAGTTCGCACGCGTTCATGAACGCGGCGCTCGGCGCCATCAAAACCCAATGGGAAAGCTACAAAGTTTCTAAGCTTTCTTAAAAGCCGCTTTCTAAGTTCCGGCTTTCGGGATTCAAAACTTCAAAACCGCCTCTAAAATTGACTCCGTTTGGCGTTGAGGGTAACCCTCATCTACATCCATCTCAGGAGCAACAAGTGACGGTGAAGTATCTCGAAGATTTGTCCACGCTGGTTTCGCTATGTAAACGCCGCGGTTTTATTTTTCAGAGTAGCGAAATTTACGGGGGCTTGAACTCTTGCTGGGATTACGGTCCGCTCGGCGCCAATTTTAAATTCAAAGTGAAAATGTCGTGGTGGAAGGCAATGACCCGTCGTCAAGACATCGTCGGTTTAGATGCTTCCATCCTCATGCATCCCACGGTCTGGAAGGCCTCGGGTCACATCGATGGTTTCTCCGATCCGATGGTCGACTGTAAAAAGTGTCGCAATCGTTTCCGCGCCGACACCGAGTTGGTGAACGGTAAGGTGACTTGCCCCAAGTGCCAGTCCACCGACGTCACCGAAGCGCGCAACTTCAATTTGATGTTCAAGACGTTCATGGGCCCGGTTGAGGACTCTTCCGCCGTCGTCTACCTCCGCCCCGAAACGGCGCAAGGTATCTTCGTCAATTTCGAAAACGTGGCGACCTCCATGCGCAAAAAAATTCCGTTCGGCATCGCGCAAATCGGTAAGTCGTTTCGTAATGAAATCACGCCCGGCAATTTTACCTTCCGCACGCGCGAGTTTGAACAAATGGAAATGCAATACTTCGTCAAGCCCGGCACCGACGTCGAATGGTTCGAAAAGTGGAAGAACGAACGCCGCGCTTTTTTCACGCGCCTCGGTTTCAAGGAAGATAAATTGCGCTTCAAACCACACGACAAGCTCGCGCATTACGCGCGCGCCGCCGTCGACGTCGAATACCAATTTCCTTTCGGCTGGAACGAAATCGAAGGCATTCACAACCGTTCGGATTTCGATTTGACCCAGCACCAGCAGTTCTCGGGCAAAAAGCTTGAGTACTTCGACGAAGCCAATAAAGAAAAATATATTCCGTACGTGATCGAAACGGCGGTCGGGTGCGATCGTTTGGCGTTGGCTATGTTGTGCGACGTTTATCGCGAAGAAGTTAGCCCGCCCGCCGAAGGTGAAGCGAGCGGCGACGTTCGCGTCGTCATGGGTTTCAAACCTGAATTCGCGCCCGTGCAAATTGCCTTTTTGCCGCTGTCTAAGAAACCGCCGCTCCAAGAGATCGGCAATAAATTGCGCGACGACTTTGCGCTCGACATGGACGCGGACTATGACGAAACCGGTTCGATCGGCAAGCGCTACCGCCGCCAAGACGAAATCGGTACGCCCCTTTGCGTAACCATCGACTTCGAAACACTCGAGGACAAGAAGGTGACGGTCCGCCACCGCGACAAAATGTCACAAGACCGCGTCGCGATTGATCAACTCAAAAATTACGTGCAAGACAAACTCAGGGATTTCTAAAGGCGCTCCCCACTGCTGGGGGCGCCCCCCACTCCCGGGAGAGTGTGGGGGATTTAGTTAAAAAATTTAAAGTTAAGAATTCAGGGCTCAAGATCAGGGGAGTTAAGCAATGAAGGAAGTAACACGTGTGAGCAAATCGTCCGGTACCGAAGTGAAGATGCCCGATAAATTCGTCTACTTCTTTTCCGCCGGAAAGAGCGAAGGCAACGCCGGGATGAAAAACATCTTAGGCGGTAAGGGCGCGAACCTTGCCGAAATGACTTCGCTCGGGCTACCGGTCCCTCCGGGCTTCACGATCTCGACGGAAGTTTGTCAGGCCTTCTACGACAACGGCGAAAAACTCCCCGAAGCCTTAAAGAAAAAAGTTTTAGAAACCATGGCCGAAGTTGAAAAACTGCTCGGCAAAAAGTTCGGCGACGTCGCGAATCCTTTGCTCGTTAGCGTCCGTTCGGGTGCGCGCGCTTCGATGCCCGGCATGATGGATACGATTCTCAACCTCGGTCTAAACGACCAAACGGTTGAAGGACTTGCCCGCCAAGCCAACAACGCGCGCTTCGCCTGGGACTCTTACCGCCGTTTCCTGTCGATGTATTCCAACGTCGTGATGGGCATGAACACCTCTCTGCTCGAAGTCGTGCTCGAAGACATCAAAGAGGCCAAGCACTACAAGCTTGATACCGAGATGACGGCCGAGGACCTCAAAACTCTCTGCGCAAAATATAAAAAACAAATTTTAGAAACCACGGGCAAGAGTTTTCCGGTTGATCCGTTTGACCAACTCTGGGGCGCGATCTCCGCGGTATTTAAAAGCTGGAATTCCTCCCGTGCGCAAACTTACCGCGCGATGTACGGCTATCCCGCAAGCTGGGGCACGGCCGTCAACGTGCAGTCCATGGTGTTCGGCAACATGGGTGACGATTGCGCGACCGGCGTGGCGTTCACGCGCAATCCCTCGACGGGCGAAAAAGCGTTCTACGGCGAGTTTTTGATTAACGCCCAAGGTGAGGACGTCGTCGCGGGCATCCGCACGCCGAATTCCTTAACCAAGATCGACGCGCTCGAAAAAGGCACAAAATCTCTCGAAGAACTTATGCCGGAGGCGTTCGACGACCTCGTTCGAGTGTACAAAAAACTCGAGGCGCATTACCGCGACATGCAAGACATCGAGTTCACGATTGAGAAATCGAAACTGTGGATGTTGCAAACGCGCAACGGCAAGCGCACCGCGAAGGCCGCGTTACGCATCGCTTGCGAAATGATCGACGAGAAGTTGATTACGAACGACGAAGCCATCCTGCGCATTAGCGCCTCGAGCCTCGATCAACTTTTACACCCCAGCCTCGATCCCAACGGCACCAAAACTTTGTTGGCGAAAGGCTTGCCCGCGAGTCCGGGCGGTTCGACCGGCGCGATCGTTTTCTCGAGTGAAGATGCCGTCTCGTGGGCCGAAAACGGTAAGAAAACAATTTTGGTCCGCATCGAGACCAGCCCCGAAGACATCGAAGGCATGGTGAAGGCGCAGGGTGTTCTCACGACCCGCGGCGGGATGACTTCGCACGCGGCGGTCGTCGCGCGGGGTATGGGCAAGACTTGCGTCGCCGGCTGCGGCGACATCGACGTCGATTACCGTAAAAAAGAAATGCGAGTAAAAGGTTACGTTCTTAAAGAAGGGGACATGATCACCCTCGACGGTTCGACCGGCGAAATTTTCATGGGCGAAGTCAAAACGATCGATCCCGTACTTGACGACTATTTTGCGCGGCTCATGAAAATGGCCGATTCAAAACGCCGGCTTGGCGTGCGCGCCAATGCGGATACACCTAAAGACGCGGCCGTCGCGCGCAAGTTCGGCGCCGAAGGCGTCGGTCTCTGCCGTACCGAACATATGTTCTTCGGCGCCGAGCGCATCGACGTCATGCGCGAAATGATTATGAGCGAAACAACCGAAGAGCGCATCGAAGCACTCGATCGTTTATTGCCCATGCAACGCGCGGACTTCGTCGGTTTGTTCGAAGAGATGAAGGGTTTTCCCGTCACGATTCGTTTGCTCGATCCGCCGCTGCACGAATTCCTCCCGCATGGCGACGAAGAAATCACGGAGCTCGCGAAACGCATCAGCACTTCGGCCGATAAACTGCGCAACAAAATCCGGAATCTTAAAGAGTTGAATCCCATGCTCGGTCACCGGGGTTGCCGGCTGGCCATCACGTACCCGGAAATTTACCGCATGCAAGCGCGCGCGATCGCCGAAGCGGCCGTAGAGGTCATCGGCAAGGGCGATGCGCTCGTGCCCGAGATCATGGTTCCGCTGGTCGCGACCGAAGCTGAATTGAAACGCCTTAAACTTCAGATTCAAGAAGAAGTATTGCTTGTTCAACAGGAGCAGAACTGTAAGTTCGAATTTCTGATCGGCACGATGATCGAGCTGCCGCGCGCGGCCCTTCAGGCGGACAAGATTGCCGAGCACGCGCAGTTTTTTAGTTTCGGCACCAATGATCTGACGCAAACGACGTTGGGAATTTCGCGCGACGATGCGGGGCGGTTTCTCGCCACCTACGTCAGCGAGGGAATCTTTGACGCGGACCCTTTTCAGTCCATCGATCAAAAAGGCGTGGGCGCCCTCGTCGAGATGGCGATCGAAAAGGGCCGCGCCACTTCTCCTAATATTAAGTTAGGGGTGTGCGGCGAGCATGGCGGCGATCCCGCCTCGATCGAATTCTTTCACCGCGTCGGTTTGGATTACGTAAGTTGTTCTCCTTACCGCGTTCCGATCGCCCGGTTGGCCGCGGCGCAGGCGGCCATTCAAGAGCGGGGCAAAGCGCACTAAGGGTGGTCCCGAATTGGGTACACCTTTGTGAATAAAAATTGCGCATGAGGAATTGTGGTGCTTAGGTTCGTGTGATAGTCCTGTTAAGCCACGTGTTTTTTACAAACGTTCAAGGGGACCACTCATTCCTGCAATAGGTTCCAACTGGACCGTATGTCCCGTTTGGCACACGTCCTGCTCAATGAGTGTTTGCCCCTAACTAACCTGTCTAAGGAGACTAAGTCATGAAACTGAACAAGATGGTCGCGTTGTCGATCGTAAGTCTGACCGCAGCCATTACGGCATGCTCAAGCGTGAAGAAAGCCGATGTTGCAGCGGGCGCAAACCCCAGCGAAGAGATCGCGAGCCTCGACCAAAAAATTGAACAGGGCTACGCAGCTCAGTTCGACGTATTGGCTCAATCTGATTTCGAAAAAGCACGTTCGTACATTAAAGAAGCAAAAGAAGATTTAGCTTCGAACCAAAGCCAAAAAGAAATTTTGGGCGATATCGGCTACGCTCAGTCGTACTACAACCGGGCCGCTGAAAAAGCAGCCACCCGCAAAGAAAAAGCTCCTGGCATCTTAGAAGCACGTCAAAAAGCTTTGGACGCTGGCGCACGTAAATTCCCGCCCACGTTGAAGCAACTCGGCAAACTCGATGACGACGTTCGCAGCGAATCTGACAAACTCGAGAAAATGAACGCCGGCGAAGTTTCTGGCCTCCAAGCAAAATACTTGCAGCTCGAACTCGACGCGATCATGAACACTCAGCTCGGTAAATCGGCTGCCCAAATCCAAGGTGCAAAAGACAAAAAAGCTTCGTCGTACGCGCCGATGGCTTTGAAACGCGCTGAATTGGATTACCAAAACGCCGCAAACTTGATCGCCGCTAACCGCAACGGAACTTCGACGTACGAAGCCGCCGTAGCTAAGTCGAACACGACTTCGGATATCTTGTCGGCCATTTTGGCAACCACTCGCTCGGGCAAAATCGACGAGAACTCGGCGACCAAAATCGTAATGCAAGATCGCAAGATCAAAAATTTGGAAGGTCAAGTTGCCGAAGCCGGCACGACCCTCGAAATGCAAGGTCAAGAGTTGAAGCGCGCAGGCGCCGCTCTCTCGATGCAAGAGTCGCTTGATAAAGCACGCAAAGAGTTTACTAAAGAAGAAGCCGACGTTTTCCAACAAGGTGACAAGCTTTTGATCCGTTTGAAGTCGATGAACTTCGCTTCGGGTCGCTCGGATTTGCCTTCGGATGCTTTGCCTGTTTTGGCGAAAGTGAAAGACGTTGCGCAAGGTTTGGGTCCGAAAGCTTTGGTTGTTGAAGGCCACACCGATTCAACCGGTAACGCTAAAATCAACAGCAAATTGTCGGAAGAGCGTGCTTCGGCCATCGCCAAGTACCTCGAAACCAACGGCATCGAAGAAGGTAAACTTCAGTCGGTTGGCTACGGCTTCAAAAAGCCGATCGCTTCTAACAAAACTTCGACCGGTCGCGCTCAAAACCGCCGCGTTGATATCGTAATTACTCCTGAAAAGGCTTCGGCCGGTAAGACCGAAAAATCGGAACAGATGTAAAGAGCTACCGGTTTGAGCAGGCGGGCAACCGCAAATCAACCGGCCTTTTTTCAGAGGGGAGCCCGCAAGGGTTCCCTTTTTTTTTATTTTAACCGGTAAAGCCGCCGACGTAAGCTCGATTGATGAAATTTCGAAAGCGGTGAGTGAATCCGTGAATCGCCCGCCGGCCGAGGCTCTGCTGGCCAACCGGCCAAAAACTCCGGCCGACGGCATGAACGTCGGACAAGAGCTGCGTAGTCTCACTAAGGCGCTACTTAAATCTAAAGCCGCCCGTCGAATCTTAATTTTGATTTCCTTTCTCGTCGGCGTGTTGATTCTTAACGTCATCGGTGAAATTCGCATGAACCGTTGGCAGGGAGCGTTCTTCCGCGCCATCGAGCAAAAGAACTTAAGTGACGTAGCGAACCAGAGTGCGCTCTTCGTGATGATCATGTTGATTTTGCTGGCGTTCGTGGTCACGCAAAATTGGTTGCTTGAGCGGCTCAAGATCCGTTTGCGCGCTTGGTTGACTCACCATTTGATGGACGAGTGGATGAAGCCCGGACACGCCTACCGCTTGAACATGACTTCCGAAGAACGTTTTAACCCCGATCAACGCATTCAAGAAGATGTACGCCATTTCAGCGAAATGTCAGGGGATCTCGGGTTGGGGGCTTTACGCTCGACGCTCATGTTGATTAGCTTCGTAGGCGTTTTATGGATTATGTCGAGGGGCATCTCGCTTAATTTTTGGGGTCATTCGGTCATGATCCCCGGGTACATGGTTTGGTTCGCTTTGGCCTACGCCGCGCTCGGCTCGTGGATGGCGGCGCGGGTAGGTGCGCCGCTCATTTCCATGAACGAAGAGCGGTACACGCGTGAAGCCAACTTTAGGTATTCATTGGTTCGCATCAGTGACAACGCGGAAAGTATTTCTTTTTACGGCGGCGAAAAAGATGAACGGCGGATTGCCGATCAATACCTGAACGGAGTGCTCGATATTTTGCGTACGCTCTCGTTCGCGAACGCACGCTTGACGTGGATCGCGTGCGGTCATGGTTGGTTAGTCGTCATTTTACCGGTGCTGGTTGCGTTGCCGGGTTATGTTCAGGGCAAACTCGATTTCGGCGGCTTGATGATGGTCGTCGGTGCGTTCAATCAAGTGCAACAATCGCTACGCTGGTTCGTTGAAAATTTCGCGAAGATTGCCGATTGGCGCTCTTCACTTCACCGCGTGGTGGTATTTCGCGAAGCGGTGTTGACGGTGGATGATTACGAAAGCCTACCCGAAACGATTACCCTCAGCGAGCATGAGGAGAAACATCTCGAGTTCGACAAAACTTCAATTACGTTGATGGACGGCCAAGTTGTGATCGCGGAAGCGACGGCATTACTCAAGCCGGGGGAGCGGGTTCTTTTGACCGGCGAAAGTGGGTCCGGCAAAAGTACTTTGTTACGTGCGGTCGGAGGCTTGTGGCCCTGGGGCGGCGGGCGCATTAAGCTACCCCCTAAAAACGAAATGATGTTTTTACCGCAGCGGCCGTACATTCCGCTCGGCACATTGGGCGCGGCGCTCGCCTACCCAAACGGCGCGAACCAGTGGAAGAAATCCGAAATGGAAAGATGCTTGAAGCGTGTGAATCTTCTTTCGTTCTCGAACATGCTCGGTGAGACCGAGCGTTGGGATAAGCTGATGAGCTTGGGTCAACAGCAGCGGCTCGCGTTTGCGCGGTTGTTGCTGCATAAACCCAAATGGGTATTCCTAGACGAAGCGACCTCGGCGCTTGATGACGACAATCAAGCTTTAGTGATGTCCATCTTCGACGATGAACTGGCCGATTGCGCAATCTTAAGCGTGGCGCACCGGCAAGGCTTAGAAAAATACCACCGGCGCACATTACACCTCACGCAAACGCATTCGGGACGAGTGCTTAAACGTAAACCAAAGGCGGCTCCGGCGCGCAGTTGAGTGAGCGGCCGCGGTTGAGAGAGCGCCGACCCCGACGTGCGGAAGTGTGTTCCGGCTTGCACTCGATCCACCGGTTCGGCACCATGATGTGGTGTGGACTTCACGCTTTATTCTTTTAGTAGGTTCGGTTTTGCTCTACGCCCGGTTGTACTGGGGTATCGATTTCACCGACGAGAGTTACATGGTCTTGAACGCCTACGGTCCTGTGCTCGGCACTCGGCCGTTCGTCGACGAGATGATGATTTCGCAGACGGCGTCGTTGCTCGTGACTCCGTTCGCGTATCTGTTTCACTTGTTCAATCCCGCGGCGACCGGGTTAGTTTTATTTTTTCGGCACATTTATTTCGCGGGCGCGATCAGCGCGATGTTCATCGTTTATCGTTGTTTGCGGGATAAAGTTTCCGATGAGGGCCGTGCGTTTTGTGCGGTCGTGCCGCTAGTTTTCATTCCTTCGTGTTTGCCGGTGCCGTCGTACAATTCTTTCGTTTATTTCTTCGGCCTCGGTGGTCAGATGTTTTTTTTGCTTGGCCGGTCGTTGGGCGCGGGCCTGTTGCATTCACTCGCCGCGTATTCGCATCCGGCTTTCCTGACCGGCACTGCGGCAACGGCCGTCGTTGCTTTGTGGAGTCGCCGGCCGCGGGATTTCCGATCTTACTTGCTCGGGTCCGCTTTGTTTTTCGTGTTGGTGCTCGCGTTGGTCGTTTTGTTCGGCGGCGAAAATCTCCGGCAAAGTTTCGCTTTCTCGACCCAGCCGGCCACTTTCGGCGGTACGGGTAAGCTCGGTATGCTGTGGGGTGAGCTGACCGGTTACTGGCGAAGGCCCTTGCTGGTGGTGATTTGGGCCAGCGCTTGTGCGGTGACCGGACTAGCGGGGCGTCTGAATTGGGCGGTAGCGCTCGGTGGATTTGCGGCCACTCAAGATTTTATAATTCCGGATGAGGTCTCTTACGGGCTTCATCAACGAATCGCGTGCTACGTTTTGTTCTCGGCTTTTCTTATCGTGGTGGACCGGCGTGGTTGGCGCGACCGCGAAAATCTCAATTGGTTGGCGCGGCTCTGGCTGCCGGCATTTCTCGCGGGTGGATCGTTAGCCTTCGTAAGCAGTAACGGTTTATTGATGGCGCCGCTCGCTTGGGTGGGTTGTCTGATTTACGCTTTCTGGCGCATCTTGCGTTTTCAAGCGTCGGCGTTGCCCGTGATGCGTGATTGGCGGCGGGCCGTGAACTACTCGGCGGTTGTTTTCATTCTCGCGCAGGCACAGGTATTCACGCTGACGCATTTTTATCGCGATGACGGGTTTAGCGAGCTCGACACGCAAGTCAGCGAGGGGCCGTTCGCGGGGATCTACACGACTCACCAGCGACGCAACTTCATCGCCGATTTTACTAAGAGCGTTGCCACACTGGACGCAGGGAAAACTTTATTTATTTACGACATGTTCGCCGCGGGTTATTTGCTCGCACCGGCGAGGCCGAACGGGCCGGCGTTCATGAGTATCCTGCCGCAGTGGATGCCGCAAATGCGCGCGCCGTTGGTTCAACATTTCCAAGATCCGGCGCACTGGCCGGATTACGTCGTCGAGTTTTTCTATTTCCCGTTCGGGGCGCGAAATATCGTTAACGTGAACCCGCGCGGCCGCGATCCGCTAGGTGACCCCTTCAAAGATTTCTTCATGAAGACGGGCCGGTACGCGCCGCTCTTCGATTCCGAAATGTACCGGGTTTTGCGGCGCACGCCCTAACGGGCTAAAGCCGCAACGGATGTGAACCACGACAAGTGGGCACTCTTGACTGCCGTTTCGACTGGCAACGCAGTGCGATGCCGGAGCGGAAGCGCGCTGCGACATTTCTCGGGTTCGTTCCTCCCGTGTTAGAAAAGCTCAACAACCCGGGCGGTTCGTCGCCAAGTACGCTTAATCTTTGGGCTTAGTCCGCACAAAAAGAAGTTGGCAAATCCGACGGGTCTGGGTTTGAATTAGGACTTACGACTGGCATTTTAGCGCATCCACACGACACCAATGCGATGCTTCATGGGGTTTTGAGTTGAGAATTAAGAAGTTAGAACTCATCGGATTCAAGTCCTTCAAAGACCGCACCGTCATCAGCTTCGACGAAGGCATTACCGGCATCGTTGGGCCGAACGGTTGCGGTAAATCCAACATCGTGGACGCGCTCGTCTGGGTCATGGGTGAGATGTCGGCCAAGCACTTACGCGGCGCCAACATGTCGGATGTTATTTTCGCCGGTGCCGACGGCTACGCTCCCATGGGCATGGCCGAGGTTTCGCTTACGCTCGAAAACGACGGCGGACCGTTCCCGGTCAAATATCTGAAACACTCTGAAATTATGATTACGCGCCGTCTGCACCGCGACGGCGAGAGCGGTTACTTCATCAATAAAGAAGCGGCTCGCTTGCGCGACATCCACGAAATCTTCATGGATACCGGGGCGGGCAGCAAAGGCTTTTCGATCATCGAGCAGGGCGCGATCGGTAAGATCATCACCGCCAAACCCGAGGACCGCCGTACGCTGATCGAGGAAGCCGCGGGCATCACCAAGTTCAAAGTTCGGAAGCGCGAATCGCAGCGCAAACTCATTTCGACCGAGCAAAACTTAGTTCGCTTGCAAGATATTTTGGGCGAACAAAAGCGCCAGCTTGATTCCTTAGAGCGCCAAGCGCAGCGTGCGGAACGTTACCGCAACCTCAAACGCGACCTGCAAGAAAAAGAAATCACCGTCTCGTCGAAAAGCTACCTGGCCCTGCACGTCGAGAGCGAAAACCTACGCAACGAAGTCGAGACCGCGCGCGAGCAAGAAGCCGGCTGGGGCGGCAAAGTTTCGCAAATGGAATCCGACCTCGCGGCCCTTCGTCTCAATGCCCTTGAGCAAGAGAAGATGGTCGAAGGCCTGCAAGACGAACATCAAAAATCGCAGAACGAAACGCAGACCCTTGAATTTCAAATTCGCGAATTGAATTTCGAAATCGAGCAGGCGCGCCGGAACAAAGAAATGACCGGTTCGATGCTCGAGCAGTCGCAGGCCCGTAAGATCGCGCTCGAAAACGAAATCAAAACGATCGAAGAAGGCCTCGGCGCTTCCACGGCAAGGGCCGAGGAAGTCGGGCAGCAGTACCAAACCAAAGCGGCCGAACTCTCCGCCATTCAGTCCCGCATCACCCAGGTCGATCAGCAGTTAACGACCGAGCGCCGCGAGATGTTGACCGTTTCGCAAAGTGAAACGCACCTCGATGCACGTTTTCAATCCCTGAACGAAAAAGTAAAAGAGCAGACGGAACGCCTCGAAACTCTGCGCGAAGTCGAAATTGAATTGAACGAACAAAAAGTTCAGTTCGAAGCCCGCCGCAATGAGATGTTCCGCCGCCTCGAGGGCGAGCGTCAGATGCAGCTCGACATCATGAAGGACGTCGAAAACTTCCAAGAGAACTTCGCTATTTTGCAGCGCCAAGTTTCCGAGAAAAACAACGAAGTCACCGAGTTCAAAGACAACTTGAATCAGGTCGCCAGCCGGTTGTACGGGCTCGAAAACTTGCAGGCCAACTTCGAAGGCTTCGAAGAAGGCGTGAAGCAAGTGATGATGTGGCAGCGCTCGAAAGAGTCGCACGCCGACGGTTCGGTGAGCGAGCGTGTGGAAATGCGGCCGGTCGCCGAAATTGTCGAAGTGCCCGAGAAGTACGAACTCGCCATGGAAGCCGCGTTGGGTGCACGCCTGCAATTGCTCGTTTCCGATTCGGGCGAGAATGCTTTAAACGCACTTAACTATTTGAAGAACAACACCAAAGGCCGTTCGAGCTTCGTCGCCGGCGACTGGGTCACCGGCGCTTCGCAAGGTCAGAATACGGAACTTAAGATGTTGCCCGGGGTTGATACCCTGCTCGGTGACGTCGTCCAAATTCCCGAAGATCGCCGCGATACCGTCCAGCCGTTTTTCGACAACGTCGTCGTGGTCGATTCGATTCGTACCGCATTGTCTTTGCGTCCTAACTTTCCGAATCGCAGGTTCGTCACGATCGACGGCGATTGCTTGTCGGATGACGGCGTCTTGACGGGCGGTAACTCCGAAGGCGCCGATTCCGGTCTTTTGCAGCGTCGCCGCGAAATCAAAGAGCTTTCGCAGCAACGCGAAGAATGGGCCGGCAAATTGGCGTTGGCCAAAATGTCGCTCGAAAAATTAGAAGCTAAAGAGAAGCAAGTCGGTGAAGAACTCGAAGCTTCCCGCAAACGCCACGTCGAGAAAGAAGTGTTGGTTGCCGAGCTTCGCAAGGATCTCGAACGCGCCGAGAATGAATTGCAAAATTCCACGGTCGCCGTTCAGCGCCAGCAAAATGAAGTGAATCGCGAAGACGCCAACGTCTCGCGCCTTAACGGTGAGGTCGAAGAGATTAGCGAAAGGCTCACCGACGTTCGTGAACGACGGATTATTCTCGAAAGCTCGGTCGAATCTCTCGACAAAGAATACACGGCCTCGCGCGCGGGCGTCGATGAGTTACAAAAGCTCGTGACCGGCCTCCAGGTCGAAGCGGCTTCTACCCGCAAAGACGTCGAGTCGGCGCGCCAGCGCTTCGATATGCTGATGCGTTCGCTCAACGACATCAACGGCCAGGTCGAACAGATGGCCACCGAATCGAACCGCAGCACCGAATCCCTCAGCATCAACCAAGTTTTGGTAGAGCAACGTAAGATCGAGCTCGAAAACTCGATCATCAGCACAAAGGCTTTTGCCGAACAGCTCGGCGAGTTGCGCGACGTCTACGAACAGCTCCACGCTAAGGTTCGCGCGAGCGAAACCGAGATGAACGAAACGCACCAAAACTACAACAAGCTCCAGTCGCGGATGAACGAAGCGCAATTGCGTTTGGAACAAGTGCGCATGAAAGAGCAGTACTTGATCGACCAGATCAACGAACGCTACATGCTGCAGTTGTCTGAGATCGCCGCGAACTACGCCGAAGTCGAGATCAATCTCGCTTCGATGGAATCCGAAGTGAACGACTTGAAGTCAAAGCTCAACAAAATCGGCGAAGTGAATTTGTCTTCGATCGAAGAGTACAATGACCTCAAAGGCCGCCACGACTTCTTAGATCAGCAGTACAAAGATTTGATCGAAGCCAAAGAGCAGTTGAAAAAGGTTATCGACCGCATCAACCGTATCTGTTCACGCCGCTTCAAAGAAACCTTCGAGCAGGTCAACGAACGCTTCACCAAAGTGTTCCCGGTTCTGTTCGGCGGCGGCGAAGCGCGGCTGATCCTGGTCGAAGATCCCGAAAACGGCGAGATGGGGATCGACATCGTTTCCCGGCCCCCGGGTAAGAAAATGCAGAACGTGACGTTGCTCTCGGGTGGTGAAAAAGCCCTGACCGCCGTTTCGCTCATTTTCTCGATCTTCCTCGTGAAACCGTCGCCGTTCTGTCTGTTGGATGAGGTTGATGCTCCGCTGGATGACGCCAACGTCTTCCGCTTCAATGATCTCGTTAAAGAGATGGCCAAACGCTCGCAGATTATCATCGTCACGCACAACAAACATACGATGAAAGTGAACAACACACTTTACGGCGTCACCATGGAAGAAAAAGGCGTTTCGAAAATGGTCAGCGTCAGCCTGACCGAAGCCGAGAAAGTCGTCGTCGCTTAAATAATAGGGCCGTTTGAATATCTTGAATATCGGTCGCCTAAATCCCGGCCGGTGGGCCGGCGGCGTTCCGTTGCCGCCGGCGAGGCTTACCGCCGTAAGCAGCCGGAGTCGAATCACTCCGGTCTAACCATCGCCTTCCGTGGCAAAAAATTTCTTTTAAAAACTCCATCCAATACTCAGTGGATTAATTAATAATGCTGAGGCCGCGGTTCCGTCGTTAACGACCGATACGCTGGGATTCCAGGTTATGGTGCCGGATCGATTGAGGGCGAATCGCTTAGCTACTTTGACGTATCCGAAAAGTTTATCGTTCGCGATCCCGTAGTGATCGTTCAATCCGTAGCCATTGCCGAATCCAAGCCCCGCGCCGACGAAAAACGACCGGCTCCAATCTTCAGAGAAGTTGTAAACGGCGCCCGTACCGACTCTGCTTTCATTTCCGTATTTTTGAATCTTGTGGCCGGCCGAGACTTCCCATTGCCAATGGTCATCGACCTTCAAGCGAAAGCTAAGATCAGCTCCGAGACTCAGTCCGTTCCAACTGGAATAACTGCCGTTCGGCGTAAGCTCGAGTTCGTAGCCCCGGTCCGGTGGGTCCTGGTTGGTCACGCTTTCGTCGGCGGCGACGGCGTCGTCGGCAACCGCGGGTAGAGAAGACATTAAGGTAAACATGAATAAGATACTCACGAATAAGATACTCACGATGGCGCGCACTAGATTCTCCCGTTAGGTGTTGCCGCGGGACTGCACGTGCACCCGGCGATGGTGCAGACACTGCCTCCGCGCCGTCGCGTGGTAAACACTTGTGATGAGGATTTAATTCTGTCTTAACCGCGGTTTCGAGGGGGGAGGGTCGAAATGATCGCGGCGAGGTTGCGCATTCCTGAGGTGACGTTCTTGCGAAAGTCTTGCGGGGCCGAGCCGTCGGCGAAGTCGGTAACGACGCGGAGTTCGAGGAATGGTGTTTTGCAAAAGGCCGCGGCGCGCGCGCCGCCCGCACCTTCCCAAGCGACCGCAATGGCGCCGGTCAGTTCGTGAATTTCGCGTGCGCGTTTCGCATCGAGGATGTCTTCGTCACCGCTGGCGATCACACCGGTGCGGAAATTAAACTCCGGCCCGGCGGGTGCCGTTGTCAATTGCGAGAGCGCGGCGAGTGAACCGGCGTGCCCGGCGAAGGCCGGCAACGGGCGTTTGATGAAGCGCAGGTTGAAATCATGTTCGATCGTTTGCTCGGCCGCGATGACGTCCAAAATCGCCAAGTCTTTAGTGAGCGCCCCGCATGCGCCCGCGCAGATTACAAGCGCCGGCGATAGCTCGCGGATCAACATTTGCGTCGTGAGTGCGAATTGCACTTTGCCGTGACCACCCGTTGCGAGATGGACTTCGCCGCTCAAAAAACTGTGAACCTTTACTCGGTTGATGTCGGTCACGGTGCCGGGCCCGCTTAGGAAAGCGCGCAAGGCTTCGTTCTCGAAGGCTAGGGGAGTGAGGACCAAGATCATCGCGCTGATTTAGCACGGCCCGCGCCAACTTCAACGACCCTTCACTTGACCCGTGCGCGTCAACTCGTTAAAGCGAGGACATGATTTTAGAACTGCTTAATTTAGATCCTGTTTTGTTGGCCGGTGCCGCGGCCGCCGCGCTGGGCGCGCTCGGTACGAGCGCTTACTATTTCGTCGGGGGCCGCAAAGGCTCGGCCTCTTCCGCGCAAAAGTTACCGGCGGATTCGACGGCGGAACAAGCGGCGGAGCGAGGCCTTGAACAACCTGACGGGCGGCCGAAGCCGGCGCTCAAAACCGTACCGCCCCTGGCTCCCGAAAAACCCGAACCGCCCGTACCGCAACCGCCCGCGCCCGAAGTTTTTCTCAAGCCTTCGCTCAACAACACTTTGCGTGGCACGCGTGAAAGTTTCTGGGGCAAAATCCAGAAGAGCATCACGGGCACGATCGATAGCGATCAAATCGAAATGCTCGAAGAGATTTTGTACACCAGTGATCTTGGGCCCTTAACGGTCACGCGCTTACTCGATTCGGTCGAAAGCTCGCTTTCGCGACACGACAAGAAGTCGCTCGCGACCGTAAAAGAATCTCTGAAGTCTGAAGTCGGCACGATCTTAGCCGGCGTGCCGAAGATGGGCGTAACCCCGTTCGAAAACTTCGATACGCGCGTCAGGCCGCAAGTGTGGATGATCGTGGGCGTGAACGGCGTCGGTAAAACGACGACGATCGGCAAGCTCGCGCATCTCGCGGCCTCGAAGGGCGCGAAGGTCATGGTCGCCGCGGGCGATACGTTCCGCGCGGCCGCGCAATCTCAACTCAAAGTCTGGAGCGAGCGCGCGCAAGTTGAAATTTTCGCGCCCGAAGGTGTGAAGGATCCCGGTGCCGTCGCTTTCGATGCCGTACAAATGGCGAAAGCCCGCGGTTACGACCTCGTTTTGATCGACACCGCCGGCCGCTTGCACACGCAAGACAACCTGATGGAAGAGTTAAAGAAGGTTAAGCGGGTCATCCAAAAGCTGGATCCCGAAGCTCCGCACGAAACCTTGATCGTCCTCGATGCGAACTCCGGGCAGAACGCACTCGTTCAGGCGCAGAAGTTCAACGAGGTCCTCAAACTGAGTGGCGCGATCTTTACGAAGATGGACGGAACGGCGAAGGGCGGGATCGTGCTCGGCCTCGCCTCGACTTTGCAAATCCCGACCGTGTTCCTCGGCGTGGGTGAATCCATGGACGCGCTGACGGGCTTCAACCCGACGGAGTATACGGAAGCGCTGTTCGAAAGCGCTCCCTGATCGCGACGTTGATTTCTTGTGGGTTATGCGTTGAGATAAACACATGGCAGGCACACATTCCGCATTGATTATGACCCTCGGTGGCGTTGCGATCTTTATGCTCGGCATGAACATCGCGAGCGAAAACCTTCAAAAATTGGCGAGCGATCGCATCCGCGACATCGTAACCTTCATGGCGAAAAAACCCATCTACGGGGTTTTTCTCGGCATCGGGCTTACGATGATCCTCCAAAGCTCCGGCGCGGTGACTTCGATGTTGGTGGGCCTCGGCAGCGCGGGCATGATTTCCCTGAGCCAAGTCATGAGCGTTATCTTGGGCACGGCCCTCGGCAGCACGATCACGGTTCAGATCCTAAGCTTCGACATCGCGAAATTCGGATTGCCGGTGTTCGCCGTTTTCTTCTTCGTCAATTATCTTACGCGCCGGCGCACGCTCAAAACTTTCGCGGCGGCGATGATGGGTTTCGGGATGCTGTTCTTCGGTCTCGAAGTGATTCGCATCGGCACCGAAGGCCTGGGCAGCATGGATCAGTTTCAACAACTCGTACAAACCCTAAAGGAAAATCCGTGGGCATCGGTGATGCTCGCCGCGTTCTTTACGGCGGTGGTCGCGAGTAGCGCGGTCACGATCCTGCTCGGCATGACCTTAACGGCGCACGGGCAGATCACGCTGGCCGATTGCGTGTACTGGATCTTCGGTGCGAACATCGGCACGACGGCCACGGCTTTGATCGCGGCGGCGGGCGGAAACTACGTCGGCCGGCAAGTGGCGTGGGCCCACTCGCTCTACAAAATCGCATCGGTCATTTTATTTTTCCCGTTCGCTTCCCAAATCGCCGAACTGTTTTCGACCGGCGTGGTCGAGCGCGACATCGCCAACATTAACACGGCCTACAATTTGGTCGCGGCGCTCGTCTTCCTACCGTTCGTGAAAAAGGGCGCCGACTTCGTTGAGAAACTCTTCCCCCCTCATCACGACGAAGTGCAGTTCTCCGTGCGCTATCTCAAGAAAAGCGATTGGGAATCACCCTCCGTCACGATGGCCCACGCCGAGCGCGAGGCCTTCCGCATGTCCGACATCGTCACGTCGATGATCGAAGATTCGCTTACGCTGTTCCGCCGCGAAGATCCCGAGCTCATCGAATCGATCCGGCGTCGTGATGACAACGCCGACTTGCTGGCCCGCGAACTCAATCTCTACCTCGCCCAACAAATTGAGAAAGCCGACGAGAATCTGCGCAACCAGATGCTGAACCTCATGTACTGGGTGACGGATCTCGAAGCGGCGGCCGACGTGGTCGACAACCAATTGCTCGAACTCGCCCAGAAAAAGCATTTGCTCAAGGTCGACTTCTCGGATGACGGGTGGAAAGACTTGGTCGAGATTTCGAACGCGGTGGCGCAGATCGCGCACATGGCGATCGCGTGTTACCAAACGCAGGACAAAGACCTCGCGGCGAAGGTCATTTTCCACAAGCGCAACATCCGCAAGCTCGAGCAAAAGATGCGTGAGAACCACGTGACCCGCCTTGTTAAGGGCACGCCCGAAAGCATTCGCACGTCTTCGATCCATCTCGACGTGCTTGGCGAATACCGGCGGATCGTGGGTCTCCTGTCGAATCACGTGTACGGATTGTTGAAGAATGCGGACCCCTACGGGATCTTGCCGCGACGCGAATGATCTTGATTAAGAGCAGTGCAGCAAGATCATAGAACTGCTACCTTTTCGGGCAAAAGATACATATGATTTTCGGGTGAGTCCGGGTTGATCCTTTGAAGGTTCTACTCATGAGACTGGTGCCAAAATTTTTATCTGATTACAGCTGCGGGGATTATGAATTTGCAATCCGATCTAAGCCAAAAAGACAACGGCGAGACCTACGATGTGCAAGTGGCCGGGCTTCCGCTCCGCCTCAAGTCTTCTCATGACACGCAAACGGTTCAAGAACTGATTGATATGGTCGACGGCAAGGTCAAAGAGGCCATGTCCGCAAATCCTAATATTTCATTTCAGAAAGCATTGTTGCTCGCAACCCTCCACGTGGCGGAAGACTTAGTCTTCCTCAAACGCGCGGTCAGGGGCCGGCTCGACAGTCTTGAAACCAAAGCTAAAGGCATCCTCTCCGAGTTAGACGCTTCGCCGTTAACCCGACTCACGATCGATCAGTAGGACTTCGTTCCGCTCGAAATCGATATTCTTTCATTGATTGTGAGTTGTTGTGGATATTGTTGGACACGCGGCCGGCGACAAGCCGTCGCTGCGTTCTCAATTTAAAAAAGTTCGTGCCGAATTTACGGCGCACTTCGCTCACGTCGTGCGTGCCGATCTCGAAACCCATATCCAAAGATTGATCGGCGACCTCGACGAAGACGGGCTCCAGGTTTGCTTGTACCGACCCATGCCCGACGAAACGCAGTTTGCCCTTACGCCCGAACGCCGTTTTTTTTACCCGCGACTCGACGGCGACAATCTTCGTTTCTACCGCCCGCGTGGGCCGTTCAAAACCGGCGCCTTCGGCATCGAAGAGCCTGACCCCGCGCACGCCGACCCCCTCGATTTAGATAAGCCGATGCTCGTTTTCTGTCCCGCGCTCGCGGTTGACACCCGGGGCACCCGCCTCGGGATGGGCAAAGGATTTTACGACCGTTTCTTCTCCGCCACCCGGTTAGCCCAGCGCGCCGCCGTGGTTTATCAGGTCCAAGTTTCAACGGCCCGGCTCAATGCAGACACCTGGGATCAACCGATGGATTGGATCGTCACCGAAAAGATGATTCTGCGCACACTACGAAGGAGCAACTAGACATGGACATTACGTCTGTCGTCGCATTATTAGGCGGGATCAGCGTCGGGGCCTTTGGCCTCTACACGATCCTGAAACTGACCGGACAAAAACAAATGCTATCGGCCGAGAAAGAAGCCGACAAGATCATCCAGCGCGCGAAAGGTCAGGTAGCCAAGATCGAGCGCGACGCTAACCAACGCGCGAAAGATTTTGAAATCCGCGCCCGCAAGAACGTCGAAGTCGAGATCCGCAAAGAAAAGCAGCGGGTCACCGCCACCGAACAGCAACTTAAAGAACGTGAAGCCAAAATCGAACGCGACGCCAAACGCAAAGAAGATCAACTGGCCGCCAAGACCCGCGAGCTCGAAGAGCAGGGCGAGCGCATGACCGTCTCCGAAAAACGTTTGGGCGAGATGGAACAAAAATCTCACCAGGCGATTAGCGAGCTCGAGTTGAAACTGCAGTCGGTCGCCAACATGACCGCGCAACAAGCTAAAGATGAATTGCTCGGCACCCTGACCGAAGACGCGCAAAAAGAGATGGCTTCGCGCATCGCCCAGATCGAAGAAGAAACCGTGGCCGAAGCTTCGAAACGCGCGCGTCGGATCTTAGCGACCGCCGTGGCCCGCTACGCTTCCGAAGTCGCGACCGAACGTACCGTCTCCTCCATCCCGCTGACCGGCGAAGAGATGAAGGGTAAAATCATCGGCCGTGAAGGCCGCAACATCCGCGCGCTCGAAGCCGCTTGCGGAGTGGATTTGATCATCGACGAAACACCCGAGACGGTCATCATCTCGTCGTTCGATCCCGTACGGCGCGAGATTGCGCGCAAAGCTTTAGAACGTTTAATGGAAGACGGCCGCGTGCATCCCGCCCGCATCGAAGAAGTCGTCGAAAAAGTGAAGAGCGAAATCTTCAACCTCATGCGCGAAGACGGCGAAAAAGTCTGCTTCGAGCTCGGTGTTCACAACGTGAACCCGAACGTCATCAAGATCTTAGGCGGCCTACGTTTCCGCCAGGGTGAAGGGCAGAATATGCTGGCCTATTCGCAAGAGGTTTCGTCACTCGCCGGCCTCATCGCCGTCGAACTCGGCGCCGACGAGAAGCTGGCCCGTCGCGCGGCTTTGCTGCACGCGATCGGCCGGGGACTCGATCATACTTACGAAGGTTCTTACTCGCAGGCCGGTGCCGAATTCTTGAAAAAGAACGGCGAGAAAGACGACATCGTCCACGCCGTCCGCGCGCACACCGACGAAGTCAAACTCGAGACGACGCTCGCGCACATCGTGCAGTCGGCGTACAACTTGGCGCGCTCACGGCCCGGTGCCCGCCGCGCGAACCTCGATACGTTCATCAAACGTTTGTCGGATTTGGAAAGCGTCGCGAACTCGTTCGACGGCGTGGCCCGCTCGTACGCGATTCAATCGGGTAAAGATATCCGCGTGATCGTCGACAGCGGCCGCGTGACCGACGACCAAGCTTCGATGCTTTCGCGCGATATCGCCCGCAAGATCGAACGCGAGTTGTCGTACACGGGCCAAGTGCGCGTGGCGGTCGTTCGTGAAACTCGCATCGTCGAACACGCAAGGTAAGGCCCCGTGTTCCGCGATCCCGAAGAGCAGCTCAAGCAACTTAAAAAAGGTTCCGCCGAGATTATCTCGGACGCCGAATTGCTCGCGAAACTCCGCAAGAGCTTCAAAGAAGGCAAACCTTTGCGCATTAAGGCCGGCTTCGATCCGAACCGGCCCGACCTTCACGTCGGCCATACCGTCCTGATCAATAAGATGCGGCAGTTCCAGCAGCTGGGACACCACGTGATCTTTTTGATCGGCGATTTCACCGCGATGATCGGGGATCCCACCGGCAAGAACGAAGCGCGCCCGCCGTTGACCGAGGCCGCCATCCAAGAAAATGCCAAGACCTACGCCGATCAGGTTTTCAAAATCTTAGATAAAGACAAAACCGAAGTCGCCTACAACTCGAAGTGGATGATGAAGTTCACGCCCGCCGATTTTATCCGGCTGGCCTCGCAGTACACGGTCGCCCGCATGATCGAGCGCGATGATTTCACCAAACGTTTGAAAGCCGGCACGCCCATCCACATGCACGAGCTTTTGTATCCTTTGGTGCAAGGCTACGATTCGGTCGCGTTGAAGGCCGACGTCGAACTCGGCGGCACCGACCAAAAATTTAATTTGCTCGTCGGCCGCGAATTGCAGAAGAGCGCGGGTCAAGAACCGCAGTGCATTCTGACTACGCCTATTTTAGAGGGCCTCGACGGCGTCCAAAAAATGTCGAAGTCGCTCGACAACTACATCGGCGTCGAAGATTCACCACGCGACATGTTCGGTAAATCCATGCGCGTGAGCGACGAGCTCATGTTTCGTTTCTACGAATTGCTCACCGACATTACGGTCGAAGACCTTGCGGCCTTGCGCGCCGACGTCAAATCCGGCGCGAAACATCCGCGCGCCGTAAAAGTTGAGCTCGGCCGTATTTTGGTCGAACGCTTCCACGGCGCGGCCGCGGGCGTGAACGCGGTCGCCGAGTTTGACCGCATCTTCGTCGACAAAGGTTTACCCGACGATATCCCCGAAAAATCCGTCGCCGCCGGCTTGGGCGTAGGCGTTTGTAAATTCATGGTCGACGTAGGCCTCGCCACGACCAATTCCGAAGCGCGCCGTTTGATCGAGGGCAAGGCCGTCGAACGCGACGGCGAAAAACTGACCGATCCGCAATTGAAAATCGATTTGAAAAGCGGCGAAAAATTTATTCTGAAAGCGGGCAAGAAGAAATTCGTGCGCGTGCAGGTGGTCTGAGATGAAAGTTAAATTCTCTCCGCAAGAAGTCGAATTCGAAATCAAACCCGGGCAAACGGTCATGGACCTCGCCCACGAAAAAGGAATCCCGATCCGCTCGACGTGCAACGGGATGCCCTCTTGCGCCGAGTGCCGCGTGCGCGTCACCGACGGCGACTGGAACGTAAACCCGCCTTCGCGCAAAGAGTTGTCGTTAATCGGCACCGGCTACTTCATTGATCAACGGCGTTTAAGTTGCCAGATGCTTTGCTTCGGCGACATCACGGTCGACACGACCGAGCAGATCGGCAAAGAGGCCGAAGGGCCCGTCACGAAAAAGTTTTTGACCAAGGTACACAAAGACTCGGCCGAAAAATCACACTCGCTCGGCGGCGTGATGCTGACCGACAGCGCGGATCTCATCGCCAATTTGAAAAATGATATTCCCGATGCACCGGCTCCGCTCACGCAAGCGGGCCTGACCGAACGTGCCCCGCGCGAAGCGCGCGGCGGAGGCGGCGGCCGAGGTCGTGATCGCGGCGCTCGAGGCAGCGGCGGTGGCCGCGGCGGAGAAAAAAGCGGTGGCGGCAACGGCGGCGGCGGACCTAACGCCGGCGGAAATCGCGGCGGCCGGCGCGATTCCAATAATCGCAACGCCAACCCGCAAGCGCACAGCGCGAATCCGGGCGGCGGCGCCGCCGGCGGCAACTCGGCCGCGGGCAACGCGGAAGGTGGCGCGGGCGGCAGCGGAAGACGTCGCCGACGCGGCGGCCGTGGCCGCAACTCGGGCGGCAGTCCGGGCGGCGGCGGTGGCGGTGGCGGCGGCGGCGGCAATTCCGGCGGCGGAAATCGCGGCGGCGGCGCTCCGAAATCTTAATCATCGACGTTGATAAAGAACGGCTAAAGAACGGCCCGAGACGCACAGGTTATTTTGCGCCCCGGGCACGCGCATTCGCGAAAGGCGTCGAAATGAACAAATCGACGTCGCTCAACAATATACGAAATCTCATCTTCACCAGATTCACAGAAACCGCGAATTTGTTCATTTCGACGCCTTCGTAAGTTGCGCCTCAACCGTCCGGTCGGGGACGGCGTGGCGGTGGCGGTAGCTCCGGTGGCGGCGCTTCAAAATCTTAATCATCGACCTAAATAAAGAACGGATCGAGGCGCACAATAATTGTTAGCCCCGGGCACGCGCATCTGCGAAAAGCGTCGAAATGAACAAATCGGAGTCGCTCGACGATATATGAAATCTCATCTTCAACAGATTCGCTGAGACTGCGAATTTGTTCATTTCGACGCCTTCGGAAGTTGCGCCCCCATCATCCGGCTTCCGTCCGGCTTTCCGTCGGAGTCGCCGCCGACTTCACGCGGAATCGCCGCTGGCTTCACGCCGGAATCGCAGCCGGTTTCACGCCGGATTTCTAGCCGGCTTCGCCGGGTGCGGTGTGCGGCGCCACCGGTTAGCATGCGTGGACTTTGGCCACGCTTCGCCGCTATACCTCTGCGGAAAGGGGATTTTATGTTTACCAAATTTTTCGTTTTTCTTTCGCTTGCGCTCGCGGTTCCGCTTATCGGTCACGCGGATTACGATGAGACCTCGAGGCGGGCGACGGAGTATTATAACTCGAATGAATATCGCGAATTGTTACGGACGCAGCGGGTGCAAGGTGCGGCGGCCGCGAATCAGAATCATATGAAGGTGATTAATACTGCTCTTAGCAACAATCGCAAGTTGATGGGCCATCTTGCCCAGACGACTGGGCAACGCACGAACGAGGACGGATATATTTTGGGTGTGAATTTTTCGACGACGGCCGGTTACGATTGCAAATCATCGAGTGGTGGTCGGATTGTCGACTGTATTCACGCAACGACCTTCGACGAGAAAACATTAATCACATCTTACGGTCGTTAGAAAAATCTAGACGCCGAAGGAAGAGCCGCAACCGCAAGTCTTGTTGGCGTTCGGGTTTGAAAAGATAAAGCCTTTACCGTTCAGGCCGCCTTCGTAATCGAGGGTCATGCCGATCAAATACAAAAGGCTTTGGCCGTCGACGACAACTTTCGCGCCGTTGGATTCAAAAACTTTGTCGCCGTCTTTAAAGACGGTATCGAAATCCATTTTGTAAGAGAAGCCCGAGCATCCGCCACGCTTGACGTAGACGCGCAAAAACGACTCGTCGGCGGCTTTGTCTTCGGATTTGAGGGCCATGATTCTTTTAGCGGCGGTTTCGGAAACTTGGATCATGTTTAAGGTATAGCATAGCGCCGACCAAAGTTAAAGAGGCTGAACCGTTGCCGTGCCCTTGGCCCCGTAAGCTTTCCCGAGCATTTTCACTAGCTTATCAATAACGACCGAAACTTCCTCGTCCGTCGTGAACCGGCCCAAACCTAAACGGAGGGTCGAGCGGGCGAGTTGGTCGTCCAAACCCATGGCTTTCAGCACGTGGGAAGGGCGGGGATTGGACGAATTGCAGGCCGAGCCGGAGGAATACGCGACCCCCGATAACCCCAAAACCAAGTCGTCGGGCGGAAGGTCGGGGAACGAGAAACTGAGATTGTTGCACAGGCGATTCTTTAACGGCCCGTTGATTTTCACGCGCGGGAAGGCGGCCACGGCGTCGAGAATCTGTTTTTGGTAAGCGTGCAAGCGCTTGCACTCTTCTTTGATGTCGAGCGCGGCGACGGCGCAGGCCTCGCCGAAGCCGACGATTCCGGGAACGTTCAAGGTGCCGGGACGCAAGCGCTGCTCCTGCTCGCCACCAAATAAAATCGGTTTAAGAGTAAATTCGCGATTAATCTTGCGCACGATCAATGCGCCCACGCCCTTCGGCGCGTAGACTTTGTGGCCGGACAGGGAAAGCATGTCGATCTTCAAACTCTGCAAGTTGAAGGCATACTTGCACGCACTCTGCGCGGCATCGGTATGGAAGATCACGCCGCGCTTATTGCACATCTCGCCGATCTCGGCCACGGGTTGAACCGCGCCGATTTCGTTGTTCGCCATCATAATCGAGACCATGACCGTCGAAGGACGAAAGGCTTTTTCGAGCTCCGCTAGAGAAATGAGCCCTTCTTGGTCGACGCCCAAGACGGTGACCTCGGCGCCCCATTCCAGAGCCGCGTCGAGCACTTCGAGCACGGCTTTGTGTTCGGTCACTTGCGTGATGATGTGCGGTTTTTCACCACCACGAACGGCGGGCGAGCAGAACGCACGCACTACGCCGAGCAAGGCCAAGTTGTTGCTTTCGGTTGCGCCCGAAGTCCAGATCACGTCGGCCGCGCGGCAACTCAACAAGGCCGCAACTTGTTCGCGCGCTTTTTTGACCGCGGCCTGCGCTTGCCAACCGAAGGCGTGTGAGGATGAGGAAGCGTTGCCGAACTGCTCGGCTAAAAAAGGCGCCATCGCTTGCGAGACGCGTGGATCAACCGGCGTCGTGGCGTTATGATCCATGTAAATGGGCATCGGAACGGATTTTGGAGTCATGTGACTCAAATTTAGGTTCACGCCGGGGTTAGAGCTATTACTTTCGCGCAGCATTATGGGAGAATTACGCCATGAAGATCAAAAGACATTTCACCGCCGGTTACGCAAGCCAGGGGCAGACTCCCTACGATCAGGTGAAGTGGATCACGGTTCAGGTCAATTCGTTCGACAAGCCGGTTGAGGCACCTGCGCACTGGTCGGCGACGGCGGTTGAGATTGCCGCGACCAAATACTTTCGCCGCCGCGGCGTCAGCCAGGATGCCCCGGCCGAGCAAAGCGTGAAGCAACTCATTCACCGCGTGGTGCGCACCATTCGCCAGGCCGGCCAGGCGCAGGGATTATTGAAGACCGAAGATGAGGCGCAGATTCTTGAGGACGAAATCACCCACATCCTCCTTACGCAAAAAGCCTCTTTCAATTCGCCGGTGTACTTTAACGTCGGGATCTTTGCGCAATACGGAGTCATGGGCACCGGCGAAAATTACGTGGCCGACGTGAAGACGGGCAAAGCCGTTTTGCAAACTAACGCCTTCGTGCAACCGCAGGCGAGCGCTTGTTTCATTCAAGATATCAAAGACGATTTGCTGGGCATCTTCGATCTGCTCAAAGCCGAAGCTAAACTATTTAAATATGGCTCGGGAACGGGTACGAACTTTTCGACCTTACGCGGCCGGGGCGAAACTCTCGAGGGTGGCGGCGAAACGACCGGGCTGATTAGCTACCTTGAAATCTTTGACAAAGCCGCGGGCGCCATCAAATCGGGCGGCACGACCAGGCGTGCGGCGAAGATGGTCGTCGTCGACGCCGATCACCCGGAGATCCTCGAATTCATCCGCTGGAAAATGCTCGAGGAAAGAAAAGCCCGCGTGCTGTTGGCCAACGGTTACGGCGGCGGCATGGACGGCGAAGCGTTCCGCACGGTCTCGGGACAAAACTCGAACAATTCGGTGCGCGTCACCGATGACTTCCTGAAAAAGGCCACCGAAGGCGGAAGTTGGGAACTGCGTGCGCGCAAAGGCAACAAAGTCATCAAGGATATGCCGGCCAAGGATGTCTTTCGTGAAATGGCGCGTGCGGCGTGGGAGTGTGCCGATCCCGGTATTCAATATCACGACGTGATTCAAAAATGGCACACGTGCCCGGTCAGCGGCCCGATCCGTTCGAGCAATCCTTGCAGTGAGTACATGTTCCTCGATAACTCTGCGTGCAATTTGTCTTCGCTCAACTTGGTAAATTTTCTCGACACGAAAACGAACGATCTCGATTGGCCGGCATTTCGCCAAACCGTCGCGTTGATGTTGCTCGCGCAAGAAATTCTCGTCGACTATGCTTCGTACCCAACGGCGGCGATCTGCGAAACTTCGCACCGTTTCCGGCCGCTTGGTTTAGGTTACGCCAACCTCGGAGGACTCTTGATGCGGATGGGAATCCCGTACGATAGCGAAGAAGGCGCCGCGGTCACCGCGAAAGTAACGGCCGCGATGCACGGTTTAAGTCTGATGGCCTCGGCCGAGATGGCGCAAGAGCACGGAGCATTCAAAGGCTGGAGTGAGAATCGCGCCGCCGCGCTGAAAGTTTTAGATCTGCACAACGCCGCCGCGAAGAAAATAGATTCACCTTGGATACAACAGGCGTTCGCGCACGCGCGAACACTTGCGGGCAAAACCGGATTGCGAAACGCGCAAGTAACTTTGCTCGCGCCGACGGGCACGATCGGTTTGCTCATGGACTGCGACACGCTCGGCATCGAACCGGATTTTGCTTTGGTGAAAAGAAAAACGCTCGCGGGCGGCGGCGAACTCCGTTTGGTGAATCAATCGGTCACCCAAGGTTTAACCACGCTCGGTTACGACGCGGCGGCGATCGCCGAAATCGTAAAGCATGTCGAACAACACGGGACCGTCGCCGGCGCACCGGGCTTGAAGGCGGAACACGAAGCCGTGTTCGACTGCGCGGTTCCGCCCACCGGCAAACCCGAGCGACGGATTTCGGTCGAAGGCCATTTGCGCATCATGGCCGCGGCCCAACCTTTCTTGAGCGGCGCCATTTCGAAAACCGTGAACTTGCCGGCGACCGCTACCGTCGAAGATGTACAAAATATTTTCCTGGAGGGCTGGCGTTTGGGCTTGAAGGCGGTCGCCATTTACCGCGACGGAAGCAAGGCGTTGCAGCCGCTCTGCGCGGAATGCTAAGGCAGAATGCCCCCGGTGCCCGGGGTTTTTCGGAACGTTTTCTCATCAGGTAATTTCATACGGCGGTTAGCTACCAGGCTAGGTCCTGGAACGCGTTTTGTAAATACCAACGGAATCCGGAACGGCCCGGTCTCCACGAGGTACTTCATGACGCAAAAAAAGAAAGTTCTGGAACACGATTTGAAATCCCCGAACGTCCAATTCGATCCCCGCATGACGAAGGCCGCTTATATTTTGAAAGAGATGTTGAGCGCGCTCGGAAATAAAAAAGGCGACACAACCTATGTGCCGCCTTTTAACATTGGACGGGGACTTAGACCCTAAAGCGCAAATCTGTGATTTCGCCAGTCCTCAATCTGGCCCATCAAGCTTGATTTGACGTGGTCAAGCACGTCCGTAATTACGGTCGCCTGATCCCTTGCTTGCATAAACACGGATTCGGAAGCGATTTTGATATCAGCTAAGAACCGATCCGGAATTTGCTTGAAGGTAGCACTTACGCAAGAGTCCGAGGGGCAGAGCTGCGTAAGATCCTCCACAAGGTTTTTCATTTGCTGGCGCAACTTAGGGCATTCAATCCCTTGAAAAACGATATTAGGGTCCAACATCACATACCTCCGGGTAAGCGGGATTAACTTCCGCACCAATGAATCTTACAAAGACTGTGTAGCAAGCGTTGGGCCAAATGGTTCCAACATGGAACCCTGGACTTGGGTCGGAGCATTACGCGCCATGCGCTGCGCAGCAGACCGGCTTGGGATATTTTCTTTTCTTCAATCCGACTCCGAGGAGTAATCCCATGGCCCAGGCCGAGTGGCAAAAGTTCGATCTTTTTAATCCCACCGAAGAACACGCGATGCTTCGGCAAACCGTTCGCGAGTTTGTACAAAGCGAAGTCGAACCGCAAGCGGCGGAGTTCGATCGCAATGAGCGCTTCAACGTTCCTTTGTTTAAACGATTGGGCGAATTGGGTTTACTCGGCATCACCGTCGGCGACGAATTCGGCGGGTCGGGCATGGATACGGTCGCGGCCGTCATCGCGCACGAAGAAATTTCCGCGAGTGATCCCGGATTTTGTTTAGCTTACCTGGCGCATTCGATGTTGTGCGCGAACAACATCGCAAGCAATTGCAACGATGAGCAGAAAAAACGCTGGCTGCCGAAGTTATCGAGCGGCGATTGGATCGGATCTATGGCCATGTCTGAGCCACACGTCGGCACCGATGTTCTCGGCATGAAGACCACGGCCGTAAAAAGCGGCGGCGATTACATTCTTAACGGCCGCAAGATGTGGATCACCAACGGGACCATCGATGACAAAGGCACGCCCGGCGATTGCGTTTTGGTTTACGCCGTCACCGGCGAAAAGAACGGGCGTAAACAAGTTTCGACCTTCATCGTCGAAAAAGGTTTCGCCGGTTATTCGGTCGGCCAAAAAATTAAAGACAAGTTAGGTATGCGCGCCTCGAACACGGCCGAGCTCGTGTTTCAGGATTGCAAAGTGCCCGCGGCCAATCTCGTCGGCACCGAGGGTGATTCGATGATTCACATGATGCGTAACCTCGAGATCGAACGGCTGACCTTAGCCGCGATGAGCTTAGGTATCGCCCGCCGCTCGATCGAAATCATGACGAAGTACGCGCAAGAGCGTGAAGCCTTCGGCCAACCGCTTTCGCAATTCGGCCAAGTGCAGAAGATGATCGCGGATTCTTACGCCGAATACCGCGCGGCCAAGACCTACACGTACGAGACCGCGCGCCAAATGGGCGGCGGGCATAGCGATAGTCATCGCCTCGATTCCGACGGCGCAAAATTGTTCGCGTCGACCGCGGGCAAAAACATCGCCGACCGCGCCATCCAAACTTTGGGTGGCTACGGTTACGTCGGTGAATACGTTGTCGAACGTTTGTGGCGCGACGCCAAGCTGTTGGAGATCGGCGGCGGAACTTTAGAAGCGCATCAAAAAAACATGACGCGCGATCTATGTAAGAATGGTTTTAAGTCTTAGGCCCGTAGCTCGCGAGCGCGGCGAGGGCACTCGGCCGCGCGTCTAAAACGCATTTCAATACGCTCAAGAAAATAAAGACGCCGCCGAGTTTACGGTCGAGAAAGACAAGCTCGCGCGGTGGCGCGCGAAGTTTGTACGAGCCCGCGATGTGCGTGACGGCCACGGCCGTGCGCTTCGGTAAATCACTGTTGCCCCAATCGTACGAGCCGTGGAACGGTTCGGTGATCAGATTACAGATTTTGATGTAGTCGTCGACCAAAGCCATCGGGTCATCGGGCTGCAACAGTCCGAGTTGGCGGCCACCTTTTTCAATCAAACGGGGATCGCGGTTGAAACCGCCTTCCATCAACAGCAAATAGCTTTTCAAGAATTCGTCGGGCACGCCGCGCGCGGCACCGAAATCAAGCAAGACGAGCCGGTCTTTGTCGCCGTTCGGATCCACTTGCACCAGGTAATTGCCCAAGTGCGGATCGGTTTGCATGAGTTTGAAATCCATCAACTCGCGCAAGTAAAGATCGAGAAACGACAGGCCTAAACGATTGCGGCGTTCGAGCGGCAATTCTTGGACGCTGGGGTGATCGGCGCGCACGCCCTCGACAAATTCCATCGCCATGATTTTACGTGTGCAATAGCGGGGAAACGACTTCGGAATCACGTAGCGGGGATCGTCGGCCAGCAGTTCGTGGAACCGTTCGCCGAAGTTTCTTTCGAGTTCGTAGTTCACTTCTTGGTGGAACATTTCGCGGATTTCATTGAAGACTTGGTCGAAGCGCGCCCCGCGCGGAACCATGTCGGTCAATGTTAAGATAAACTTCAAAAGTTTGAGATCGGTTTCGACCGCGGCGTCGACGCCGGGATACTGAATCTTAATCGCGAGCACCTGGCCGGTGTCTTTGATGCGCGCTTTATGGACTTGGCCGATGCTGGCGCAGGCTAACGCTTCTTCATCGAACTCGAGTTCACCGATCATTTGTTCGCCGAGCTCCGCGACCAAAACTTTACGAATCGCCGCCCACTCGAGCGCGGGTGAGTCCGACTGTAGGGTCTTGAGTAGGTCGTTCACTTCTTTAGGCAGAAGGTGCTCGCCGTACATGGAAAGCGTTTGGCCCACTTTCATCGCGGAGCCTTTGAGCTGACCGAGTTCCTTGATTAGGTATTCAACCTTGCCCAGCCAGGCGGGCGAATTCGGGTCGGCGTTACCTTTGAATCCACTCATCCCCAAGCCTCCGGCACGAATGCCGGCCTTGGCCAAGGCAAAGCCCCGGGTCAGAAGATTGGTACGGATGTCCTTAAGCTTGTCTTTCTTTTGCGGCATGACAGAGTTTATGCCATAAATATCCGGGTATGTTGAGCGCTCAATTGATTACCATCGGTACCGAGATTGTCTCCGGCGAAGTCGTGAACACAAATGCTTCGTGGTTGTCCACGCGTCTCGAACGGGTCGGCGTACGGGTCTTGACCCACTTATCCGTCCGAGACCAACGACAAGAGATCGCGCAAGCCCTCGCCTTCGCGAAGGCACCGTTGGTTTTCGTCACGGGCGGCTTGGGCCCGACTTCCGACGACATTACCCGCGATTGCATGGCCATCCACACGGGCGTACCGCTCGATTTTGACAATCAGGTTTGGACCGACCTCAAAGCGCTTTACGAAAAGCGTGCGCTCACTTTGCGCGAGGCCCACCGATGGCAATGCCACTTTCCCCGCGGGGCCGAGAAGCTCAACAACAGCGCGGGCACCGCGCTGGGCTTCAAGCAAACGTTGGGCGTGCAACAATACTTCGTTTTGCCCGGCCCGCCGCGTGAACTCGCGGCCATCTTCGAAGAAGAAGTCATCCCGCGTTTGAAAGCCGCGAAAGAAGGCGGCGCGAAGTGGGTGCGTTGGACCTGTCTCGGCGTGCCCGAAAGCGAAGTCGCCGAAAAAGTGGAAGCGATCATCGCCGGTCGCGAAATCGAAGTCGGCTACCGCGCGCAAGTTCCGTACGTGAAAGTGAAGTTGAATTTAAAACCCGACCAGATGAGCCTCGTTAGTGAAATTGAGGCCGCGCTCGGCTCGTGGATCGTCGCGCACGGCGAGCAAGATCTGGCCGAAGAATTTTTGAAAGCGTGGCCCGATCCGCAGCTAGAAGTTGTCGATCTCATCACCGACGTCGGTTTGTTAGACCGGCTCTTCGCGGCACGTGCGTCGCTCGAAAAATCCGGTATTCAAGTTCCGCAAATTAAATTTCGCAATGACGGCGGCGCCGCCGATTCTTACGGCCTACGTACTTCGGCCGCCGGTGAAGAACTCGTGACGGAAGTCCGCTCATCGAAGGGCTCGTCCACCGAACGGCGAACGTTGCCTTACAAGTTGCCCCTGAATTCCGAGCGCGGTAAGCGGTCGGCCGCCGAGTGGGCGATTTGGACGGCACTCTGCGCGGTCCGCGCCCGCGATAGCCAACCTTGAACGGTCGCTAGATCCGCTAAGTTATCATGCTTAAGATAACCTTGAATCAAAATCTCACACTTCTCGATTAGAACTTTGATGACGTGCGCGCGCTCTTCGGCCGTGATGTCGCGGTTCTCTAAAAACGGAACGAGGGCGCGGCAGCGGTAAAAATCCATGGCCTTATACAAACGTGAGAGCTGATCTTCGTGGCCGCCGTATTTTTTCTGAACCGGTTCGCTGACGAAGCCGACCTCGTGACGGGCGGTGATGCGCAACCACAATTCGTAATCTTCGCAAACTGGAAAGTCGCTGCGAAATCCGTCAAGCTTGGTGAACAAATCTTTACTGATCAAAACGCTCGAGGGAGAGATACAGCAAATATCGACGCAGCGTTTGAAGATTCGGCCGCCGGATTTTTCGTACTTCTTCATCGCGTTCACGCGAACGCCGTTGCGAATCCAAATCTCTTCACCGTGGACGAGCGGGTAGTCTTCGGTAAGCGGCGCTTGCGTGTTCAATTTATGCGGTAACCATTCGTCGTCGGAATCAAGAAAGGCTAGCCAGGGTGAAGTGGCCGCTTGGGCGCCGGCGTTTCGCGCCGAACTCACGCCACGATTCGCCGTTTTCAGATAAACAAAATTTCCTGAGAAGTCGGCCGTGGTACGCCACGCTTCGATCATCGCGGTGGTCGTGTCGTTCGATCCATCATCAACCACGATAATCTCAACGGGGGGACAAGTCTGGTGGATCACGGAATTCAGCGCACGCTCGAGAGTATGGGCGCGGTTGAATGTCGGCACGATCACGGAAATATTCGTCATGACATAGTCTTAGGGCTTTGTTACGCTCCAGGCCATGTTTTTCGAGGGGACGGAGAAGAAAGTCGAATTGATAATTCGGGGCGCAAATTTGCGCGCGAAGCCCGAAACGTTTTGGCGCGACATGGTTTCAGCCGCCGGCGCAAAAATAATTTCTAAAATGAGCAACGAAGTTTGCGATGCGTACCTGCTTTCCGAAAGTAGTTTATTCGTCTGGAACGAACGACTAACGATGATCACCTGCGGGACGACGACGCTCATCGATGCCGCTCGTTTCTTCTTCGCGCATGTTCCGCCCGATGCGATCGATTTTTTCACTTACGTGCGCAAGAACGAATATTTTCCCGAAGCGCAACGAACCGATTTCGCGAACGATGCCGAAATCCTACGGCAGAGCGTGCCCGGAAAAGTTTACCACTTCGGCCTACCGGGCGAGCACCGCATGTTCGTCTACCACTTCGAAAAGCAATTTAGCGCCGGCTCGCACGACGGCACACTCGAAGTTTCCATGCACAACTTCGAACCCGCGACGGCCGCGCTTTTCAATTGCGAACCGAGCCTTGAAGGGATTCGCGAAAAAATCTCACTGGAAAATAGCTTTCCCGGTTTTGAGATCGACGATTTTCTTTTTCATCCGCGCGGCTACTCGCTCAACGCGATCCGTGGCCTCGAGTATTACACCATTCACGTGACGCCCGAGGAAGCCAACTCTTACGTAAGCTTCGTCACAAACGTTCACTTGCGTGAACGGACCGTGGATGTCATTCGTAGCGTGCTCGGAGTTTTTCGTCCGCGGGCCTTCGACGTCATCACGTTTCATCCGGCGCGGGGCTTTGACGTATTAGATATAGCGCCTTTTCAAAGAAGCTCTTCCGAACGCCGCTTAATTAGCGGCGAATTCGAAGCCGGATTCACGCACTACAAAGCTTTGCCGCTTGAAGGATAATTTCGTGGAACAAGATTTAGATTTCCGGCGCGCACGCCTGACCTGGTCGGATACGTTAAGCGTAGGTAAAACCGAAGTCGGCATCGAGCAGATCATCGAGTTGTTGACGCCGCACATGACCGACGAGCGAAGGGCCCGGCTTGAGGAAGTGGTCAATCAGCGTTCGACGCACGTCGTATCGGTGCTCGAAAACATTCACGATCAAGGCAACGTCAGCGCGGCGATGCGCTCGAGTGAAGCGTTCGGATTCTTATCGATGTATTTGATCGATAAACCCGGCGCGAAGTTTAAAGCGGCGAACCGCGTGACTAAGGGGGCCGAGAAGTGGCTCGACGCGAGGCCGTTCTCTTCACCGGTGGATGCCGCACGCGATTTGCGGGCCAAGGGTTACCAAATCTGGGCGACGGATTTGAACACTTCGCACTCGATCAACACGCTCGACTGGTCGAAGCCGATCGCGATCGTTTTAGGCAACGAAAAAGACGGCGTAAGTGAGGAGATGAAGGGCCTTTGCGACGGAACATTTCGCATTCCGATGCTGGGCTTCTCGCAAAGTTTTAATATTTCGGTCGCGGCGGCGCTGATCTTCTACCACGCCCATTTAGAAATTCAGAAGCTCGGCCGTAAAGCTTTGCTCAACGAAAAAGAGCGCCGGCAGGTCCTGGCTAATTATTGTTTGCGATGTTTCGACAATCCCGAGGCGCTGATCAAAGCCAAACTTTAGTTCGCGATCTTGTTCAGTTCTCTATCGTTCTTGGTGCGAACGCGGCGAAGTTGCTCAAGTTCGGAGGCGATTTCGCGGCGGGTGTAGTTGGATTCTTCGTTATTCAAACGTGAGAGAAGCGTGTCGATCTCGGCATCAAGCTTTTGATTTTGGGTCTCGATCTTACGAGCTTCTTGTCCACGGCGGTAACCGGATAGAAAATCGTTTTCGGTCGTTGAGGGGCAAACGTAAAGATACGGCAAACCCATACGGCCCAACTCATAGGAATTATCAGGCGCGCAGTACTCCACCAAACCGGCGTTACGTCCATTGGTGTAAATCGTTTCGGAAAATTCGGCGAATTTGCTTTTGCATTCGGCTTTGTAAGCGGCGAGGCGATCGAGTGGCGCGCCTTGAGCACCGTCACGGCGGCCCGTTTCGTACCAGTCACGTTGGTCACACGTCGATTTTTCCGGTTTACTTGCGCAGCCCAAGCTCAGGGCGGTGAAGAGAAAAACAAGGGCGGCGGGCAAAACTTGAAGGGCAAAATTTTTCTGAGGCATAGTCTATATGTACCCTATTATGCAGCGCAATACAAGCGCGGGCGACGTTGGTCCGAGTTGCTGCACCGAGGCTGAAATGCTAATCGGTTCGTTCTCATAAGGTCTTTTTTCAAAGGTGTAAACTATGTCGACAGAAAGCTCAGCTCCCGGCGAATTGTACGGAACGATTGCTATAAAAAACAACACGCTCGAGGCTTTCGAAAATCGCACTTTAGTACGCCGCTACACGATCGAATTCTCGTGTCCTGAGTTCACTTGCCTGTGTCCGCGTTCGGGCTTTCCCGATTTCGCGACGATCAACATCAAATACATACCGCACAAAATGTGCGTCGAACTTAAATCGTTAAAGCTCTACATTAATGGTTTCCGCGACAAGAAGGTCTTCCACGAAGACGTGACGAATCAAATCTTAGATGATTTGGTCAAATTGCTCGATCCTTGGGACATCGAAGTCGTCGGCGACTTCAGCGTGCGCGGCAACATCAAAACCGTGATCACTTCGAAGCATTCGAAAAAATAAATTAATTTTTAAATTTTAAAAGGTGAAAAGCCCCGCGGTTTGGGCAATGCTTACGGCTGAGCATTTTTCCTCCACGAAGGAGAGTCATGGCTACACCAGAGCCTTCAAAAAAACAGACGCCGGTCACGAAGACGCCCGCGAATCTGAATAATTCCGCTCCGAAAAAGAATTTACTCTTTCAAAAAGTCGCCATTTTCGTTGATGCCGAAAATATCGAAATGTCTTCGCTCAAGCATCACGAAGCCCGCACCGATTACAAAAAGATTTTAGATCAAGTCGGTGACCGCGAAATCATCCGCATTCTTTATTACAAGCCCGCGTACAAAGAGATCTCGGCCGACTTCGAAGGCTTCTGGGCCTCGCTCGGTGGTGAGATTCGCCGTCCGACCAAGAACGCCGATACATTCTTAGTGATCGATGCGGTCACCATGGCCGAGAAAATTGACGTCGCGATCATCCTCGGTGGCGACAAAGATTTTTTGCCGCTGATTTGGTATCTCCGTTCCAGAGGTTGCCGCGTCGAAATCTGGTCGTGGCCCGAAACGACATCGCCGGAAATGAAAGAAGGCTCGGATTTCTACTTTCCTCTCACCGAAGAGTACGTCCTCGCGGGCAAAACTCCTCCGCGCCGCGCTTCCAACAGCGGCGGCCGGGGTGAAGGTGGCGAAGGCGGCGGCTCGGGCTCTGGATCGGGTTCCGGCACGGGTTCATCCGGCTCCGGTTCGGGGGGCTCAAGCTCCGCGAGCGGAAGCGGTAATTCCGGAGGCGGTCGCTCGGGCGGTGGAGGACGAAGCGGCGGCGGAAGTCGTGGCGGTGGATCCTCACGCGGTGGGGGCGGCGGTCGTGGCTCGGGTACCGGTTCCGGCGGTGGACGCTCCGGTGGGAGTGGAAACACGAACGGAAATGGCAACGGCAACTCCGGAGGCGGTACTCGCGGCGAAGGTGGTGGGCGTCAGGCTTATCCCGAAGATCGCGGCGGTTACAATCCTCACTTTGACCATCACGGACACGGCGATTGATCGCTCTTCGTGAAGATGATCGTTTTGATTTAGAAGGAATTTTCGAAGGGCCCGCGGGCCCGGTTCCTTCATCGTTAAATACGCATAGTCATCTGAAGAACGGCCGCTACCAACAGGTGCCGGTTCGTTTGAGCCAAAATTCTATTCAACTCGGTTCCGATTTCACTTTTGCTTTGGGCGACTGGCCCGCGCAATTCGTGAAGGGCGACCGCTTTCGCATTGAGCTGACCGTCACGAATTCCATCAACTGGTGGTGGTGGCGCGAAGACGCGTTGATGTATTTCGTGGGTTTCCCGCAAGAGCCGTTACGTTTAGACCCGAATGTCTTCGTCGATCTATGGGCCGACTCCGAAGAGGGCGTCGTGAACGTGGAGGGCAGTGGCCGCGCCGAAACTTTGGTGGTCGGCGAAGAGCTGGTACTCGGCGAGTACACCTACGCGTTGGTGCGTGCGCCGCGAGAAGCGACCCCCGGTATAGCCGCTCGGCTCTGGGCCGTAACGAATTCCGATCCAAAATTCGCCGCCATTGCGCGCGACCACGCCCAAAAAATTGACTGAGCTGAAATTTTGAAGTCATATGGGCGCTCTTAACAACGCGCCCGTAGCTCAGCTGGATAGAGTACCTGGCTTCGAACCAGGGTGTCGGAGGTTCGAATCCTTCCGGGCGCGCCAACGATGACTTCGTCATCGCGAAAATCGAAATTCGAAAATAGAAAATAGTAAGAAATAAGATCTCGTTTGCGGCCGGAAGGATTCGAATCGAGCAGCCGGCCGCGACGCGAGCGCCAGTGGCGCTCGTGGCGTGGTAAGTCGGCCACGACGGCCGACTTAGGCTGCGAGACGTCAGCATGCAGGACGCAGGAGCCCCGCTGGGAACACGAGGTTCAACGATTACACCCCGCGCGCCAATTTGCGATTTTAGTATGCCCTTTTCACAGAAAGTTTGAAGAACCATTCCTTCGGTGAAAACATATCATTCATGAGTTTTCTGAAATTAGCGTTCATTCTGATGGTCGTGAGCACATCGCAACATCTCTGGTCAGATGATGAGCTTAATCCGGATGATCAACCGTTAAATGAGGCGCAAAGAGCCAACGGCTATTGAGGGAAACGCGACCCTCAAAGAAGCCAAGTAACGGATTGAAAAATTAAGGGAGTGATATGCAAAAACGATTTTTTCTAATATTATTTTGTTTACTCGGTATGGCGTGTTCTTCGATTTCAAAGACCGAGGGTGGGCTGCATCGAGCACCTACCTCCACCTCCGGTCAGTCTACGGATATTCCAAAAATTTCCGGGCCCTTCGCCATTTTGACTAAAGAAACTCTGGAAGGGACCGTGTTCTCGACAAATGCGGGTGGAGTGGTCGCGGTATCTTGGTCGACTCGATGCAGTTTTGATGACGGCCACGATCGAAATTCAGACGGCCAAGTCATCAGAAAAAATGCTAGAGCCCCAAAGCTCTCGTGTCGTGATCCGGAGCCCAGCTACGCTACGGGCAAGGCGGAGTCAAAGGTGCCGCTGGAGGTGACGGGGACACTAGCGCTGTTATTGGACGAAGAATTACAACGAATCGGATTACTTTTTAAAGATGAGGGATACAACTCTCAATCTTCGACCCGGTTCATTGATTCAAAGAAAGTTTGTCTTTTTGAATCCGGTGAAGGCTCGCAGCAAGCTTCTCTTAGATGCAACTATCGTTGCTCAACTTTACGGGAGATGTTTCGTGAGGCCAAAAAAAACCAATACGATCGTCTCATGTCAAAGTATGAAAAAGCGTACGATACTTGCTGGGAGTGAAAGGCCCGAGCGCATAACTTAATAAAAGAAAAAAATCAGCGGCCCGAGCCGCTTCCCCAGTGGGCTATTGTCTAAAAACTTCCGCTTCGACGCCTCAATCATCATCCCCGCCGTGACCGCGACCGCGCTTGCTACCGCGCCGTCTAGTTCGAGTTTACGTTGCCCCGCTTCGTAGCTTTTGCGTACGTCCGGCATCAGCGTCATCATCTGCTCGAGCTCGCCGGGATCCAGCCAGACCGCATTGCAGATTTGGCAACGTTCGATATTGCAGTCGTGCAGTTGGTACTCGCTCATGTTGGATGAGCAATTGAAACACTGGGCTCGTCCGATTTCGCGTCCGCATTTTTGACAAGCGGTGTTCGCGGCGTTTTGTTCTTCGTGACAGAAACGGCATTTTTTAATTACGCCGCTACATGCGCGGAAGGTGAACATGGTCGGGCCGAACAATGAATTCTGCGCGATCTTTTGTAGGACCTCTACGGAAGTGAGAATGCCGTTGCAGGCTCGGCATGTCTTAAAACGATCTTCTTTACCTTGGTAAGCCCATAACGTTTCGGTACGGCAGCAGGGGCATTTCTCTTCGGTTTCGATCAATTTAGCGGATTCGAACTTCACGCCTTCCGCGATCGGCAATGAAGCGCGGCCGACCAATCTCAGTAGGTCATCCATTTCGCCGCGATCGAAGTAAATCGCCTCGCACTTTGGGCATTCATCGATTTTTAAGCCTGAGTCGCCGACTTTTCCGGTGAGCAATGCCGAATTACAATAGGAACACTTGAAGACGGTCGGCGCTATGCCGTGAAGACCGCCGGTCACGAACTCCGTAACCTTTTTTGTTTTGAAAATGAGCGGTAGGTTCGCGCGAGTAATCCATGTGCCCTTACAAAAAAGACACGAGCCGTAAGGAGCTCCGGATTTGGTCTCCGACTCCACGATGCGACCGGGACACTTTGGGCATTTCATGCGGGCTCTTTAGCTTTGCGCATGTACAACTTGATTCCGCCGTAGGTAACGGCGAGGCCGAATAAAAAACCGAAGATGAAGTAGCCGTGGCCGTACTCCCGCACGAACTGATGATCCCCGTTGGGCAGTGTTTCGGCGGCATCTTTTAACGAGAGCCAAACGGCGTAATAAACCGCGTTGAAAACGACAACGCCCGCGCCCCAAATGCTCACCAATGATCCGAGTATTTTCATAACTTAATGGTCAGTCACTTTCTTGCGTTTGTAAATCAGGATACGATGCGAGCGACCACAGTCATGGGGGATCAAGATGAAGACCACACCGCCTGATTTCTTCACCAAAGAAATTTCGCAGATCTACGACGAACGCAACCGGCGTTTGTCACCCATAACGGACAACATGCACTTTCTTATTCGCTTGATGCTGCGTGAACTTCCCGAAAATGCACGGATTCTTTGCGTCGGCGTAGGTACCGGGGCCGAAATTTTATCCCTCGCGGAGGCCTATCCGAAATGGACGTTCAAAGGCGTGGATCCCGCGGCCCCGATGCTCGAAGTCTGCCGCGAGCGTCTGCTTGCGGCCGGCGTGCTCGATCGCTGCGAACTCGTCAACGGCTACGTTCACGACGTACCGGCCGCAGAAAAGTTTGATGCCACCGTATGTGTACTCGTCGGGCATTTCGTGAAGCGAGATGATCGTCTCAGTTTTTATAAAGCGATGACCGATCGTTTGAAGCCGGGAGGTCACTTGATCAATACCGAAATCAGCTACGATCTTAATTCATCCAACTTCCCGGCAATGCTGAAGAACTGGGAGGCCGTTCATACGCTGATGGGCGCGACGCCCGAGGCAATCGTTGATCTACCGCGACAGCTCAAAGAGGTTCTCACCGTGCTTTCGCCGGAAGAAACGGAGCGGATGCTGGCGGAAAGCGGCTTGCTTAGCCCCGTGCAATTCTTCCGATCCTTCATGATCGGTGGTTGGTGCGGTAAGAAAACCTAACCAGGGGCATGGCTTAGGGCTTGCAAAAGTGCTTACCATGCTCCGCCTCAAACTTATGTTTGCCTGTCTGCTGACGGCCGCCGCGTGCGCTACCGCCGAGGCCGAGCTTTATTCGGGTTTTAACCCCGCCAGGCAGGACCGTTTCGCGTGCCGAATCTCGTCACGAGTGGCCGAATATTTGAATAAAACCGGCAAGACTTATCTGGACGTGATGGGCGAGGTGGGCTCGCGCTTAAAGACGGAGATCGCGCTTTGGGCTCCGGCCGTAAGCTTCAATCAGCTCCTGATCGGCACTACGAAACTCTTTTACTCGGATTCGGATTATTTCCTACAGAACGCCTTCATTAATACGGGAAGAATTAACGTTTCCGCATTGCCGGATGAAAATTGGTTCGGCGCTTATCTGTTCCTTTCCGCAAAATTGGAAACTCAATACCGCTTGAACGAAAGCAAAGCCTACAATTTAAGTACCGACCCAGATCTCAAAGAGCGCATCTCTGAACTATTGCCCGCGACCAAAAATTTAGTATGGCCGCGTTTTACCGAAGACGACGGGCGCAACAAAATCGCCATGTTTAACTGTCGTAAAAATTGGTATTACGGCGAGATCTGCAGCAGCGCCACCACTCAACCGCTTGGCGATCCCGAGCACCCGCAGTACGCGGCGTGGATCAAAGCCGCCCAGTCCGCGAATCTTATCGCGAGCCCGCTGTTTCTTTGGGTCTTAGAACAACCGAACGGTTCGGTGGCTTACGAAGCCTTGTTCGATCGCGCGGTCGCGCAATACGAAAATCCGATCGTCGCCTTGGGCGTAATTACTTGGATGATGATGGCCGACGCCGACATGGGCAGCCGCCGCCGGGGAGCGATTCTCGCGAAGCGGATCGAGCCCGTTCTTTACTCGTCGGACCTTGCCGGTAACCACTATCACTTCTGGGGCTTCGTGCTCAAAAGCCTTTACGGTGAAGGCGCCAAGTACCGTCTTCTTTCTTACGTACACGAGCGGCTCGTGCAGGGCGATCGGCCGGATTGGGAAATCGACAATATGGCGATCACGTTTGGCGACAAAATCTTAGCGAGAATAAAAAACCCGGAGTTGTGCAAATGAAAATCGCGGTCATCATCTCAATCTTTTTTGCGCAGCCGGCCTTTTCACAAGAGCCATTGAAGCTCGTCTCAACGGACACGTACGAGACGGTGCTCGCCGGAAATACCAAAGTGAATATTACGACCGGGGACTACAATAACTTCTTCGTGAATTTGCCCGCGCCGTCGATGGACGACGTGCAAAAGATTTTGTCAAAGCTGAATCAACTCAACGCGGACTACGGACCGGCCCTTACGGTACCGGAAAGTTTGAAACTTAAGATTTGGTCCCAGGTCGGCCCGGAAATTGTTAGCGAAGTTCCGTTCAAAACGTCTATTCCGGCCGCGCACTACGATATCGAACGCAACACGATGACGACCGGTACGCAATTTCGCGGTTTACGTGCCGATCTCGTTGAAACTTCGCTCGCGGTCAGCGTTCATGAATACGCGCATGTTCTGTTTTCCAACGCACTCGAAAATTCAGTCCCGAAGTTTGCTGCTTACCTGCGGCAGGTGCGTGAAGCGAGAGTCGCGCTCGATCGTAAAAGTAACGTTCTCTTCGGCTTTGATCTCGTGTGCAAAGACGGCAAGATCAAAGATCCCGAATACGTTAAAAAAATCTACGCCAACTACTTAGCAGGTGATCCGTTGCCGATGGTTCAAAAAGCCTGCGAGGAGCTGGTCCGCATCGAAGCCATCGCGAAAAACTTCCACGGCCGTCGAGAGAACTTCAAAAATAATTTCTTCGAAATGTCGAAGTACCATGAACTCTTCGCCGACACCTTGGCCGCGGTCGACGCCGATGACCTCGAAATTATGGTGGTCGCAACCGGCGGCGAAGCTTCGAGAAGCTTTTCAAAGTGCTTAGCCGCACCTCCCACGGAGGCGTCAGATGCCTACGCTTACTTTGGTGGAACCAGGTGCGAGATCGGTAAGCTCTATAATCTCGCGAAGGCCGCGAAGATGACTAAGGCCGAATTCATCGGCAAGATTTTTAAAACGTTTGCCGCCGCCATCGCGGATTCGTCCCACGAGTATCCCGATGGATTTTACGTCACCTACCTAGGAACGGACGCCGACGCAATTCTGACCCAAAGGCTTAAGCGAGAATTCGCGGGCTTGCTCCAGCACCGCTAACGGCAACGTCGCCAGTCCTTAGGGAATAAACGACATTACCAGGTAAGCCATGAGTAAAACCAGATGCGTCGCGCCTTGGAGCGCGGTCGTACGGCCCGTGCCGAGGGTTAATCCGCCGAGAATAAAGGTCAGTAATAAAAACGCCATGCCTTTGCTATCGAGGCCGAGCGCGAGCTTACGTTCGGTCATGATCGAAAACGCGGCAACGACCGGAATCGTCAGCGCGATGCTTGCCGCGCCCGAACCGAGCGCCAGATTTAAACTCGTTTGCAATTGATTCGCGCGCGCCGCCGATATGGCCGCCCATGTTTCGGGCAACAGCACGAGAAGCGCGATCACGATCCCCACGACGATGCGGGGCGCGTTCAGCGCGGTGACCCCGGCTTCAATCGCGGGGCTCAAAACTTTTGCGAAACCGATCACGGCGGTCAGGCTAATCATCAAGCCGGCGAAGCTCAACCAGGTCAGGCGCAGGGACGGCGTGCTCATGTGCGGAACCAGCGTCTCGATCGGGCGCGGTTCAAAATAATCTTTGTGCGAAATCGTTTGGAAAAAAACGAGCAAGCCGTACAAAAGCAGGCAGGCGAGCGACACGAAGATCAACTGCCCGAAACTATACGTCGAACCCACGGTGGAGGTCGTGAAATTCGGCAACACCATCGTTAGACCGGCCAAGACCGCGAGCACGGCAAGCAGTGAACTCGCCCCTTGAATTTGAAAGCCAAGCTCCCGGTGCCTTAGGCCCCCGAGTAACAAGCAAACGCCCACGATCCCGTTAGTCACGATAATCACCGCCGAGAAAACGGTATCGCGCGCGACCGTGGGCGAGTCGGCCGAATCATTACTCATGAGCGATACGATCAGGCCCACTTCGATGACGGTCACCGCGAGCGCTAGAATCAAAGCTCCGAGCGAAGGACCTACCCGGTGGGCAACGACTTCGGCGTGGTGCACGGCCGTGAGGACCGATGCACCTAAAAACAACATCGCTAAACCTTGTACCCAGAATGCCGCGGTACCGTAAGCAACGGAGCCGATCAGCACGAGAAGGCAAGCGAAGGAAAGCAGGTGAGACATGTCGAGGGGAATCTTACGTGGAGCAATATTTGCGTTCGTCATGCCTAGGGTATACGAATCGGGATTATAGTTTGCAATAGCTCATTCGAGTGGGCCGATTCGATGTAAATGCGGGGCAATTATGTGCAATTTAATTTTCCAGGGAGTAGCGAATGTTGTGGCGGGATAGAAGAGAAAGCGGAAACGTAATTGATCAAAGGGCGTTCGGCGCGAAGTCGCTCGGCGGCGGAGGGCTTCTGATCGGCGCGGTCATCGTCTATCTCATGGGCGGAAATCCGCTCGCGTTTTTGGCGCAGAATATGGACCAAGCGCAAACGCAATCTTCGGCTCCCGCCTCGGACCCCAAAGGTGATGATCGCAAGAAATTCGTTTCGGTCGTGCTGGCCGATACCGAAGATGTTTTTTCCGCGCTTTTTCAAAAAGAGGGGCACCGGTACGAGCAACCGAGTTTGGTTTTGTTTCGCGGCCAGGTTAAGTCGGCGTGCGGGCGCGCGAGCAGCGCGAGTGGGCCGTTTTATTGCCCCGGCGACCAACGCCTTTACATGGATCTTGGCTTTTTAGATGAATTGTCGGGCACGCTCGGCGCCAAAGGTGAATTCGCCGGCGCCTACGTGGTCGCTCACGAAGTGGGGCACCACGTGCAACACCAACTCGGACTCATGAAAGGCGGCAGTTCGGTCGCGGTCGAGTTGCAAGCCGATTGTTTGGCGGGCGTGTGGGCGAAGCAAACGGACGCGACGAAGAATGTCCTTGAACCCGGGGATGTTGAATCGGCGATGAGCGCCGCGAGCGCCGTCGGTGATGATCGTTTGCAGAAGCGCAGCCAAGGTTACGTCGTGCCTGACTCATTCACGCACGGTTCGAGCGCACAGAGAGTCGCGGCTTTCGAAAAGGGCTTCGAAGGCGGCGAACTTCGCTCGTGCGTGCGCTAGTCTAGGTTAACTGAAATGTTCTTGGGCGTAGCGGGCGACGCAGGTGGTGAGCCCGCAAACGAACGTCCCCCAGGTCAAATCGCCCGCCAGCAAAATTAGCGGGTAAGATTTCAGCGTCGCGTAGTTCGTGAAGTCATAAATCCCGTAAGTCACAAAGCCGAGACCCGCGCCGTAGGCGAAAGCCACCAACATGGAGTCGCTTTGCGCGGCGAGCGGCAGGGCGTAAACACAAATCCCCACGGCGAGGATGAGGTAAACCATAACGGCCGACCAGTACACGACCTTAAGCTTGCCGTCCTCGTAATTACCGATTTCGGCGAGGTGGGTGGCGTAGAAACTCTTAGCCACGACCCCGATCCAAAGAAAGTCGACGACGATCAAACACACCAACGTAACGAGAAATACTTTCCAGCTCATTTGAAGAGGCTGAACCACTTTCCCCACCAAAGGTAGGTCTGACGCGTCGAGCTCCTTGATTGCGGGCTAATCCTTAGACAGACTATGGGGGTGGAGGATATCTCGTGAAACTTAGCCGGTTTATTTTGCTCAGCCTTATCTTTTCATCGGTCGCTTGCTCACAGGTGAAGACTCGCCAAGAAGCGGCCGAAGACGCCAAGCTGAAAACGCTTTACCGCATCGAAAATCCTCCCGTGGGCCCGATCGACGAAGAAGAGGACACCGGAACCACAAGCGCACCCGTGTCTTCCGCGGCCGACGATCAAATCCTTAACGACGAATTGGCGGCGATGGGCATAGACCCGAGCAATCCCGACCGACGCAAACCCGAAGGCACGCCCGAACCCGAGGTGCACGGCAACGTCGTTCCGCAAGTCGAACCGGCGGTCCCGCGTGCCGCGCCCGTTCGCAGCGCGCCGGTGAAGAAAGCCGCGGCCAAGAAAGCGCCGGCGAAGAAGAAGCCGGTTAAGAAGACGAAGAAAAAGAAACCGGCAGCGGAGTAGACCATGTTCGCGCCCTTGCTTAGGAAGTTTAGCCCGACCTTTGCGCCGAATATCTTGCGCGTGCTGGGCAACCTCTACGTACCTTTCTTAGGGGCGGGGATAAAGATCAAGAAGGTCGACGCTGACTTCCGTTACATGCGCGTCGAACTACCTTTGCACGCTTACAACCGCAACTACGTGGGCAGCCATTTCGGCGGCTCGATTTACGCGATGACCGATCCGTTTTACATGATGATGCTGATGCAAAACCTCGGGCGCGATTACATCGTGTGGGACAGGGCCGCGAAAATAGATTTCTTGAAGCCGGGGTTAAGACGCTTAATCGCCGAGTTTCGCTACACGGAAGCAGAGATCCAAGAGATTCGCGAGAAAACGGCGGGCGGGCAGAAGTACCTTTTCGATAAAGAAGTACTTGTTCACGATAGCAAGGGCGAGCTCATCGCTAAGGTGATCAAAACTCTTTACGTGCGCAAAAAGGATCCTAAGAAGGAATCTCAGAAGGAGCCTACGTGAAAAAGCTATTTATTCTACTCGCTTTCGTTGGAGCGGGGTTTCGTGCGCACGCGGTGAAACCGGTGATCGGCGCGAATGCCTTTTACTTCACCGATGACTTCACCTACGGGTCAGGCTCGCCGAGCCAGTACAAACGGATAATGTTTGATTTAACCGCAGGTATTCCGCTTACTAAAAAAGGCAGCGTCGTCCTCGGTTGGAGTTACGGCTCGTACAGCTTTACGGAAACCACCACGACCGAAACATCGCTCAAGGTTGCCGATATGGGGCCGAAGTTAACGTATTACCTCGATAAGGCACGCACTTGGGAGACTTCGCTCACGTACAATCTCATCAGTAAGGGAACGTACGCCGGGGCCGGCGCGGCCGAAACCGAGCTTCGCGGCACCAGTCTGAAGTTTGAAGCGGGCTACATGCCCCAGATGTGGGAAAACGTCTTCATGGGCGCTAAGATCAACTACTACAAAGCCAGCTTCAAAGAAGAAATCACCGGGCAAACTGCCTTAGCTCAGGTCACGCATAGCCGCGCGGTAATTTATCCGACGTTCGCCGTGACCTTCCGTTGGGACTGATTTAATCTCGATCACGCATGAAGATAATAGCGATCAAGCTTAGGGCGATCGGCGACACGGTGATCTGGACCGCGGCGCTCGATTCTTTGCGCGCTCAATATCCCGACGCCGTCATCCACGTGCTGACCCATCCGATCAACGTCGCCGTGCTCGAAAATTCAAAAGCGGTCGATGAAATCCATACGGTCGTGGCGGGTTCAAAATTCGCGCTGCTGAAAGCATTGTGGCGTTTACGTAGTGAAAGCTTCGATTGGCTGCTGGCTTTTCACGCGACCAAGAGTCTTTGCCAGTGGGCGTGGCTCGCGGGTGCGGTCAAATTGGTTTTGCATCATCACAGTTGGGCCTACACTCCACGCGGAAGCGAACGCCTTGACCAACCCGGCGCCCTCGTCGACGCGATCGCGCGGGACCTCGAAGTGTTAAAGGCCATGGGCTTCGAACCCAAACGCATGCCGACCCACATTGAGATTAAAACAACCGAACGCGAGTGGGCCGAGAACGTCGTCGCTACGCGCATCACCGGCTGCGGGGGCGACCCCTCCAAACCCCGCTACGTTTTCTTGCCCGGTGCGAGCCACCACCTGCGGCGCTACCCGCGGGACCTATGGTTACCCTTGCTCGAACGCGTAAAATCCGCGGGTCAATATGAGCCGCTCGTCATGTGCGACGCGGACTTAGCCAAGCAATGGAACCTCGTGGACGAATGTAAGCGTCTAAACATCCCGCTGTTCGCCAAAGGTTCTTTGCGCGAATTCATCACGCTCGTTTCGCGCGCGCAATCGGCATTGGCCAACGACAGTGGGCCCGGGCACATCGCGGTCGCGTGCGGTCTCAAAACGGAATTTATCTTTGGCCCAGGTTGCGTAGGGGATTGGTTTCCCTACGAGGGTACGAACAATAGCGTGCATCGCATTCAAGTGCCCTGTCGTTTACAAGGACCGTCTCATCTCGAGAGATTCCGATTCTGCACGGTGGATCAATGTGATCACCATTCTTGTTTACGAAAATTAACGGTTCCGTTGAACTAGTCAACATTCCAACAGCCTGTCGGTATCGTGGACATGATGCAGTGATTCGTTTTACCGCAATTCAAGACCTTGCGTTGTCGGGCCCGTGGCCGTGCGTTTGCAAAAGTATTCTGCAAGGTATTCATCAAACAAGGGGTCCACTTACATGTTCGCAAAATTTGCTCTCAGCTTCGTCTCTTTATTAGTCGTTTCGCAACCCGCAGCCGCCGGCGATCGTCTATGCCAAAGAGAGTTCGTGAGCACCGTTGTGAACTGCGCCCAATCGCTTCGCACCGTAAAGCCGAAGCTCCGCGCCAACGCTCTGAAGGCCTGCGTGGTCGACGCTAAAGAAGACAAACGCACATGCTTAGCCGGTGGCGGCGGTGAACAACCGGATCAATGCTCCACGACCTGCCAAGCAAACTACGATGCAAACGCGGTAACCTGCCAAAATACTTTTGATCCTTCCGTATGTGGCGGCGTCGCGGGTTGCGAAGCTTTCTACCAATCGGAACGCGCAAATTGCTTAGCGGGCGAAGTCGATACTTTGAACGCTTGTAACGCCGCTTGCCCTCAGTAACATAAGACTTCACAATATTTTGAGTTTTGAAACGGCGGGGAGATCCGCCCTTTTGCTTTTGTACTTCCGCAAAGCCTGCCATGAGACCTTCGGGTATTTGTTCAGAGCAAGCCACCCATCGCGCGCCTACGGCGCATCGCCCGCTCAATCTACACCCGCGCCGCGAAGCCACGCATCGGAGCATCCAGCGCCTGTGAACTTCAAACCTTAGCGGGCGCCACCTTCTACCTATTCAGTTCTTTTGTTTAGAAAATTGAATCTCCCGTAAAACTGGCCAACCTTTCACCACCTTGTCGTGATCCTCGACGCACTAAATTGATATTCCGACGCGGATTCAGGGACTTAGCGCCTGTCTAGGGGTGGCCGAACCTTTGCAAAAGTAGTCTGTAAGGTCCAACACACAACAGGGGTAAATGAATGTTTTCAAAAATCGCACTTAGCTTCTTTTCGATGATGATCGTTTCGCAATCTGCTTTCGCAGGCTTTACGCTGAAGACGAAAACTCCGAAGCCGGTGCCGACCGCCGAACAACTTTGCCGCCGCGAATTCGCCAACGATCTTATTAAGTGCGTAGTGACCTCGTTCTTCCAAAAGCCCACGGTTCGCTTTGCCAACTTAAAGACCTGCGTCGTTTCCGCTAAGACCGAAAAATTCGCGTGTCTTGATCAAGGCTCGGGCCCCAATCAATGTGAAGTTTCATGTCAACAAAACTACGACGCTAACGTAGTGACCTGCCAAAACACGTTTGACCCCTCAGTTTGTGGCGGCAACGTTGCTTGCGAAACTTTCTACCAATCGGAACGCGCCAACTGCATTTCCGGCGAAGTCGACACCTTGAATGCTTGTAACGCCACTTGCCCCCAGTAATCTGAAACCGATCTAAGTTTGAATTGTATTTTGATTTCCTAAGATTTCTCTCGCATCTTCTCTAGCGCAACCGCGCACATCGTTCGCCCTGGAATAAAAGCAAGTTCATTCGGGGCCACAGACTAAGACACGAAAATATAATTAAGGATTGAAGTTGTACTTACGTACGCAACGAACCAATCTTGTTGATTCTTTATCTTCTGAAATTGCGGCGCCTGTCATACCCACAGAATTCGCTTGGTTCGCCGCGGACTCTCTGGATGTCCAATAATTAGAATTATTCATACTGAGCGCGAGCCAGCTATTTTGAAAGAGCACCATTTCGGCAGGTGCGGGCAAAAACCAGTCGTTATAGCCACCCCAGATGAGATTCTGACAAAACGAGCCCGCAGGAGCGGTGAAGGCCGTGTCGATTATTTTCCCTGTATTAAAAGCTCCGTCATTAACACTAACGGCCTGGTTAAAACTAAGGACTCGGTCATTGGCGTACTGGTAGGTTACAGCGTCCGCGCCCCCGTTGCAGACGGAGTTAGTGGCGTTCACGCATCCGCTCATCGTCGTCATATAGCGTGAACCATTCATTTCTCCGAGATACTTCGGAGATTGTGGTGTAGTGCCGGCCGTACCTGGCATGCAATTCGATCCCGGTGTGGTGGAGGGGCATAAGATATCATCGTTCGGAGGACGATAGACGCAACGGAAGCCGATGAACGCTTCGCTCGTGTAAGGCAAGAGGGAGGTTGCAAATATGCCTGCCGTACCGGTCGATGCATCGGCAAAAGAGGAGCCTCGGATGTAGGCGCCGTTCCACTCACCAATGTCGGCGTTACCAAAACCACAATATTGGTTAGTACTGTTTATAGGGGCCGCGCAATTTGTGTCGTTGCCGAATAAGGTTTGCGCGGCACCGGTTAAGGTATGAACTCGGCCCGCCGTTCCGACCAATTCGTAACGGTCATTGCTTACCCATTCAGAAACATTACCGCCAAAATCCCAAATGATCGCGCCGTTACTTAGCGTGTGAGTCCGCCACTGCCTGTTCCACGTTGAGTTAACACAACCGGTTCCTGTATTCGTACACGGTGTTGCGTCTGTGATTGCGGCGGCCTGTTCACTAGGAGGGACATTATCAGAATGGCCAACATTTATTTGGCCAGTATAGGCGACTGCACCACTCCAGTTTATGCCGACGTCCGCAATGTTTCGCGCAATTGTTTGCCATTCGTCGTTAGAGATAAGATCGAAGTTCGAGCCTAGACTTCGGCACTTATTCCAAGCACCGCCGGCACTCTGCGGCCCAGCACCCCTCGGTATGTTTGTCCACGGTAATCCCGAATAGATTGAAGTAGCAACGCCGCTGCCGTTGTTCTTAGCCTCGTACTTCATAACGCAAAAATTTCGAGTCGTGTAAGGGGCAAGTGGTGGAACGTGAATGTAGCCAGCCGGACACGCAGTTCTTAAGAAGCCGACGGCCATCTGCGCGTGTGCAACGTTTAAACTGCAGTAAATTAGTAGAAACGCAAAATACTTAATCAAAGTGCAAAACCAGGTATCCAGGAAACGTAAACATCAGTTCCAATACGTTGAAAACTGTAAATGGTTCGCTGTCCATTATTACGGAAGCCATTTCCAGGTGAGAAATAGAACGTTAGCCCGGCCTGAGTAAACGTGCAGGTATTAATAGCTATGTCCGTGACGGCCAGTGTATACACTCCACCATCAAGCATGTTCGAAAACTGTGTAGTTCCGCAATTCGCGCTCATTGTTTGAATGTTCCCGTTGTTCCAATCGACAGTTGTAGTAGTGTTATTATACGTTACGCCACTAGGCCCGGTCGTCCGCATCTGTCCATTGATCTCAAGCTTAGCCGAAGGTACTGCTGAGGTGCCGATGCCCACATTTCCGGTATCCGTTATCCGCAAACGCTCAATCCCCGAAGTGCTGATCCCAACGTTATCTACAGCCGGGGAGTAAACGCCGGTGTTCGTGTCACCGACAAACGTTAATCCCGGTGAGGTAGCCGGGCCCGAAACTACCTGCAATGAACCGATCATCGGGACCGTACCATTGGCCTTAAAGTCTCCGGTACCGACGGACTGCCAAGCCAAGCCGTTATGATATTTTAAAGCGTTAGCTGCGCCGCTATCGATAAACATCAAGCCGGCGGTTGGGGAGGCCGGCGTGTTCATTGGTGTAAGTTTGAAACTGCCCACGACGTTTGTTCCAGAGAGCGCGCTTAACGTGATGCCACCACCGGTTGAGTTGAGGGTCACCGCATCCGCGCCCGTGCCGGAAGAGCTGACGGTTGCTTTACCCGACGCGCCTGATCCACTCTGAATTGTCGTTAATGCGTTCGTGCCCGTGTTACCGAAGATCGCCGTGCCGGTGCTTGCGCCGCCGATGGAAAGTCCGCCGGTCGTGCCCGGAGTAAGCGTGATGCCCGCGCCCGAAGTGACCGTGAAAGCGCCCCCCGTGACGTTGACGTTACCGCCTGTTCCGCCACGAATCGTCGTGGTTGATCCCGTACCGGTATTCCCGAAAGTCGCGTTGCCGGTAGAGGCATTGCCGATCGTGATCGAGTCATTAGACGAGGTTCCGATGCTCAACGCAGACGGTGCGGAAATAGAAGTCACCGCGTTCAACGCCGTGATATCTGTATTCACGCCCGAAGCCGCGAAGCCCGTACCCGTGTTGATCGTCTGCCAGTTTGAGCCGTTGTGAAATTTAAGTGTGTTGCCCGCGGCCGAATCAATCGCGATATCGCCCGCGGCCGGTGAGCCGGGGAGGTTCGTGGCGGCGATGCGAATCGGTCCGGCGACGTGCAGGGCGCGCGCGGGGTTGGAAAGGCCGATCCCAAGTCTACCCGCGAGAAAGGAAGGAGCGGTAACATCTGAGGCGTAGAGCGAGTATTTATTATTGCCTGCCATGTTCCCGACGTAAACGCCGTAGCCGTTGGTGATCGAACTACCTCCGCCGGTCAATTCTGCATATACGCCAAACGCATTCGTGATTGTGCCGATACTCGAAATTTTATTGTAGCTCCCGAACGCTTCGGACATCGTCGTACCGGTCGCTTGGCTAACGGTATTGTAACTTCCGTAGGCCTTATTAGTTACACCATCTTGGTTTTCAACCGAGTTGTACGCACCGAAGGCTTGCGTTGTCGTTCCGAGCGCGTAACGAATGGAAGTGTTCATCGCGCCGTAAGTCGAAGTTGCTGTCGAATTGTTATCAATGCGCGCAAAGTTTTTAGCTCCGAATAACTCTCCGGCGGTGCCCGAGGCCAATGCTGCGGAGTTTTGTGAGCCCACCAATAAAGCGATGTTCCCGGTACTTTCGCTATTCGCAAAATTATCTGCGCCGTAGACCTGCGCGCCGTTCACGCCGCCTTTAAGCAGCGCTTGATTTCGCGAAGCATAGAAGTTTGCGGAACTTGCGGAACCAAAATTGACCTCTAAATTTGTCCCGTTTGAAACTACGTCTCCGCTGGTGTCGGCTCGTGACTCGGTCACTTGAAAACGGCCGGTTGGTGCGGTCGATCCGATCCCGACATAACCTTGGTTCGTCACGCGCAGGCGTTCGAGGCCTGAAGTTGTAACGGCCAAAATGTCCGCGGCCGGTGAGAAGATTCCGTTGTTCGTGTCGCCGACGAAGGCAAGCCCGGCGCTTGACGGTGAGCCCGCGATCACTCGCAAAGCTCCCGTCATCGGGACGCTGCCGTCCGCGCGAAGATCGCCGTTACCGGTGCCGACCGTTTGCCATTGGGTGCCGTTATGATATCTGAGAGCGTTCGATGCGGCACTGTCGATAAGAATATCGCCCACGGCCCCGGGTACTGGTGCCGTAAACGGTCGCAAGCGCATGACGCCGTAAATATCGAGCGTGCGCGCCGGGGTTGAGGTGCCGATACCGACGCTTCCGCCGTTGAAGGTAGCTGCGTAATTGGTGGTGGCGCCGCTAACGTTGACGTTGAGTCCTACGTTCATCGCGCCCACGCCTGACCAAGTACCGTTTGATTGAATATCTAAACCGGTTTTGATGAGGCTCGACAAGGTCGAGGTTGCATCGTTAGTAAACGAGTGGCCAACGTAGTTCGTGGTTTTCGGGCCGGAAGCCGCGGCTTGGAACGCCGAGGTAGGCGAAGTCATGCCGACGCCGACCTCGCCGGTTGGCAGAACGGTGATGTAGGGATTGCCCGCAATACCCAGCTTAAGAGCGACGCCGTTTGCGTAGAGTCCACTAGACGTAAAGATTTGACCCGCGACGTCCAGTCGCGCGTTCGGCGAAGTCGTACCGAGTCCTACGTTGCCGTTCGCTAAAATGCGAACTTTTTCGCCGCCCGCGGTGGTTAGTCCAAGGTTGTCGGCAACGGGTGCGTAGAGTCCGCTATCGGTGTCGCCGGAGAAAGTGAAACCCGGCGTGGTGGATGTTCCGGCGATCGTGCGGAGTGCCCCGGTCATCGCGATGGTGCCGTCGGATCTGAAGTCGCCTGCACCTGTATTCACGGTCTGCCAATTGGAACCATTGTGATATTTAAAAGAGTTACCGGCCGCGCTATCGATGACGATGTCACCCACGACCGGCGAAGCGGGGAGTACCGTCGGTTGCACGCGGATCGAGCCGGCCACTTCCAGAGTCCGAAGCGGGGTTGTCGTGCCGATACCCACATTTCCGGCGGGATTGGCGAGACTTCCCGACATGCCGGTCGCGTAGATTGCATTACCGATGTTTAAGAAGCCGGTTGTGTCATTGGCCGGGGTCGTCGCACTACGGCCAATAAGTATATTGTTTGAGCCCGTCGTAAGATTCGAGCCACTCTCGGTTCCTACAATCGTATTCTGTGAACCCGTAGTGATCGAGAACCCAGCTTGGTAACCGAGCGCTAGATTTCGTTCTCCTGATGTATCGTTAAAAAGAGTACTGTCACCGAGTGCGGTGTTGTAATTTTTCAAACCCGAGCTTGCTAACGAGTAAGAACCAACGGCCACGTTATTGGAGCCGGTCACCATTCCGGCCATGGCCGATCGCCCCACGGCTACGTTTTGAGCTCCGACCGAAAGTCCGTTCAATGCATTAAGACCCATCGCGGTGTTCGCCGTACCGGTGTTAACATTCGTCAATGTGGCGTGTCCGATTGCGGTGTTCTCACCGCCGGTCGCCGTATTTAACGCCGTGGTTCCAAAGGCTAAATTGCTTGCCACGTTGTTCGTACCGCGACCGACGCTTACGCCGTTAACTAAGATATTCGCGTTCACGTCGAGGCGGGCCGCCGGGTTTGTCGTGCCGATACCGACGTTCCCGTTGTTGCTGATGAAGATTCTGTCTAAATTATTAGTCGCGAGCGTAAGGGGAGTGTTCGTTTCAGTACCGAATTGGTAGGATCCACCGTTCAAAAAAGTTATCAACTTGTGCGAGTTGCTTTCTTGAATAAATCCGTACCCCGAGCCTTTAGCGAGCACGTACGAGCCGGTGCTGATAGGGCCATTCGCGTTCAAAGTGCCGTTCACGTCTAATTTCGTGGTCGGATTCGTCAAACCGATACCGACGTTGCCCGTAGACGTAACGAACAAACCGTCATTCGCGCCCGCGTTTGAAATCCAGTTGCCGCCGGTGCGGAAGTTGCCGGTCATCGCGACCGAGCCGTCCTTCATGAAGTCGCCGGTGCCGGAACCGATCGTAACCCAAGCAGTTCCGTTGTGATATTTTAGTGAATTCGCACTCGCGCTGTCAAAAGCGAGATCACCAGCTCCCGGAGTTCCCGGTAAAGGCGCGGGCGTGAGGCGCATGGCACCTTCTACCTGCAGTTTACGCTGGGGATCTGTGGTGCCGACGCCGACATTTCCGTTAGAGCTTATCCGAAGACGCTCTTGCAAGGTGGTTACGGAACGATTTGAAAAGGCGAGATAGGAATTCGAGTTCGATTCGTTCACGGCGGCGATGTTGCCGATTTGGGCAGTACCGGAGGTCATTCCGAGAGCGACGCCGTTTCCGGCGGATGCGGAGCTTTTATTTGTCAACACCACGGCGTTTACGACGCCGACCGAAGTGGTGGAAACTTGAAGGGGATATTGTCCGGTAGAGGTTCCGATACCTACTCTGCCAAGGCTATCGACACGCAGCCGCTCAATACCGCCGGTGCTTAGGGCAACGCTGTCGGGACCGGGCAAGAAAAGTCCGTTGTCCGTGTCACTTTGAAAGGTTAGGCCCGGCGTGTTCGCGGCACCATCTATTAATCTAAGTTCACCGGTCATCGGCACCGAGCCCGAGGCCATGAAGTCACCGGTGCCTGAGCCGATACTCACCCAGATTGATCCGTTGTTGAATTTGAGCTTGTTTGAATCCCCGCTGTCGAAGGCCAAATCGCCCGCGCTAGGCGAAACGGGTAGAAGGCCGGGCTGAATGCGAATGGAGCCGCCGACTTCGAGCAAACGTGTCGGGGTTGAGGTGCCGATACCCACACTTCCGTCCGCGGCAATCCGCATGCGCTCGGAGTAGGTCGTTGGGTTCAACGATTGGCCAAAGACAATCGTCGGAGAATAACTGCTCGCGCCCGAATTGGAAACGGCGCCGATGTAAGCGCTTTGGTCTTGGTTTGTCGCATTCCGGGTGCTCAGTCGCATGCTCACGAGATTATTGTCCGCTGCCGCCGCGTTCGTGACTCTCACCTGAATGTTGGCTGGAGTGGGCGGCGAACCGGCGGGTAGATAGTTCTGCGTAATTTCGCTCGAAATACTCAACGGTTTGTTAAACCGGGCCAGCGTGTCGTCAATATTAACGACGGTGGTGCCGTTCGACACGACTTCAACGAAACCCGGATTCGAAGAACTTAGTCCCGTCGTCGGTGAATTATTGAAACCATAGCCAACCGCCGGGGTCAAACTTTGCGCCGCGATAAATTGACCCGAAGTGACGGTGCTCCCTACGTTGACCGATCCGGTGACGTCGAGCGCTACGGCCGGAACATTGTTGCCGATACCGACACGGCCGGCGCCGTCGACGTATAAGCCCTCGTTATCACCGTCCGACGAAACGTAGCGTCCGTTCATCCGAAGATTACCGGTCATCGCTACGGTACCATTGGCTAAAAAGTCGCCGTTTCCGTTGCCGATCGTGATCCAGTTCGCACCGTTGTGAAAGCGTAAGGCATTTGCCAAGCCACTGTCGAAGGCTAGATCACCCGCCGCGGGCGTGGTTGGCATCGCACCGGGTTGCAATCGCATGGGGCCGGCCACTTCGAGAAGCCTGGCCGGTGCTGAGGTGCCGATACCGACATTTCCACCGGTCATTACGGTGACACGGCTCGTGTTGTTCGTGATTAGATTCACGGCGTAGTTGTTGCTCGTGCCGATGTTGAGATCCGCGACGACGGAATTACCACCGACGTACACGGGGTTTCCACCGAGGAGGGTGGTCGCATCGACGCAGGCCCAGCCCGCGGCGGTCCACCGAAGAGTTTCGTTTAGGCCAGAGCATACGAAAGGTTGCAACGTAGCCCCGGTCGTCGCGTCGGTAGCGATCAGACGATTGGCGCCGGGATTCGCAAACATTTTGGGGGTCGTAACTACGCCATTCGATAGAACCGCCGCCACCGAGCCGGTGCCTGATGCACTGATGTCGCCGGTTAAAGCGGTGATCCCAACGTTATCCACGAGGGCCGACGGTTCCCAGCGCAGCAACGTTGCATTCCAGCGCAAAACTTCATTCGCGTTCGGAGCCGTGTCGGCGATCGCGCGGCCTTGTAGGCCCGCTACGAAAGCGCTCGTGTAAGCGCCGCTGATATCGCCCGCGAAGTTAGGGATGACACCCGTTGCGAGCTTACCGCCGGCATCGAGGTCCGGAACTTCGCCGACCGCGAGGCCGATGTCGCGCATCGAAGCCGTTTTTAAACCCAAGTCCGCACCGTTCAAAACGACGACGCCGCTCTTTCCGTTCACCGACAAAACTGCGGAGAGCATCGAGACATCTGTGCACTGCCAACCCGTTCCGGTGACGTACTTCAGAACTTCGTTGTTCGCGCAAGAAGCGTATTTGAGGGTTGCGCCCGAGAGGTTGTCGGTAATGACCAATTGATTAGGCGCGATTCCGGTGGTGGAGATCTTTGTGGAAGTAACCGCGTTGTCCGCGAGCTTCGAAGTGCCGATCGCCAAAGCCGCGATCGTCGGGTTCGGGTACGTGCCCGAGAGGTCGCCGCCGGCCGCGCCCATCGTAACGGGAGCCGTGGCCACCCACTTCGCCGCGGTTTGATCCCAAGTCAAAACTTTACCACCGCCGAAACCGGCCGCGACGTCGGCGAGGTCGATCGTTTGACCGGCTAGGCGCGTGTCGGAATATGTTTTGGTCGTCGCGTCTTGCGCCGACGTCGGGTCCGCGAGATTCGTTAAGCGCTGTCCGCCAAAACCAACAGCTGCCGTCGGACTCAATAACTCTTTTAAACGCGCGTAATTGGTCGATGAGAAAACATTCTCGAGGCTGCCTTGGGATAAATCGGTAGCGACGTTGTCGTTAGGCTGCAAAAAATCTGCGGAAGATTTGCCGTTTAAAGTTTCGGCGACCAACGCCGTCGGGACCGAAGTCACAACCGTGTCGGGCGAAAGCGTCGCGTAGTTTCCGTCTTGCGCTTTATCGACGGAGATGCGGATCAGACGTGGCTTGTTGGTCAGATCTATATTCTTGCAGGTTGGCGGCAATAACGTCAGGTTCTCAGAGTTGGAAAATACGCGCCAGAATTCGCCGAGCAAGTTGACGGGAGACGTCCCGCTGCCTAACGGCAACGCGAAGAACCCCGCGGTCGCCGCGGTGCCGGTGACGTTCACGCCGTTGTGCTGTTCGCTATAGAGAATGCAATCTGGATAAGTTGCGTCTTGCACGAGGACATCTAACCGGACGTTCACGACCGCGTTCATCGGGTTGCCCGCGTCGAAGAAGCGTCCTTCAACCGTAAAGTTTTGAGGCAATAGGGGAGCGCCATGGGCGGAGAAGCCCATGAAGATAAACATTAATGCGATGCTGCCGATGCCTGATGACAAAACTCTAAACCGCCGTCTTTATATGTATGCTAGCCAAACAACGTTCCACGTCTTGTTATTCGTCGGAATTTTCGAGATTTGAGTGAAGTCCAAATCTAAGATTGAGACCGCTTTTAGTTTCCCCCACCTAAAGCCGATGCCATATCTAATGAAGCGTCTTCGGGATTGTCTCATTTTAGGATTTTTGCTCGTCACCGCGGCTTGCACGGAAGGCACGCCTAACTTCGTGACCCTCGACGAAGATATGATTCCGCGTCCAAAATTCTCCGGCGCCTTCGTTCGAACTCTACAAACGTATAGCGACGCACTGACTTTCCAGATCAACGGCGAGTGTGATCCCAAGATTCGCCGGCTGACCGGCACGGCGGTCGGAACGTCCACGACCTTCGCCAACATCGACGCGCTAACGGTCTCGGGGATCAGCGTGAGCTGCTCGGCCGACCAAAAGTTTTCGTTTGAGTTAAAAAGTCTAGCGGCCCTCGGCTACACGGTCAGCGAAGGTACCGTTTACGAAATCCAGTTGCGCGGTGAAACTTCGGCCGGCAGTTCGAAACCAAGCTTCATCCGTATCTTGTACAGCGCCGCTTCGGGTGGGGTCGTACCCACGCTGATCACGGCGGGTGGAACGGGTGGGCACTTGGCCATCGGAACTTCGGGCGTTTCGGCCTCGGTCCGGATCACCAATAAAATGAATCAACGTTCCGTCGCTTCTCAGCAAGCGAACTCGGATGAGGCTTCGCTCAAATCGGGCCCGGCGGGCAGCGGAATCAGCGCGCACACGGGCGTGCGCACCAGCCGTTAAAATTTCGCGGAATAACTTAGGCGGGCTTCGCTTTCGGGTTCGCCGATGGGCGAGCGTGTGTCGTACGCGTTCAGCAAACGAATATGAACGGGGATCCGGTGCAGAAGCAGAACTTCAAGATCCGCGCCCCAGCCCCATTCGAAAGTATTTTGCGGGTACAGGTTGCGGGCGTCGTCGTCCAAAAACAAACCTTGGCCAACCACGACCGGCGCGATCCGGTTGAGACCAATCGGCATGCGGGCCGAGTAGGCGCGCAAAGTTTGTACGTTTGAAATTTCAAGCCGCACGGTTCCCGCGTTCTTGGTGAGGTATTCCTCTTTGTGCGAAGTCAAACGCGCGACCCGAATATCTTGTGAAAGCGAAGTCGGATCGTAACCGACTTTGATATCGGGATCTTCGGCCCAGGCGTAATTCGCGGCCGCGGTAACGTAAAACTCTTTGGGTAAACCGTAAGTGTAGCTGGTCTGTACGAGTGAGGTATTGTAACGCTTCGTCCAGGTGTTGGCCTGGGTCTCCAAACGATTCACGTAATTTAAAGAGAAGGCGCGCCACGGGAAAAAACCGAGGCCGGGCGTGATCGCGTAGTTCAGTCCGAACGTCGACATCGTCCCGTACGTTTCTTCGGTATCGGCGAGCTTGAGCGGTGAAGCGGAATCGTTGTGGGCGTCGTTGTGTTCGTAAATCAACGCGAGCCCGAGCGCGGCATCCCATCTTTTGTAACGCCAAACGGGCATGTTCACGCCCAGCGCGAGTTCTTGATCGTAAGCTAATTGGTCGACCCGGTCGATCGTTTGCCACTCGTCTTCTTCGTAGCTGTAGCGTGCAAAAAAATCGGGCAGGTATTTGGTGAACGAATACTGCACCAAAGCTTGCCGGTCATTGAACTGCGTACCTGCAAACGCGGCGGTGAACGATTGGTATTCAAGCGGGTCGGAGAACGAAGTCTGCACCGCCAAAGCCGCGCCGGAGCCGGTCGAATATCCCGTAACGAATTCAAGCGCGTTGTAACGCATTTGCCCCAACGAATTGTACGGCCGCTCCTCTTCGTTGACTTGATTCGGGGTCATGGCGGCCGCGGGACGCAAGTTTTGATTAGGATAACCGTAAGAATAGACGGCCGGCAGCTGCGGTTTTACCTCGCCCTTCGCGAGCATGATGTTGTGACCGAGGTGATTGACCTCGGCGATTAAGAATTCATCCCCACCGACCCAGCGGGCGTCGGTCACCCGGTCGGACTTCAAAACACGCGCGATCTCTTTGCCGCGCAAACGGAAAAGCGTCGAACCATAATCGGTAGAGCCGATAAAATAAAACGTGCCGTCGGGCGTGACCTCAAGTGGTTTAGCGTAAAAACCCTCGAACTTCGTGACCGGTTCGCGATTTTTGTAAAGGATCCGTTCGGCGCCGTTCTGGCGGAAATAATAAACGTTGCCGCGTTCATCTAAGATCGCGCTGGATTGACTGACGTCGTACGGCTCACCGTCGAGCAGAACTTTCGGCTGCAACCACGAATCGGTCGCGTCGAGCGAAACCGTTTTGCCCGCGCGCTGATCGGTCACAATTTGCCCGCGGTAGCGATCGTCCACGCGTGCGCCGACGCCGTAGAGTGAATATTCGGTACTTAAAAGATTGTTCTGGTCACTGGCCGCGGTACGCACGGTGGTGCCGTCAAAAAAAACTTTACCCATGAGCAAGTCGAGCTGGTTCCGCTCGAACTTTTTGGTCTTTTTATCGAAGACCTGCAAGACAGGCGGCTCTTTCGCCGAGTTTGTGAGGAAGAAAATGCGGCCGCCGTCGTGGTTGAAATTGCCTACGAAAGTGGTGTCGAGCAAACGATCGCCGTCGGTGCTTTGCTGTTTTTTCGCGAGGCCTTCCATATTGCGTACGTATTCGCGAATTTCTTGCGCGTAGCTGTTGCCGAAGTGCTCACGGAAAGTGTTGTTCAAAATCAGCGGTAAGAAATAATGTTCGCCCTGCGCGACGAAGAAGCTATTTGTTTTTTCAACCCCGTACTTGGCCGCGAGGTGAGCTTGGAAATAAGCGCCTTGCATGTAGGATTCTTCGCCGTACGGAAAATAGAAGTCGTCGTTAATTAAACGTGAAGGATCGATATCGCCCGCGCCAATCTGCGCGAGCACGAGCGCACGCTTCTCGCCGCTGTAAAGCCGGCCGCCGAGATTGAGGCGTGATTCGTTAAACGTGGCGTTGCCTTCGATCATGAAGGTCGGCGTGAAAAAGTTGGGGTGTAAGAAGACGGGGATGAACGGCTGCAGAATGATCGCGTTGCCGAACACACTTTTCAAACCGGCGTTGAAGCGGCCTTTGGCGTTCAGTTGATAAAGGTGCGCGACCTCGTGGGCGTTTAGCAGCAACAACCACGAAGTTTCGGCCATCTCGTCGGCCAAGACTGCGCCGGAAGGGTACCAAACGGTTTTGATATTGGGCGAGGTCGTCGCCCAGGCGTTCGCGATCTGTTGTTTAGGTGAGGTGAGCAATAAATCCATCTCCTCATCTAACTTCCAACCGTAGCTCTGATCGTAGATTTCGCGCACGGATTGGTTGTAGGCAGCGAGTTGGTTAATCAGATCGCGGGTCGATTTGTCGTAAATGTAGAGGGTTCGATCCTTACGTAAACGGTAGTATGGACCGTCGTTAGGGGCGACCACGCTGGCGGAGGAGGCGAGGGTGAACAACAAAAGGCCTAAGTAAAAACAATGTCTTAGATGGTGCATTCATTACTTGTGGATCAAGTTACGGAATCTGTCCACCGCGTTTCTTCGCTGTGAAAATTTCAAAAATGACCGTCGCTGAGATTTAGAATAATGCAATGTGTCTTCACCTGTGCTATTGAATCCGACTACGCCAATTTTAAAAGTTAAATGTACACTCCGAGAGTATAAGTTCCGGTGTGCATTGAGATTTTTGTGCTTATGAAGTATATACATTGAATAGTCATCGTTCATCGCGAGCGTATTCAAAAAATCCCGGAGGTCCACGTGCTCAATAGCCTAAATAGTGTCGATTTACTTAGAAAACCCCAAGAGCCGATGAAGCCTTTGATGCAAAATCCTGATGGGGATGATGATTTCAGCCTTCTTGATTCTATCGACAACATTTTGGATTTGTCCGAAGATCAATACCCCCGTTTCACACTCGCCAAAAACAAAGCGCGCTTTTTGCGCATGTTGAGCTGGTACAAAAATAAAGAAGAGTGGCTCGACGTCGCTCCGCTTTCCGGCGTGAACAAGTTGTTCAAGCAACAAACCAAAGAGCTCGAAGGCATTCGTTCAAGCAAATTAGATTACGAAATGGAATTAGAGACGGGCACGCTGACCCCTTCGCAACGTTCGTACCGCCGCGACGAATTAAAAATGTGCAAAGTCCAAGAGAAAATGGCCGTTCATTTGATCTCGAAAATGCAGGTCAAAATCAAATCGGGCCGCCGCTAGTCCCGCAAGCGCGCTAATAAATTTGATTGCTAAAAGAGCCCGCGAAGACGCGGGTTTTTTTATGCCTAAAACTAGACTTCGGCGCCGTACCGTCACCCCTCAAAGCCCGGTAAAATTGGGCTTCAGCCAACCGGGGATAATCATGCTACACGCCTCTTCCACCCAAATTGCTTCCGAATGTTTTCAGTGTCTTCGCAACCTAGTTGTGAAAGCCGGTCAATGCGAGGCTTGCGGCGCGCCGCCGCTCATGGTCCTCGAGCAGGGTGACGTTCTTCCTTTACAATATTTCCGCTGGATAAACGAAAGTTTCGAACGGATTTTTGAGTACGCCAGACTCGGCGTGGTGTTGATCGATTTTCCCGAAAAAGTGATCCACGACTTCGCTGATCCTATTTCCGATTATATTAACATGGTGAACGACATAACCACGGGTAGCCAGGCGCAGACCGGTCTCGGCATTCATCAGGCAAGCGCATCGACCGTTGCGCATGAGCGACTACGAAAAATCCGTGAAACGATCTTCGAACCCATCCGCGCGGCCGTCGAGCGCGCGTCCGAACGGCTAGCGCCGCTAGATGCTGAATACGCCATGCTCGAGCCGCATCTTATTTTGAAAGATCGGGTGAAGGCCGATTGCGACCGCGTGATGAAGGAACTTTCGTTCGGTCTCGTCACGATGGCCGCGCGCCGGGAACATCTGCAGTCGCATTTTGATTTTGGTCACGCGCAGCTGCTTAAGATGGCGGCTTCGGATCCAAGCGAGCTCGGGCTTTTGCGTGCGTTCCAGCGCTGCGCCTACCTCCGCGACGCCGCGGACGTGGCGACCGTCATTTCGTATTTGAAAAGTGGGCTCGGCGCGGGTGAGTTTTTTGAAGTACTCGAAGCAAATCGACTAACAACGGGCACGGCCAATCATTCGGGTACGGTGCGGCCGGCCTCGGACGGCTTCGGCTTCGAAATGATATTACATCTGCTGAGCTGGCGCGGGTTCCGCAAAGATCCGCGCGCCCGGCCTGAGAAAGCGCTTCGGGCCGGCTTCGCGCTCAAGAATTTTCGCCACACGCTGGGTGCAATTGCGGGCGCCGATGCGCGAACCGACGCGTACCTGGGGCTTGCCCTTTTGGAAAATGAAGAAGCGTTACCGCCCGGGATCCGCAGCGCGGTTGATGCTTTAGCCGGTTCGGATTCTGATTTCGCGCTTTCGCTGTTCTTGATAAACCGGCCGCTGGATCTGGAAACACTTAAAACGATCATCGTGCAAAAGGCGGAGCGAAAAATCCTCGGTTGGCTCGCGGGCTGGACCGACAAAGAAATAGAGCTGCCGTTCATTGCTAAGCCAAAGCTTGAGCCCTTCGAGGTTCAAGAGTTGGCCACGGCGGCTCATAATGCTTACGCATTGCTATTGAAAAACGGTGAGCCCGTTTTAGCGGAAGCTGCGATTCGCGCGCTGCGCACCCATGCGCTTAGGCGGCAAAATTACCCGGCCGGATTACAAAACGATCTCATCGGTTTACTCATCTATCATGAGACGGAGCATGCTCAGGTGTGCCGTGCCATCTCGATGCTCGCTTCGCCCGCCGACGCATTTTGGTTACGCCGGGATATCCGCCTGGACGCAGAATTATTCAACGCGCTCGCGGGGCCGGATGAGTGGGGCTACCGAATGGAAATGTTTTTCGAGGCTTGCCTCAGCGTGAAGAAAGAAGGCCTCCCGCAATCTCTGCACGTCGAACCAAAGTTTTTGCAACTCGCGCAAGAATGGTTCGATAAAAACAAGCCCGGCCGGCGTGAAGATCTGCAAGGGCTTTGGCTGTATCTTGAGCGCAAGGCCTCGACCCACCGCGACCCCGCGGTTTTGGAATTTCTTTTCGCTTCGTGGTTGGCGCGTTTTGCGTTGCCCGCCGCTTTCGAAGCGGACGATGCTTTAGATAACACCGCCGCGCTGTCGCGAACGCGTATGCAAATCGCGCCCGCGTCGCGCACGTTCGGCGCGTCGCTTGAGGGCAACCCATGCGGCGCCGGCCTGATGAAATTCATACGCGTGCAAGCGAACCAGCGTCTTACGGAGATGCGGGCCCTCGCGATGAAAAGACTCATTGAACAGGAAGAATTGCTCCAGGCTCTGGGCAAAGAAGTCGGCGATCAGGCTTACGTTAATTTCTTGATGGAAGTTCTGTTGATGGAAAATCTCGATGACGCCGGGCTCTTCTCGGTCTTCTTCATCGCGGTGCAACCGTTTGTAGAAAACAATCCGTCGGCCGAGCGGCTTTTACGTCTCCGTGCTAGGGCCACCGGCGCGCATTTTATCGAGAACAAACGCATTCAAAACATGATCCTCGAATTCGTCGCGAAATGGCCCGACCCGGAACAAGTTTTGGCGGAAAAGCGGGCCGCCGATCGCGCGGCGGAAACGAGCCATCTGGCGGCGAAACTCTCGATGGTCGACGAAATGATCGCGAAGCTTCAAGCTACTTACGAAGAAAACGTGCGCGCGGAACAAAAGATTATGCAGGACAAACTCGCCGCGGCCGCCACTAAACTCGGGGCGGGGATGAGTTCGGGCGAACCCGCGAAGCTCGCTGAGGCGCAAGCGGTGTTCACGGTCGAGATCAACGCCATTCAAGAAGAGGGTAAGAAAAAAATCGAAGCCCTCGCCAACGGGATGCAACAAGCCAAGTTGATGCTAAAGAAAATCGGCTAGCAAACCTGGACGCTAATCCCGCCACGCGATCAGCGAAAGGATCGCGGCGACGATCAATATAAAGAGGACAACTTTGAGGTCCACGCGGCGAGTGGCCGGGACGGGCGCGGGGTCGGTCACCACGCTTAAGTGCGCGCGAGCCTCCGCTTCATTCAACAGCGCGCGGGCGTCGGCCGCTTGACCCTCACGAACCATCAATCGCATCGCGGCGGTGTGCCTGGAGCCGGGACCGACGGCGCCCGGGTGCGAATGCGTGCCGAGCAATTGGACCTCGATGTCGTGGGCCTTTAAGAAGGCCTCGACCACGCGCGCTTCGCCCTCGGATTCGAATGATCGTAAAACGGTCCACATAGCTAATATATATCACATGGCGCTTAAGGAAATTCCTGCCGATTTGCCTCAAAATAAAACGGGTGAGGTTACGCGGGGTTAGCTCAGAATGAGAGAAGACCGGCATTTTTTTCCTCATATTCTCAAGGTGGGTCGCCGATAGGTACACTGTGAGCCAAGGGTGGCTTGCAATGATTCAATGTCGGGCGCCTGAAGCACTCGACTTAGCAAAACCAGCGGAGGTTTTAAAATGGCACGTACAATGGTGGTTTTGGTCGGAGATGATCGCGAACAGTGCGAAAAAATCAAGACCATGAGCCAAGGGATGGGATGCACGGTTCACGTGTTTACCCCGAACGAGTGGGCAAAAAACTTGAACGATCCTAGCTCGCGCAGCCGTATGATGGGCGAAGTGCCTGCATTGAGCGTTGGTTTGAACCCGATCACCGAAGGCGCTAAAATTCTTCAGTTCCCGCAGCCTTCTTTGAACAACGAAGAAGATAAAAAAGTACGCACGATCAACGAATTGGAAAGCATTGCTATTGAAAATGCGATTCACGAGTTCGGCGGAAATTTGACCGAGGCCGCTAAAGCTTTGGGCATCGGACGTGCCACCCTTTACCGCAAAGTGAAGCAGTACAACATCGATCCTTCGTCGGCTCGCAAAAAGCGCGCTGCTTAATGTAAACGGTCGCAAGCCTGCGACCGTTCAATACTTGACCTCCAATGGAAGCCGACGTTCTATAAATGAATGCGTCGGCTTTTCTTTTTTCTGCTCTTCTTCTTTTGTCTGGCCGCCGGCGTTGTATTAAGTCACGCCAGCCGTTACCGCGACGTTTACCGCTCCATCTGTGACCTTACCGAAGAACATTTTTATAAAGCCGACGACCGCCTGGACGCTTGGGTTAGGCGCTGCCGTTTGAAAGCCGCGCGCGTTCCGCTACGGACCGGCGAGGCCGAACTCCTACGCAACATCCAAGATCACATGAACGAGCTGCAAGTCTCGCACTTCCAGATTTACGATCCGAACGAAGACAAACGCTTATGGAAAGGTGAGTCGATCGACACCGGCATTCGCTCGCGCTACGTCGAGGATTTGCTCATCGTCTACAAAGTCGAGAAGGCCAGCGCCGGTGAAGAAGCCGGTGTTAAAGCGGGCGACGAAATCGTTTCGATCAGCGGCACCGAACAGGTCACGCCCTGGGGGGCGATGCGCCGGACCGGTCAGTTCATGCTCAAGCGGCGCGCGAAGGAAATTCCCGTCGAAATTAAAGCGCGCAATTACGTCGTCGATTCGCAACCCGAAATGCAAGACCTCGGGCAGGGAACGGCGCTGCTGGTGCTGAATAGTTTTCGCTCCGAGTATTTCCCGCCCGACAAATGGAAAAAGTTGGCCGCGCAGCTGCCGCCGTTCCGTCACGTGATCATTGACGTGCGCGAGAATGCGGGCGGCAGTTTTGTGGCGATGCTGCGGGCGTTGTCGACCTTCCATTGCGGCGGTCATACGGTCGGTTCGATTTTGCAGCCGCGCAAGATGCTGCCGTCCAAAACATCGTTGGACGACGACGCCTCGGACCTGCACCAAATCCAGGAGCTCGAAAAATACAGCAGCCTGGGATTGCGCACCTTCGACGGCTACGGTTGTTACAAAGGAAAGGTGACGGTTCTCATCGGTCCCGACACATCTTCCACGGCCGAAATTTTTGCCGAGAGTTTCTTGCGCCGGCCGAACGCCCGCGTGTGGGGATTACCCACGGCCGGGGACGTGATCTTGGCGGTGTGGTACGACCTGCCGTCACTCGGCCGCGGCTTCAGTGCGTCGATTCCCGAAGCCATTTACCTCACCACCGGCAAAGAGGAACTCGAAGCCCGCGGCGTAATCCCCCAACGCGAACTGCAATACGAAATCGAACAATCCCTCCTCGGCAAAGACTCCTGGGTCGAAGACGCAAAACGCTAGCCCGCGGAGCGCGGGCGCGGAGGCGGACGGACCGGCGGACGCGAGCGAACGAGCGAGACCGCGCGCAGGCGGATGCCGTTGAGCTAACGCGGCAGTACGAGCGGGCTCCTTCGCGATCGCGGAGACGCAAAAACCAAAGGCGTCGAAATGAACAAATCAGCCTCGGCTAACAACAGGCCCGATTTCATGTGACGTACAATAGCTTTCGACAGTGATTTGTTCATTTCGACGCCTCTTGAATATGCGCCTTCGCGGAAGAAGTTGGTGGCGTGGATGGCTGCAATGGCCACCCGATTTCAGCCCTGATCCGCACCCGGGGCTCGGGGCTGTTTCGGGAATTCAGCCCTGATCCGCACCCGGAGCTCGGGCCGGGTCAGAGCCAGGCCGGCTGGCGCCGAGCCGTTAGCGGCAAGTGTTTGCGGCGCGGATGTATTTTTGGGTGAGTTCGCCGTTGCCTTTTTGTTTCATGCGGCCGGTTGCGCCCATGAACACTTCGAGTGCGTTCGGCTCGAGCTTGCAGGCTTGGATGAACGGTTCTAGCGCAGCTTCGTCTTGGTTGTTCTCGAACAATGATTTCGCCAAGCCGAACTGCGCACGACCCGAAGTCGGCTTCGCTTTCACCGCGACCTGAAAATACCTAGCGGCGACGGGATAATTCTTTTTGCGTAAGAAGAGCTCGCCCGCGGCCCATTGCACAAATTCACTTTGCGGAAATTTCTTGGCGGCCTTAACGATTAAGTTCTCGGCGCGAAGATCTTCTTTTTGATCGTGCAACGCTTGGACCATATACACGTAATGGTCCGTGTACTCCGGTGTGAGATTGATGCTTTCGCTGCAGTTGCCGACGGCCTGAACCAAGAAGCCGTCTTGCGAATCAAGCCGGCAAAGCTCGCGGAAAAGTTCGGGACGTTTGCCGAAGCGATTCACGCCCTCCATCAAAAGTTCGCGCGCCTCGTTGTTGGCCTGCTGCTGCAAAAAAGTCGATAACAACTGATCGAAGGCGGGTTTGTACTTGGGATTGATTTGCAGTACACGCCGCATTCTTTGGATTGCGCTGGTGAGCAAAACCTTGTTGCGCTCTTCGTCCTTCGTTTCGCTGGCCTGCTTTAAGTACGCTTGGGCGACCAACATGTGCCATTTGAAGTTCTCTTCATCTTTGACGATCAAAAAATTAAGGGTGCGGACTTCGTTGGCGTAGTCTTTTTGCTTTGAGTACGAATTCGCCAGCAGCAAGAAGCCGCTCTCGCTCAATTGATCCGTGTAGGGATTGAGAAGTTCAATGGCTTGGTCCGCTTTGTTCTCACCGGCGTAGACGGCGGCTAGACGTTCGCGCGTTTTCATGTCGTCGGGATTCTTTTTCAGCGCGGCATCGAGCTGCGATGCATTTTGCGCAAAGCTAAGCGAAGTGAAAAGAAGCAGCGTTAGTAACGAGGCCATATCCATTAATGTTAAGTAGGGGCGGGCGCTTAAGCAAGAAATCAATTGTGATCCGGCGTTAGCGAAGAGGCGAGCCCTGGCTAGCGTCGGCACCGGACGAAGGGACGTCCGAAGTGGTGCCCTCGACGGGGTTCGCGTTTGCGGGCAACGAGCCACCGGCGGCGGCCGATGCGGGTGCGGCCGCAGGATTGCCGTTCGCGTCCAGGGTCGAGCCGGTGATCGTCGCGCGAACTACGGGTTGCACGAAAGCCTTTTGGTTCGAAGCCATATTCGCCGGCCGGCGCGCGATCGCGGGGTGGCTGGCGTTGTCGTGCAAGTAAGATTCAAACGTCACGGACTGGTAAGGTGAGGCGGGCGGAGCGGTCGCTTGAGGAGACCTGTGAGCCACCGGCGCCGATGCCGTTTGCCGGCGAACCGTACGCGCCGGCATGGAAGACGGGCGCCGTGAACGCGCTTGCGGTTCCGAATCGTTATTACGGCGTTGAATATCTAAATCTAATTCGGATAGTTCGCCGTCGATCTCATCACCGAAACTTTTAGAAGCGGGCTTACGAGTCTTCTTTTTACGCGCGGGGGCCGCGCCTCCGCAAAGGTCCGGACGAGTATCGCACACGTCGCCTTTAGCCGAGTTTTTGACCTCGCGCGCTTGCGAAGGAAAGGTGAACGAAAGGCTAAGTGCCGATGCGAAGAGCGTAAAAAGTGTGAGTCGTGCGACGTTAATCATCTCCACTTCTTATCGGGACGGAACCCGCCTCACCTTAAGTCTTAAGCTCTTCATTTTGCGTTCTTTTATTCCGATGTAATCGCAAGGCGTTCATCTTCTCGACAGCTGTCTAATTTGTGAAGAAGCGGGTGCCTCAAACTGAGACGAGACGTGTGACGTTTTCGGCTAGCCGCTGCACAAGAAGTAGCCGCTTTGCTGCACCACAAACCGGCTAAGCCCGGCACAAGTCTCGCTCTACAGGTTAGTACGGAGGAATTGAAATGAGCGAAGATAATAAGACACCGGATCAAGTGGTGAGCAACGTACTGCAGTTTCCCACTCGTAAGAAGGATGCCGACGTTCCGCCTACATTAGATAAGGCGCCCGCAAACAATTCTACTCCCGATAAGTCGACGCCCACTAAGAAGGGCTCGAAGAAGGCGATGGCCGCGACCGTGCTCGCGATCTCGCTGCTTACCGTCGCCGTGAACAAACATACTTTTGACTCCGCTCCCGTGGGCAGCACCGACATGGCTTCGGTAGCCGGCGATTCAATGGGCCGCAAAATCGCGAGCGTTGAACGCATGAACTTCACCCGCAATCCGCAATGGGAAAAACAATTGGCCGACAGCATGTCTTCGGTTCAAGTGCGCGACGTCGCCTCGGCCGGCGTAGGCCGTACGGTCACCGTTGAAGAGAAATTACGCTGGGGCACGCTCGAAGAAAAATACACGATCACGTACTCGGCCGCCGAACACGAGATCAACAGCATCTTGTTGCAAGATCCCGTTGCGAAGCCTTCGTATATCTTAGACCGCCCGAAATTCTTGACCGAGTACGGTCATCTTTTCAAAGGCAGCTTCGATACCGCACGTTTGAAATCGGTCGAGAAGAGCGAAGACAAAACGGTCGAGAGCTACACTTTGTTCGACAAAGAAAACAAAGCCCGCGGCGAAGCCCGCTTCGAGCTGGACCGCCACAAGCGTTTGATCTCGCTCAAAGTCGAGCCCGTACAAATTTAAATCATACGGCCGGGTATCTCCCGGCCTTCAATCCTGACGCCCGTACGCCGATAAACCAATATGGTCACTCCAGATTGGTCGGCCCCAAAAAGCCAACCCAAAATTAATTTCGAGAAAAAAGCCGTCGTCATCGACCACTCGCAACTCGCGCGTCCGCTTGATCGCTTAGCTGCCGTCAT
>CANEZP010000007.1 GCA_947444305.1 Pseudobdellovibrionaceae bacterium | reverse complement strand
TACGATTCTCACGCTCGGTGCTTCTCGATCCGGTCGGGCCCAAGGGCGTCGTCTTCGACCCATCGATGTACGAAGCTTTCAAACAAATGTCTTTGAGCAAAGATCTCACCCGCGCAGTTATTCTCAGCACGGTGACCGACCCGGCAAGCCTGAGTGACGAATTAAAAGAAGCCATCGCGGGCGACGCTTACAAAGCGGTCCAGGGCATCGGCGCCTCGGTGCTTGAAACGCTGAAGGATGTTGATCTAAGATCCGCGGCGCAAAAGATCACGGTCCCGACGCTGATCATCCACGGTGAGAAAGATCAAATCATTCCGAAGGCCGATTCGGTGGAACTCAATAAACTCATGCCGGCATCGAGCCTCGAGATATTGCCGGCAAACGGACACTGCTGGAACGTAGAGAATCCAGGCGCTTTCACACGGCGTACTTTTCAATTTTTAAACGGTTAATCTGTAAGGAGATTCAAAATGAACATCAAAGCCCGGCACATTCTGGTCGATCAAGAGTACGAAGCACAAGACATCGAAAAGAAATTGCAAGAAGGCAAAAGTTTCGAAGACCTCGCCAAATCTTTTTCCAAGTGCCCATCCGGCAAGAGCGGCGGCGACCTCGGTGAGTTCGGCAAAGGCCGGATGGTTAAAAGTTTCGAGGAAGCGGCGTTCGGTCTCGGCGTGAACCAAGTTTCAAAACCGGTTCGTACGCAATTCGGCTACCATCTTATTCAGCGTTACGAGTAGTCGTTAGACGATTGAAGCTTCAAGCTCGGCAAGGCGCGGCTCGCAATCGGGTTTGTCGGCTTCATCAACGTTTTCGAAGGCATCGCGCATGTTGCGAAGGTAGTCGACGAACGCACTCGGTTTGGAATCGTGGATGACGGAAGCCACCGCTTCGTTCGCCCAAAACATTTCGAGCGGGCCTGCCTTGTGGCTTTTACAAATCGCGAGGCAGGACATGGCTTCTTCGAGCGCTTCGACTAAATTCCCGGCCAGGAACAACGCTTTGCTCAAACGGTAATGCGCGGCTTGGTGCTGGGTCCACTGCCCGGCCAATAACCAATGCTCAAGTGCTACGCGGGCCATGCGCACCATCAAGGTCGTTTCCTCGGGGCTGCGTGAAGTTTGTTTTTCGAGATTTGTCGCCAAATTATTCGCCGTCACCGCGAGCGAGCGATGCGCGGGATCGTTCGCACCGAGACCTTCGGCCGCGAGCTGCAAAGCATCGTTGAAGTAAGCAACGGCCCGGGGAAATTGTTTTTGACCGATCAAAGCGGCGCTCGCCACGCAAAGTACGCGGATTTGATCCGAGTTCATGAGATCGTCAACGTTGTCGGCCAAACCGCCCGCTAAACGTAGAGCGGAAACGCTACGAAATATAGTGTTGCGGTTCTCGGCCGAGTCGGCTTGGAGTTGCAAGCGCTGGAGCAATTCAATGCCCTCGGCCCATTGCCCGAGGTGTTCGCCGTAGACGTGCGTGATGAGGGAAACGAGACCAGGGATTTGATCCTGGTGGCTTACGTTCGGCAAAAAATCTTTGAGGCGGTCGGCCACGTCCACGCTTTTGTCGGCGTGGTCCGCCCAGGCCTGATCGACAAATTGATCAAAGGTCATCGGAGTATTGTGCTGATCGGCGCGGGTTAAGCCAACAAAATCCATTGAGTTTGGAAAGATTCCCCTCAGGACTTGAGTGACCAAGACCGGTCCTCCGATAAGAGGATATGAAACACTTCGCTCTAGTTTGCGTCATCATGATCCTCGCCGCTTGCACTACGACCCGGAAGAGCCCTCCGCCCGGCAACGAGACCGAAGACTACCCGGCGCCCGTCATACCCGAGGTGCCCTTACAGGACCGTTTGGGTATGCGTCGCGATGCGGATGATCTCGGCTTCGCTGAAAAGTCGTTTCAAAGTTGCGCGGGCGGCGGCGTTTGCCGGCCCCAGTATTTCTCGGTCGTACACTTTCAACTTCTCTGCCGTGACTCCGAAGGCACCGTCTCGAACGTACCCGTGCACCTGACTCCCCTGACTTCCGGCCGGGTTTTGTGGCAACTCGGTAAGATGAACGGCGGCACCAGCACCGACGCAAAAGGCTTCGGCCAATTTTCCGTCGTGAGCGAACGCCCGACCCGCGGCCAACGTCTTATCTTGCGCATCGGCAAGCAGTTTATGGGCTTCACGGTATCTGAGGTAAGCAAAGTCGTACTCCCGCAAAATTTTTGTATATAGAAAATATTTATTGCTTACGGTACCGTCATCGAGCCAGGCGTAAAGAACTCGGCGCGCGGGACAAGGTATACCAACCGGCCCTTGCCCTTCATCACGCCCGCGGCTTGCTTAGCGCCGGCGCCCTTACCCCAAAACAAATCCACGCGGCCCGGCCCGCGAATCGCCCCGCCCGTATCCTGATCAAAAACAAAACGGGCGCTTTTTTCCCACGCGCCGGGCTCGGTGTCTTCGCTCGAGTTAAACTTCGGCTTTTCGAATTCGAGGTAAGCCAGCGCACCCTTTGGGAAATAGCTTTGGTCGGTCGCGATCGTCCGGCCTTCACTTACCTCCGAGCCGAAAAAAGTTATCCCCGCACCTTTAAGCTTACGAAAGAACACGTAGCTGGGATTCAAATTCATAATTTTGCGCGCGTCTTTTATCGGAAGCGTGCGCAGGTGATTTTCAATGGTGTGCATCGTTATCTTTTCTTTCGGGATGACGCTCGTCAGATGCTTGCCGATCGGTACGTAGGGCTGTCCATTCTGAGCCGCGTAGCCCACACGAATTTCTTTGCCGTCGGCGAGTTTGACCGCGCCAGAACCTTGAATCTCAAGGAAGAAAGCATCGACGGGGTCGACCCACGCCAATACCTCCGCCTGCTTAGCGAAAGCTTCAACTTCGATCTGCGCACGGTCGGGATACGCGACGATGCGCGCGGGCGATTCATCCTTCGCGGCGGCGATCCGGCCGCGAAGGACGCCGCCGCGTGAGCGCTGCTCAACGGCAACGGGAACCGACGCGAACGTTTTCAGATCGATGATCACCATATCGCGGGGTAGACCATACAGCGCTTGCGAGAAGCGCTTCGTCGGCGTGAGTGAGCCTTCGATAACCGGTTCGAAGTAGGAAGTTATGAAAACTTGGCCCCAATCTTCTTGGCCGTAGACCTCGTAAGGTTCGAATTCTTTGGCTAAGGCCGCACGAAAGCTCTCGCCGCTCGGATCTTCTTTCGCTTTGACCAAAAGGTAATCGAGAGCGCGGGCGTAATCTGCGCGCGCGATCCGGCGCGGCCCGAAGTCGAGCCACTCGGACGCGCCAGGTTTTTTCAGTTGCTCAATGTTGGACTCGAGTGCCGTGACCAACGAGGGGAAACCGAGATCATCCGCGCCCGAAAAGCCCGACGGCGTGAGACGCATCGCCTGGGCCGAAGACTTGATGGGAGCCCGGGCGCAGGCGCCGAGCAAACAGAAAAACAACACCGCAAATCGCATTAGCCGAGTCTGGAAGAATCCTCGGTCTTTGTCCAGTAGGGCCGCGTGATTTACGGACCGACGAGTCCTTACTCACCCGGAAGGTACAAACATGAACAAATTTTTAGCACGATTGATTTTAGCACCGCTGGTCTCAGCGCCTTTATGCCTCGGCCTCGCGGCTTGCGGTCCGATGGCCCACACGCCCGGCGAGGAAATGACCGAAGAAGAATTCGTCGCGGCCGAAGGTACGGGCGTCGAGCCCACCGATCTCGCCGATATGAAGACCGCCGACTTCACCGCTTCCGAAAGCGCGCAAGTCCTCGCAAAGTATTCGCACCTAGATCCGAACCACATCGTACCGTCGGCGCTCTTGCAAAAGGCCGTCGTATACTTTGAAGCTAATAAATCGCGCTTCGGTAACCAACGCTATCTGTCCGTGATCGATTTTTCGAAAAATTCAAAGAAGGCTCGCTTCTTCGTCGTTAATCTCGAGACGGGTGCGGTTTGGGCCATGCACACGGCGCACGGTTCGGGCAGCGACAGAAACCACGACGGCATCGCCGATTCATTCGGCAACGTGTCGGGTTCGGGCAAGAGCTCATTAGGTTTTTACCGCACGGCCGAGACTTATTCGGGCAAACACGGTAACTCTTTGCGCCTCGACGGTTTGTCGTCGACGAACTCGAAGGCTCGTTCACGCGCGATCGTCATTCACGCCGCGAATTACGTCAGCGAGGCCGCGGTCATTCAAGGCCGAAGCCTAGGTTGCCCGGCCGTTACGCCGGCCAACCGCGATAAACTTATCGGCCAAATTAAAGCCGGAAGTTTGATCTACGCCGGTCTTTCAGGCGTTCGCTAGATCAAAGCCCCGCGGCAACGCGGGGCATTTCTAAGTTGCCCTTCGCTTTCGAATCAAATGATAATAATCCCCGTGCCGTTGAGAGAGATTCCCGACAATCTTCGTCAATTCATATTCGAGCATATCGACTCCGTCGGGCAGATTGACGTGCTCTTCTTCCTGCGCGAAGCGCCCGAAACTTATTTTAACGCCGAAACCATAAGCCGTGAGCTACGTACCAACGCGAACTCCGCATCGAAATGCATCATGCTTTTGCTGCGAAGCCAGCTCCTCGTTGAGCACGAAAGCACAAAGGGCGAGTATCGTTACGCGCCCCGAACCGCCGAGCTCGAAGAAGTTGTAAATACGCTCGCGGCCGTTTACAAAATAAAACCTCATAAAATTCTCGAGTTGATTTTTTCATCCGCCAAACGCGCACGGCAGTTTGCCGATGCCTTCTCGATTTCAAAAATCTCTAAACCGGAGGATGAAAATGGTTGAAGCGGTTTATATATTGTCATCAATCATGAGTCTCTTATGCGCGGGCATGTTGTTTCGGGCTTACCGCAGTAACCCGTCTCACCTTCTGCTTTGGAGTTGCGCCTGCTTTTCGCTGTTAGCCGTTAACAATGTGATTTTATTTATTGATGTCCTTATTCTTCCCGAGCTTGATTTCAACGGACTAATTATGCGCAGTTTGGCCGGTGCGCTTGCGGGTTCTCTGTTGTTATTCGGTCTTATCTGGGAGATTTCATGAACCCGATCGAATTTATATCGGGCATTTACATGGCCACCTTCGCGGCAAGCGGAATTTTCTTCCTCAAGTTTTGGTTGGCTTCGCGGGATCCCTTCTTCTTATATTTCTGCCTTGCGTGCTGGCTACTCTCTATTGAGCGCGTTGCGCTTCTTTTAGTGGGTGGCTATTCCGTCGTGCCTTACTGCCAAACCGGCGACGCCCGAAGCTTTGTTCACATCTTCCGCCTCATTGCTTTTGCGCTCATCCTCGTGGCGGTCATCCGCAAAAACCGAGTCTCAAAATGAGACACCCTTAGTTCTCCTCTAGGTGGATGGCGGTTTCGGCACTAGATTAGTAAAGGCCCATCGCTACCGCTCGCGTACAGGAGATTCCTTTGGTGATCAAAATACTCAATGTATCGCTCTTGTTGTTCGCGGGCTTCTTAGCGGGCACGCACTTTTCGAGTCACGACGATAAAGCCACGCTCTCCCTCACCGCGCACCGGGCGGCGCCATCATCGGTCACCGCTCGTGGCCCCGCCTCGGTCGACGCTCAAGCCGGTAACGCCCCAAACAGCTCGCCCATGTCTTTAAGCGCGCCGGCGGCGAAGGACGCAAACGAACCGGTCGACTTAGCCGCTTACCTCTTGAAGTTCGGCATCGCCGATGTTCACGCGGCTTGCGAATTTGCGCACAACCGCTTCTTGGACCGCACCGTCGCCGCGCACGCGAGTTTCGTTGAAGGTTTAGAAAATTTCAAAGACCACAAAGCCTATTTGAACGCCCTTGGTCAGCGCCTGGCGGAAGACGAGAAGTTTTGGATCGGCCGCGGCGACTTGGATATTAACGGTGGGAAAGCGCGCCTAGAAGTCATTATGGACTCGCACGCTTTCTTGCCCGACGCCGGCGACGAGGACAAAGCTTCGTGTTTCCGTGCGCACATCCGTTTGAATTTCGCCGATGGACATAAGTTTGCGACCGCCGTCGATGCGTGCACGGACATGCTCGTGACCAAAAACCGCAACTACTACCTCAACTGGGAGTCGTTCGGAGATTTAGAGATCGGCAAGAGCCTCGCCGTCGTGCAGATCCCCTTGCCCGAATCGAACGGCGCGGATCTAGAATTCATGCGTTCGAGCGGCTCGACTTGGGCCTCGGCGGCCGGTTTTCATTGGGACCCGGTACCCTTGGATCAAGGCCTAAGATTGATCGATCAGATCTAATTATCGCGGGCTTGGTATCTAGCCCTTGCCGCTTCTTGGGTGGCGTGATTTCCTTGGAATACATCAAGGAGGATCCCCCATGTTTCTTTCGGTCATCATTGCTATCAGTCAGATCGTTATGCCCATGAATTTAAACTGGCGCGTAGGCTCAACCGCCGATTATCAAATCGACGGCGGGTTCATTAGCGGCACCATGCATGCTTTCGTAAAATCAGAAGTCCCCCGCGGCTACTGGGTTCGCCAAGATATCGATCTAGGCTTCGCAGGCCGTCGCAACGCCGAGATGCTTTACGACCGCGCAACCGGCAAAATGATCGCACTCGTCATCGACGGTGAACCCCAAACGCTGCCCGACCCGACCGACATCCAAACGATCGCCTCACGGCGCGAGCGGGTCACCGTACCGCGCGGAACGTTCGAGTGCCTCTACACGAAAACGCGTAATGTACGTAAGAACGAAGAGCTCGAAACGTGGATCAATACTTCGGTACCCGTCAGCGGCTTGGTGAAGACCAACACGCCTACGCCGATCGGTCAGATGACGATCGAGTTAACGAATTTTACGCCTTAAAATTTTAAACTAAATTAGAAGCAAGCAGCTTCCGGTCGCCCACGATCCAAAGCACATCACCCGGTTCGATCATCGTCGTCGAATCGGGGTTAAGCGTACGACGCCCACCCTTTTCGATCCCCACCACTAAACCGCGCGTAGCCTCGCGTACCCCGCAATCACGAATTGAAGTGTTCGCGAAAGAGTCGGCGGCCTTCACCAGCACCGGCAAAAGCGTGTAATCGAAACCGTCCTGACTCGGATCGTACGGGCTGAACTCAACTTCGCTTTTGAAGTGCTGAATTTGCTCGTCGGTACCGATCACTTGCAAGACGTCACCGGGAAACAAAACTTCGTCGCGCCCGGGCGCGGCGATCTTCTTTCGCCCGCGTTCGATAAGCGCGATGGTGATCCCGAACCGCTCACGTAGCGTCGTTTCCGATAACTTTTTACCCACCAGCGGTGATTCGCTCGAAACTTTGAGTTCGACCAAGTGCGAATCCCAGGGCGCTAGCGGAGGCATCTCGCGCGCGGCGTCGGCATTTTCTTTCGCATTCAAATTGCTAACGAAACGGCGCTCGAGCAGGACGTAAACTTTTTCTATATATCTAGAGAGAACGAAGACCACTAATAAAAACGAAACGCTGATCGAGAAAGCGACGATGCCGTACCAAACGTAAGATCGCACCAAAACAAACAGAAGGGCCAGCGCAAGCACCAAGCGCGCCGCCGCAAATGCGTTCAACGCCGCCCGGTAGCGCGGCTGCCGCAGGTCACCCGTCGCGGGATGTAGGTTGCCCAGCGCAAATCCCCAGATGAAGGGCACCGACGTAAGGAAAGCAAAGCCTAGGCAGGCGGCCTCCGACAACGGCCCGTTGCCCGTCATTTCGGTAAGCCAGGGGCACAAATATCTATTCGAAACGATGAAAAGCGAAACGATCACCGCGCCGTTCGCGGCCATCTTCAAAAAGGATTTTTTTATAAACGCCGACCAATTTCCGGTGCGCGATGCGCCTTCCGTTGAAAGCCTGAAATTCTCGAGCGAACGCAGCCACGTCTCGGGCAGCTTGCGCTCGAGTAAACCAACGAAACCGTCGGCCGATCGGATCAAATACGGTGTGGTGAAAGTGGTCGCCGCCGAAACGCTAATTGCGATCGGGTATAAGAATTCGCTCGTCACCTTGAGGCTTAATCCAAGTGAGGCGATGATAAACGAAAATTCGCCGATTTGCGCGAGACTCATCCCCGCCTGAACGGAATGCCTAAGAGATTGGCCCGAGACCAGCGCGCCCGTCGTGGTCGTCAACATCTTGCCGAGGATCGTGGCGACCGTGATCACCGCGATGGGAATTGCGTATTGCACCAAAATCGAAGGATTGATCAGCATCCCGACGGAAACGAAAAATACCGCCGCGAACAAATTCTTCACGGGGTGGATCAGGTGCTCAATCCGCTCGCCTTCAATCGTTTCGGCTAAGATCGAACCCATGATGAACGCACCGAGCGCCGGCGAAAAACCAACCTGCGTCGCGAACACCACCATCAAGAAGCATAGCCCCAGCGAGACCACCAACAGAGTCTCGGGATTCATCCAGTGACGTGCCCGCTTCAGAAAGGTGGGAATTAAGAAAATGCCCATGACGAACCAGATCGTAAGAAAAAAGGCGAGCTTCAAAGCCGAGATCCCCATCTCGACGCCCGAGAAGGTTTGGCTTACCGCCACCGTCGACAGGACAACCATAAGCAAAATCGCGACGAGGTCTTCGATGATGAGAACACCAAACACTAACCGCACGAAGCCCCGGGACTTCAAGCCGAGCTCTTCAAAGGCGCGGATAATAATCGTGGTGGAAGAAATCGCGAGGATCCCGCCGAGGAACAAGCTGTCCATCTTGTTCCAGTCAAAGGCGCGGCCGACCATGTAGCCTATGCCGATCATCCCGACGACTTCGATGACGGCGGTCACCGACGCCGAACCACCCACCCTGGCCAATTTCTTAAATGAAAATTCGAGGCCCAACGCGAAGAGCAAAAAGATCACGCCGATCTCGGCCCAAACTTTAACCGATTCGGGATCGATGATGTCGGGCAAAAATGGGAAATGGTTGCCGACTAAAAAACCGGCGACGATGTATCCAAGAACGACGGGCTGCTTGATCACGCGGCAGAACAGCGTCATCGCGGCGGCCGACATGAGAATTAAAGCTAAGTCCTGAATCAAGGGCGGCAGGTGAATCATCTTCCTCTTTTAACGCAAATATGATCTCTTGAAAACCATGATTCACTTGTTGGTCTTGGGCGCCACCGCGATTGCTGCAATCTCGGCGAATGCCGCTAATCCGGCGAAGGCCACTTATCAGGTAAAGTGCGAAGACTCCACGAAGAGCGTGCAAGTCGCATTCACGTTCAATAAAAAAGACAGCAACTCTCCACCGACTCAAGTTTCGATAACCAGCAGCGGCAAAACCAAAGCGATTGAACCCAAGAACATCACGCGCTTCATTCGTAACGCGAACGACTTCTACGTGCTTTTTAAAGTGCAGACCAAAGAAGGTTTGCACGAACTCGAACTGAACACCCGCTTCAACAAAAATCCCCGCGGTCCACGCACGAGCGCGGGCGTCATGATGAACAAAACTCAGAATGAACGTGTGAACGTGACGTGCTGGTTTTAGCTACGGCTGTAAAATCCCCGTACCGGGCATGTTGCCTCGTCTAGTCAGGCGGCTTCATCAGCTCGCCGCCGTTCAGGGCGGTACGAATATTGAAGTTAGTTCGCGCATCTTAGGGGGATCTTCGATGCGTATTCTTTTACTCGTTCTTGTCGCGTGCGCCGGTAATGCTTTTGCCGAGCGCAATCCGATTTTACCGCCACCTTACGAAACTCCGTCGACCGAAAAACGGAGCACCGTAATCGGCTGGCCCGCGGGCAAAACCCCCGTGGCACCAAAAGGCTATCAAGTTGAACTGTTCGCCGAGCTCGAAAGCCCGCGGTCACTTTATCTTTTACCGAGCGGCGACCTGCTTGTATCACAGGCGAAGAAATCGCCGAAAGAACAGGTGCCGTCACCGAACGAGCTCACGTTATTCAAAATAGAAGATTCGAAATCGGTCGGCGCCAGAAAATTTAGCGGACTGCTCAACCTGCCGTTCGGTATGGCGGTCCACGGTAACGAATTGTTTGTGGCCGAACCCACGCGCATTCTAAAATTCCGTTTCGAAAATGATCAGATCTCCGGCCCCGGGGAAGAAATTGCCAAGCTACCGTTCCCGCAACCGGGCCGGCATTGGACTCGCCATTTATTGTTAAGTCCCGACGGCGCAAAATTATACGCCGCTATCGGCTCGGCCTCAAACGTCGGTGAAGACGGCGACCCGCTTGATCCTGAAACCGCCGCGATTATCGAAATGAATCGCGACGGCTCTGAACGAAAGATCTTTGCCGCCGGCTTGCGCAATCCCGTTTCGATGGCTTGGGAACCCTCGAGCGGCAAGCTTTGGGCCGTGGTCAATGAACGCGATGAATTGGGCGACGGACTGGTTCCCGATTACATCACGCATGTTCAACGCGACGGTTTTTACGGATGGCCCTACGCTTACTGGGGCAAGAACGAAGATCCGCGCCGGGCAAACGAACGGCCTGACCTCGTCGCTAAGTCGCTCGTCCCGGATTATGCCGTCGGCAATCATACCGCCGCGCTGGGGATTACGTTTACCGCCGGCACCAACCTCGGATTGCCTTTTTCGAGCGGCGCACTGATCGCTAAGCACGGCTCGTGGAACAGCGCGAAGCTCGCGGGTTACAAGGTCACCTATGTTCCCTTCGTTAACGGCGAAGCGGTCGACGGCGAGGTTGATTTCTTAACGGGCTTTATCGCCGACGAGGCGAAAGGTGAAGTTTACGGGCGCCCGGTCGCGACCGTCGTGCTTGCCGACGGTTCGGTCCTCGTAACGGATGACGGCGGCGGGAAGATTTGGAAAGTTAGCGCCATCAAATCTGCGATGCGCACGAAAGGCGTGCCGAGTTTGAAACTTAACCGCGAGCTTAGGTAAATTTCGCGCGCTGTTTTTCAAGAAAGGCAAAATACTGGGACTTGACCATGTCGAGTTCCATATTCATCGCGCACTTCGGGCACTTGTAAGTTCCGAAAGCTTCGGCGGCCTCATCGGGCGATTTAATCTGGGCGATTTTAATTAATTTGTTTTCTTCAAAGCCGCAGTCTTCACAAAAGTAAGGTACAAATATAGATTCAATCTTCGTACGATCGTTAAGAAAACCGTCGAGAATATTGATTTGCTTCACGACCACCGGACTACAGTTAATCAGCATGACGTTCTTTTCGACTTCGACGGCGCTTTGCCACTGAATCCAGTTGCGAACGCCCATTGAATTCACCATCGTCACTTTTTCTAAATCTATGATTAGATCGCCGCCCACGGGTTGCTCCAGCTCGGGCAATTCGGCGCGTTCGTCCAGCCAACCGTTCATCACGACTAATGTGCGCTCACCATCGAAAGAGACTTGGGCCTTGAACTTCATAATTCGATCACTTCGCCTTCGCGCGCGAAATGCCATTCTACGCCGGCGGTGTCGAGGCCGGCACGTTCACGCGACCGCAAGAGCTCACTGTAATAACGCTTGGTTTGCTCCTCACCGTCCCAAATGGCTTCGTCGGAGGCTGACGGATCATGGTGCATAAACACAACCTGTTTTATCTTTTCACGCAAAGCTAAATCAATGCCGATCGGTCCACTGGAATGGCCCCAATTTATTTTTTCGAGCGCTTCGCCGAACGTGTATTGCGCATCGAAAACCATGAGGTCGGCATTCTGGTAAAGCGGCAAATCGGGCCCGAGCTCTTCCGGCGAGGTACGCGTGCCTTCGGTGTCCACGCACCACGCGACCGATTTGCCGGCGGACTCAACGCGCGCGCCCCAGCACGGATCCGGATGGTCAAGCGCGAAGGGCGTCACGGTCATATCATCGATCGTGAAGGGCTTACGGGGTTCAATCTTATGGATATGAATCTGCGGGCTAATCACCTTGTACGGCACGGGAAAATTTGGTTTCCGAAATAAGATGTGCAGCGCTTCGGTGAGATCTTCGTGCGCACCGTAAAAATGAACGGCCTTACCCGGCATATAGAGCGGCATAAAAAACGGTAAACCGATAAGGTGATCCCAATGGAAGTGCGTCAAGTAGATGTGATAATCACTGCAATCCGGATCCGTTTTCATGAGTTCGTCGGAAAGATTTCGGATGCCGGAGCCGCCGTCTATGATCAAGCGTCCCTTCGTCGTAATGATTTCACCGCAAGCGGTGTTGCCGCCGTAGCCGCCCGTGAGATGTGAGGGCAGCAAATCCAGAAACTGAGTCGCGGTCAGCGGGCTGTTCGATCTTTTGAGGTCTTCAAATTGTTTTAGAATTTCATCTAAATGCGCGCGCACGCGATCTGGTGAGACCGGTGATGGTAATGATCCGCGGACTCCCCACAGTTTGATTCGCATACGATTAGTCTAGAGTAATTCGGCTAGCGATCAATCGGCCCGGGGCATACCGGACTTTAGGCGCGGAGACCCCGGCCCACCAGCGTCGCGTGAAGTTTGGCCAAATAAAATCCGTTCAGCGCTTCAAAGGCCGTCGTGCCTTCGAGTTCTTTGTAAGCGAACGCGATGGCCTGCAGCGTTGACATGCCTTCGGGTGAAGATTCCGCACGCAAGTGTTCCGTCGCGGTGTTCGGCGCCTTGATCATTACGCGCTCAATGTGGGCGATCTCGGGATGCCTACCCGCCACCTTACCCGCTTGCCGCCAGTTTCCGTCCGGAACGAAGAGCTGAACGGGCAAGTCGGTTTCGGCAACGAGCGCCTTGGTCAGTTCGCGTGCGCCTTCGCCGGGGAAAAAGAGCAGTGGTCGGAAACCCGGTTTGATTTTCGCGGCGAGATCCACCGGGCCGTTTCCGCGTACGACAATCTCACTTTGCTTAAGCGCGCGTACGGCTAAACGGCCCGTGTTTGTCGTCCGTTTCAATTCTTTCGTATGAACAACGAGCGTGAGAAAGGTGCGCAAATCCAAACTGGGCGTTAATGCGCAAATACAGCGCGCGAGGTGCAACGCGCAGCCGGGACAAGGTTCTTTAGTCTTACGCATCCGCATGACTACCCCACTCCAAGCGGCCGAGCAGATCGGCGAAGTCGTTCGCTAGCGGTGCTTTAACCGTCAACTTCTGCCCACTCGCCGGATGCATGAACGCGATCGCCGTGCACGCGAGTAGCAATCGCTTCGATTGAAACTGACTAGCAAAAAAACGATTATGTTTCCCAACTCCGTGGTTAACGTCTCCGATAATAGGGTGTCCAAGGTGGCGCAGGTGTCTTCGTATTTGATGTTTACGGCCCGTGAGCGGACGCGCGCGCACAAGGGCGTAGCGGCTCGTGGGAAATTTATCCACCCGGTAAGGAAGGTCGACCGTCGCTAGCACTTCGGCTTCGGTTACCGCTTCTTGCGCGGGCTTTGAGCTTTCGGCCAGGCGGTCCGAAATCGCGTCGAGTTCTTCCCGTAGCGGATAATCGATGCGCATCGTTTTCGCGGCGGGAATTCCGCGCACGACCGTGAGGTAAGTCTTCTCGACCCTTCGCGCGGCGAATTCTTCGCTCAGTTGTCGCGCGGTCACGGGATTGAGCGCAAAGATCAGCGCCCCGCTGGTAGGCCGGTCTAGACGGTGCACCGGGTAGACCGACTGCCCGATCTGATCACGCAGCAATTGCATGGCAAATTGCGTCTCGCCCTTGTCGAGTGAGGTGCGGTGAACCAAAAGGCCCGCAGGTTTTGAAACGACCACGAGGTCGCGGTCTTGGAAGAGCACGGGCAAAAGCATGATGGGGCGCATTCCACCTGAAGGTTTCAGAATTTACAAGGTGAACAAACGCCCGAGAAGGAAGATAATTGGCGTCAACATGCGGGTCGCAGGCTTGCGGCCCTGGTTAGCGAGGTAAACGATGTCTGATGAAATGAAAGCCGAACTTGAACGCCTAAGAGCCGAAAACGAATCTTTAAAGAAGGCTAAACCCGACCGCGGCACCATCTCCATGAAGGTCAGCGAAAAGGGCGCCCTCTCCATTTACGGAATGGGCCGCTTCCCCGTCACTCTTTACAAAGAGCAATGGATTAAACTGCTTGCCGTCGCCGAGGACATCAAAACCTTCATCAAAGAAAACGACGGCCGTTTAAAGACGAAGGAATAGGTTACCGTCGGTGACTCGGAGCCTTGGTCCATACCGGGTGGTTTTCGTCGTCGCCGTGATACTGGCCGCCCTCGCCGTTTGGTTCCACGAGCCGGGCGTCCCGAGAGGTGTGGTTTCGTCGCTTCGGGAGCATTCTAGACAAAAGAACGCGCGGGAAACGCCGGGCACGGCCGCCGGCCAACCCGCGGTCACACCGTTGGGCGAAAATCCCGAACCATCGCTCCCGAAGCCGAGCACTGTGCGACTAGAAAAAACGGCGACCGTTGGCGAGCGTGCGCCATCGCCACTCCAGAAAACAAAGACCGAACTTTTCTTAGAACGTTACGAAAATATAAACGTGACTGAATTGCTTAAAGAGTCTTCACCTTTCCGTGGCTTCGGCGCGAAAAATAGCGGCGTCGTCGCGGCCAGGGCGGCTTACAAGTTCCCCCGTCCGCAAGGTGAGATTCGGGTCTTCACTTCTTTCAGTTCAGAATCATTGGAAAATCAGACCGGCTGCGTGACGATTCGCTCAGGTGAAATCATCACAGGTTCGCTTACCGACAAATCGATTAAACTAATCCAACTCCCCGACGAGAACGCCTACGGCGCGCTTATCCGGAATGATCACCTCATCATTTATTACGCCAACGTCGAGACTTGGGGACAACGCAGCCCTACCGAAGAACCGCGAATCCTGTTTTACTATAAGCGAAATCCTTCTTCGAAGAACTGGGAGCTGCAGGCGAAAGGTAACGACCGCGAGAACGTGATCGACATGGATTACGTCCCCTACGATTCAAACGATGCATTTTGCGAGAGTTTCACGAACTAAAAATCTCGTGCCGATCGACCAAAAAAAAAGGGGCCGTGAAGCCCCTTTTTAATTCTAGTTTTTATATGAATTTAAACGTGGACTATTTGCCTGCGACGCGAACTTGCGTAGCGCACGGGCCTTTTTTGCCCTGACCGACTTCATACTCGACGCGGTCGCCGTCTTTAGGTTCATTGCCTTGTACTTCCGAGATGTGAAAAAACAAGTCATTGCCATCGTCCGGGGTAATGAATCCGAAACCCTTGGCCGTATTGAAAAACTTAACAGTACCCTTTTGCATCAAAAACTCCCGTTGGATGTATGACCCTGATTTGAACGCTAAATAGCCACCGTGTCCATAGCGAACTTACGCCGCGGGGGGTTAGGAGCCCATATTTGGACGTCCTACTCGGCATCTTCATCGTCTGGTTCCTCAGGCGGCTTGCCCTGGATGAAGAATTTGACGCCGACGAAGATCCCGTAAGTGTTCATGTCTTCTTTTGGTTTCGGGGTCACCGAGTACGAATACCTGCCGTCGAGAACAACCGCAAATTTGCCGTTCGAATAGGCTTCGTATTGGGCCGAGACGGCAAAACCGTAATCGACGGGATCGCGGGCCGAAGTATGGGGTGGATCGACCGGGTTTCCAAAATCATTACGCACCAGCACCGCGTCGCCCATGACGTAAGACGAAAAGAAAGACGGCGACATCGAAAAGCTTCGGCTGAACCAATGCCGCCAGCCCATGGCGATGTACATCCGCTTCACTTTTTCGATGACCTTTTTGTCCTCACGTTCGACCGCGAAAATTTGGTTCATGTAAGTCAGCGTGAGTTCGAGACCGCCGTGCGAAGTCAAATCACCCTCGGCCAATAAGCTGAAGGAGCCGAGCACCGGCGAATCAAATTGTTCATGCATACGCTGAGTTTGGTAGAGGTACGGACCGAACGTCCCCCAAACCTGACCCTGCTCTGGATCATGGGCATTGGCCGAAAAAGTTAACGCCGACAAAATTAACAGCAATATTCTATTCACTCTTGCACCCGAAGCGGAGTATTGTTCGGCATCGACACCGAAAGGGTTCCGCCATCTCTAAATTCTTTATAGCTCTTCTTTTCTCGTCTGTCGTGCTTCCTGCGCTCGTTTACGCGGACCCGCCTTTGAACGCGCTCAGGCCACGAAAGAAAAAACGAACCGACACACAGATCATGATTCAAGAAGCCGTGCAAGACAACAAGCCGGGCTTCGCGGAAAGATCGGTCAAATATATAGATCGCAAGTCCGATCAGTTAGCCGATGTGATCGATGCGGGCGCCAACAAGCTAGATATCAAACTTGCCGGCAAGGCGTACACGAAACGCAAAAACACCTCCAGCATCACGATCAAGCAACTGACCGTTTCGAGCGAGGGCGGTGTCTTGCGAAACTCGACCGCGTTCGGGATCAATCTCCGCTTACCGAACCTTGAGAAGCGCTGGCAGCTTCGCTTCTCGAGTTACGATGAGAACGAAGAAGCACGTAACTTACAAGAACGACGCTTCCGGACCCGCGCCCGCGAAAACAATCCCGGGGCCGCGCTCTTATTTTTCCGTAAGCTCGGAAAAGTAAGGACCACTTTCCAGCCGCGTTTAGAGTTGAAAGATCCTTTGAGCATGAGTTACTTGCTTCGCTTCGAGAGCGAAGCCGGTTCAAGCCCGATTCGCATCAATCCCCGGCTTGATCTCTTTGCCGATCCCTTAAAGGGCACGGGCGAATATTTTCATTTGAACTTCAGCTACACCATCGCACCCCGTTGGGAATTGTCTTTACTAAACGAGGAAGAATATCGCGAACGCACCAACGGCCTAAGCGTGAACCACGCGATCGCGCTCGATCACGCACTCGCCGACGACAAAGGGATCGGGCTTTCGTTTACGACCAATTCGGTCAACCTTGGCTCGCCCTACCATCTCAACAGTTACTCGGTCTCTACGGCGTACGCGCAAGAGATTGCCGAAAATCGTCTACGCATCGTCGCCGCGAGCTTCATCACTTTCGGTAAAGTTGAGTCCTTTAAGGGTGATGTCGGCTGCTCTTTCCAAGTTGAAGTGATCTTTTAAAAACTGTGCGGATCACTTAGCAATCCAAATCAAATAGACAAAATTTTAGAAATCCCGCGCCTCAGCTAGAAATTAGGGGCGCGTTGATTCTTATTTTGAGAAAAACGCTGTCCCCGATCTTGCAATGTAAATGGCAAAAGGGGATTAGGATGAACTCGTTTTTAATACTTCTAGCCTGCGCGATCGTGTCTTTTCGAGCCGCGCCGGTACTCGCCCAAACGGAAGTCGAAACCAAGAAATTACTCGAGCGGCTGAGCGGTACGAAGGTGCCCTTCGACGATGCACGTTTGGAAAAGATGAAAGCGCAGACCGCCGCCGGCAATTGGCAAGGTGCGGCCGAGATCGCGACCTCCGACCCCAACTTCTTAAACGTTACGATCAAACAAATGGCCCAGAAGATGTCGACGCGCGATGAATCGATTGCGGCCGGCCTTAATGACTTCGTCACTTTTTTTATGGGCGTCGTTCGCGACGATATGGACGCGCGCAAACTTTTGACCGGCGACTTCTTCTATATGGCCGACGTAAGTAAACTGCCGGCCGACATCACCGTTCGTGCCGATCTGCAAACGGACTTCGTGCAAAACAACAATCACTACTCCGATCTTGATCGCGTAGCCCTCGACATCGGCGCGATCCTTAAAAAAGAATCCGGGCAAATGCTTTTGCAAACGTCGACCAACACGATCGTTTACAATCCCGACCCGGCCGGCCTACTTACCACCCGCACATTTATCAATGCGCACGCGATCGCCGGCACGAATAGACGCCCGGTCGAATTTACGTTTCGCGAATTCATGTGCTTAGGCATCGATGAATGGTCCGACACGACCGTTTCGGATGCGCGCATCGGCCGTGACATCGACCGTTTTCCCGGCGGCGACCACACGAAATTTCAAGTGAGCTGCAAGGGCTGCCATACCGGCATGGACGGTTTCCGTGGCGCATTCGCCAAATGGAATTTGATCGACGGCCGCCCCGTACAATTCGACGCCATGAACGAAGCCAACTATAGCGGCTTCAGCGACGGTATCGCCGCCAAAATGAACGGTAACGGTACGGTTTTTTTCAACGGCTTCGTCACTAAGGATTCCTCGTGGGTTAACAACGCCCGCGGCCCCGCGAACGAATCCTTGCTCGGCTGGCGGGGTATGGCCGACGGCGGCTTCGGCGTGAAATCCTTCGGCGAGGCGGTCTCGAACAGCTCACGCTTTAGCCAGTGCCTGGTCAAGCGCGCCTTCGAAGCGGTATGCCGGCACGAACTCGTGATTAAAGATCGCAAGGGCTACGTCCAGGAGCAAGTCACGCGCTTCGAATCGAATAAGTACAATTTGAAAAAGCTTTTCCAATCCGTAGCGCTGAGCAAGGAGTGTGCACAGTGAAAACTAATTTAATCTCTGCTCTCGCCATCGCGGCATTTGTCGCGGGTTGCACGCCGAGCGAAATGAAATCGGCGACCCCGAGTTTTGGTTTGGGTTCAAACGATAAAACCGTCGGCGCCACTTTGATGTCGGCCGAACAGATGGTGCGCAGCATGGCGGCCGTCACCAAGACGGAAATCAACACTAACCTTAATAATGAATACAACGCGCGCAAAGCCCTGATGACCGGCTCTTACGCCGTTAATTCGGTGACCTCGCCGATGATGATTTCGATTACGAATTTGGCGAGCCGGTTTTGCGAAGCCACGATCAATCGCGAAGCGGCCCTACCCGCTGGCGAACGACGCTTCTTCGGGCAGGTCGACTTCAGCAAACCGGTCGCGAACTTATCGCCCGCCCAATATACCGACGCGGTCGAAAAATTAGGTTTAAGCATTCTCGGCCGACGACCTACGCCCGACGAGATGGCGATCTTGACCGAAGGCCGCGGTGATTTTGAAAACGCGATTCCCGCGGCGAATAAAACGCAAGCGGCGCAGACTAAACTTTTATTACTCTTTTCCTGCTCGGGCGTGCTGTCGAGCTTCGATTTTATAACGATCTAAAACGGGAGCGAATATGAAGACCAAAAAACAAATTCCATTTTGGGCAGAACTTGGGCACCGCCGCCCGGTCTCGCGCCGGGAAATGTTAGCGGCCGGCCTGCTCCCCTTCTCGGCGTCGCTGCTCGTGCCCAACTGGTACAAACTTTTGCTGCCCGAAGCGCACGCCGAGGCCACCTGCGCCACCACCACGAGCGGTTTGATCCCGATGATCACCGTCAACTTAGCCGGCGGCGCCGCGATGGCCGCGAATTTTGTGCCGATGGACGCCGGCGGCAATCCGCTCCCGAGCTACAGTGTCATGGGCCTCGGTAACGGCGCCGTTCCGTTAGAGAATGAATTCGGGACCGTGAAGTTCGCGGGTACCGAGAACGGTGTTCTGATCAGCAAATTCCTGCAAGGCTTACGCGCCACCGCACCTACCGCTTTGGCCAACACCGCCTTCGTCGGCGTCTGCGTTCGCTCGCGTGATGACTCGGCGGAAAACCGTTTCGCGATCGACGGTATGACTTCGAAAGCCGGTTTAGCGGGAAGCTTGTTGCCTAACTTAGGTAAACAACAAACGTTTTCGGGCATTTCGCACAAATCCGCCGTCGTGAACTCTAATCTTCCTTTGGTCGTAAGTAATTATTCGGCCATTACCGGTTCACTCGGCTACGCGGCGGCACTCGGGGCTTCGATCAACGCCGATCAGCGCGGGGCCTTAAGCAAAATGATCTCGCGCTTAAGTGAAACGCAGGCGCGCCGAATCGCGACGGATAAGACCGGCATCGAAGTTAAGAATCTAGTCGATTGCGCGAACATCAAAAACGTCGAGCTCGCGGCCGTGAGCAATCCCGGGGTTGACCCGCGCACCGACGCCAAGGGCGCCGAATTAAGCGCCGCTTGGAATATCAACGGCGGAACCAACGGCGGCGACCAGAACTTAATTTTCTCCGCCATGACCTACAACGTTTTGAAAGGTAATGCCGGCGCGGCCGGTTTGGAAATCGGTGGCTTTGATTACCACAACAATACGCGCGCCACCGGTGACCAAAAAGATCTTGAAGCCGGCCAAGTGGTCGGCCGAATTTTGGAAAGCGCGGCGATCATGGGCAAACCCGCGTTCGTGTACGTAACTTCCGACGGCGCGGTAAGTTCCGCCGATTCGGCTTCGCGCAATTCACCGTGGACTTCCGACCGCGGCATCGCCGGCGCATCTTACATCTTATATTACGATCCCGCGGGCCGCCGCCCGACCAGTAACAATCAGATCGGCTACTTCACCTCGGGCCAAGCCGCCGATGACCAATTCATTACCGGCGCCTCTCCCGAAATTGCGGCCGTTGCCGTATTCGCGAATTATTTAAAATTGAACAACAAGATGAATTTATTCGCGCCGATCGTCGGCCGCACGATGAACGAATCTGATTTGCCGAAGGTATTGAGGTTCTAGTTGAAAGCTCTAGCCGGTCTTCTCATCCTAATTGCCCTCGGCGCTTCGGGCTGCGGCGAAGCCATGCACAACGGTGAAAGCGCGCTCTCCAGCATGGCTGCCGCGTGCGACGCCAATCTTAAAGCTGCTTTCTCACGCACTTACCACCCTTTCCTCACGACGACTTGTAACGGTTGTCACTCGAGCGCCCACGGCAGCAATAATCTTTCTACCGCTTACAGTGCGTTCATGGAACGTGGCTCAAGTCTGATTGATTACCAAGCGACGCACGCGCACGGCGGAAATAATCTGAGCGCTTCGGTAACTCAACCGCAGATCGACTCCTTCAAACCGGGTTGGGTTGCGGCGCAAAACGAATTTTTGCAATGCCAGGTCCAGGCCGGCGGCGGCGCGGGTGGTTTAAAATTTATCACCGCCGAAAAAGTGATTCCGAATCTGATGAACACCGTGACTAATACTAATTGGGTTCCCGTCGAATGGGATCTTGAGACCGAATCGAAAATCGCGGCGGCGAACGGCCAGTTCAAAGCCGTCTTTCGCGTCGAAGCGCGCGTTCACGTCGTTAACGGCGTCAACCAAGGGATCAATTTCCGTAACCCGACCTTGCGTTTAAAAACCGGCAGCGAAAACATTGAAGTGAAAGCTCTCTCGATCCAAATCAACGGAGACGATCAAAATTCGGTCACCACGTACGCCGATATCAATTCAATCGTGAACGCCACGACCAACACGCCGCTGATCAGTAATTCGGGCTCTGCCCTGGCTTACTTTCCCACGGTAAGCGCCACGACGAAAACGGGATTCGTATTCGAACACATCAAGAACACGACGCAAAGTCCATCCGGTCCCGGCACCGCGCCGAACGTGCCGATCACGCCCGTGCCGATCGCCGATGTTCCCGTTCCCGCCGGTGGCGTCACCTATACGCAGCTTGCCGCGAGCTCGGGCGTATACCGCGTTTTCAACCGCTCTTGCGTGGGCTGCCATAACGGCGGCAATATGTCGGGCGGTCTGAATCTACAAAACTACGAAGCCTCGAAAGCGAAGGCGGCCGTGATTCAAACCCGCATGAATAGCACCGCGATGCCGATGCCGCCGTCGGGCCTATTGCGCCAGAATGACCGCGATCTCGTTCAGTCGTGGATCGACAACGGAACAATGAACTAGCCCTGCCCCAAATTGAGAAAACTCTATGGATCGGCGTCCCAAGACGGTATGCTGAAAACTGGGGATCATGACTTGGGGGTTTTTTGTGAATAAGATTTTTTGGACCGCACTACTATCCGTATTTATCTGCTTACCCGTACACGCCGCCGACGATCCGGCGCAAGATGTCGACTCCGAAGTGGAAGACATCACCGGCGATAGCGAAGCGAGCCTCGATCTCGCCCGTAAAACTCGCGAGCAAGCCGCCAAAGAACAAAAAGAGACTCTGCGTAAAGAAAAAGAAGCCATCACCATCCGCGCCAAATCCGCCGCCGTGAAAGAAGCCGCGACGGTCGAACTCGGCAAAAACGAAAAAGAAATTCAGCGCTACAAAGCCAATCAAGTCTTCGCCGACAAAGATATTGAGAAGTCCAAGAAGCGCATTGCCGATGCCGAAAAAGCCTTGGCCGACAAACAAGCGCAAATCAAAAAAGCCCAAGGCCAACTCGAAGCCGCGAACAAACTTCGCGAAGAGCAAAAAGCCCGGATCGAGAAAATCAAAGCCGACACCACCGAAGCGCAGGCGCAACTCAAGAAAACGCAAGACCAACTCGAGACCGCACGCCAAGAGCACAAATCTCACCGCAGCGAAGAAACGATCGCGCAAGCCGAACTAAGAAAATCCATCCGCGAGAGCGCTAAAGCCACGGCCAAAATCGACGCCGAGACCGCTCGCTTACAAGCCGACTACCAAGCCCTCAAAGGCAAGACCGCTTCACTCGGCAAAAAGCTAGAAGACCAAAAAGCCAAACAAACAAAAGCCCAAGAAAAACGCGACTGGGCCAAGGGCGAAACCGAAAAACGCAAAGCCGCGTCGGTGGAGCCTAGCGCGAAATAGGTTTGGTTCTCATGCGAAATGCGCACATGTCGAGATGTGCGCATATTTTTACTCCACTCACCTAATTAACGAAGGCCTAGCTCTGATTATCTGCGCGCCTGCGCTAGCGGCCCGCGGATGTTGCTCTTGAGGACCCGGCCCATTTCGTGATGACCCATTTCGGTGATGACCCATAGCTTGGTGAAACATCGCGTGATGAAACGAACATAGTGTCACTAGATTCTCGGGCTCATTACTTCCACCGCGACTCACCTCTCGCACATGATGAATCTCAACCCAACGGTCACTCAAACACTGTTTTCCCTCGGCGTCTTGATGCACACATCGACCGCCGTCCCGTAAATTCACGGCGTGGCGCTGCTCGGCGGTCAGCGGTTTCCGTTTAGAGGTGACTCTGTTTAAACAGAGTTCTTCATTTTTCAAGTCGGTCGCAAACGATGGATATTCGGCAGATTCTGCTTGGCCGGCTTTCTTTTTCTGCCCGCATTTACCGTTTCCGACTTTTTGTTTACGCAATGCCATCCGCTTCGCTTTCTCAACGGGATCGAATCTTCGGATATATTCTTTCAATCCCGCCATCACCGCCGATCCGACGCCGGCGTCCAATCCGCGCTGCGCCTGTAAAGACTGCACATGGCTCAACAACTCAGGGAAATTTGAATCCGCTTTAAATTCAAGCGAGAAAAATTCGTCCGAGAGACACTTGATCTTCTCCCGTCCGGCCTTCGGATTCCGCCGTGCGACCTCCCGATCGATTTTTTTATTCGTGTTACTCAAAGCAAACGCGATTAGCTCGTCGGCATTCTCAGGCGTTAAAGCCGAGACGATACGGCTCGCCTTAGAAACCGAAAGTCCTGATCGCAGAAGCTGCGGAATCTCCAAACTTTTTCGCGCGACGGATATATAGACGTAAGCTACCGATTCACTAAAAGCTAAAACATCGACGGCGTATTGAAACACGCTCGGGCAACCCATCGCACGATGAAGCCGGGTCGCCTCACAATCTTGGATGAGTTTGATGAATTCCAGCTCGAACTTCCGGAAGCGTTCCCGATACTTAAGAAATAATTTATGTAAGCTTTTGTGTTGAGTTGTCATCGGTAGCTCCTTTGTTGAAGCGAAGCTAACACGGGTTTCCGAATGCTTGATTTGAGGGGGCTTCGCGCTTGATTAGCGACATGACTTAGACTGCGTAAACGGCTGATTGAGCGACGTATTCGTAAATTTTTGTTTAAATTTTAAGACTGGAATTTACGACCATTAGTGATTCATTTACGCGACCGAAAATCACGTCAAATATTAAATGAGGTTATATATAATTTTTTATGAATGCGGGTGTCGCTGAGCATCTTTTTGATCGGTTTAAAGAGGCTAAGTTCAAAGAGAGAAACTGCGAACGACTCTGCGCAAACAGAGTAGCTCAGAGCTCTGTGCAAACAGAGTAATTCAGAAAACTCTGCGCGAGCAGAATAGTCTACAACACTGTGCAAACAGAGTAGTCTACAACACTGTGCAAACAGAGTAGTCTACAACACTGTGCAAACAGAGTGATTCATTACTCTGCGCGAACAGAGTAGCTCGGAACTCTGTGCAAACAGAGTGAATTGCGCTCCGACGGCCTCATCATATCGACGCGGAGATTTTCCGTCCTTGTGAGTGGCTTCTCGTCGCCATCCCGGCGACGAGACTTAAATAATAGGAGGATTTTGTTTTGGGAGGAGGAGGAGGAAGGGACGAGCGCCTTCAAAGTCTTTGCTCCTTAAAAAAATAACCTCCCCCAAATATTACTCTGCCCGCCCGGATGGCGGGCAGAAAGGCACTCGCACGGACGGAAGATCTCTCGCGCCAAACGAATCGGCTATTGAGGCCCCGCCCCCCCCCCGCGCTCCACCAAGAAGAACTCTGTTCAAACAGAGTTCCTCAGTGCTTCTTATGAACCACCGAAGAACGACCCGCGCCCACGTCGGTGTACGCGCCCGTTGGCGAGCCCTCGACGTCCGGGCGACTCATGTCGACCGCGTGGCCGGAGGCGTCCGTGTAGCCGGACTCGGCGGCGTCTTCGGGGTTCATGTCGCCGTAGTCCATACCGCCCGCCAATTGGTCGGCGTCGGTGTTCGCGCCTTGCGCAACATCTTTGGGGATGGCCGTGAAATTTGCGTTGAAGGTTTCGTCGTTGGCGTCTACCGCGCCGTCACTTTTGCTGGGTTTCATAAAACCTCACTTTCGCGAACGAAAATGAGCAAAGTGAATGCCACCCTCAGGTAGAAGGTCGGCGCACGCGATCGTCGATTTTCTTCTTTAACTCCAATAGATTCACGTCGACGGGGCTCACATCCACGTTGAAACCCTGAAACCCGAGACTGCGGTGAAAAAGCACGCGCTCGCGATCGGCACCCTTCAGCCGAGCCAAATACGGCGCGACGTTGCTCATCTTGAAGCACAGGTACTGCTGCCCCTCGGTGACCTGCAGCTGAACGTCTTCGACATCGACCCAATTGATTTTGCCGATCCCGAGCCGTTTGTCGTAAATGCCGACGTCGTCGATGCTAAGAAGCAAATCGTGTTTCCACACCGAATGGCCAAGGCCCGAGAACGAGATGACACAGGCGAGCACACCGAACCAGAACGCATCGGTGCCCCAAGCCGAGTAGCCGTAAGCGACGGAGAGAGCGAGTAAACCTAAAAAGAGGAGAGATCCCACACCGAATCCCGATTGCTTTTGTGTCACCGTAATCTGCATAATTAAAAGGTAGGTTTATTTTTCGCCCCTGGTAAGTCCAGATAGGAGTTTACGTGCGCGTGATCATCATCTTTTTATTCGTAGCCATTCCCGCCTTTGCACAACAAGACGTGAAGCTCGTCAATCCTGATACGTTTTGCAAGGTGGACACTTTCGGCGCGCAAAAAGGCAAAGCGCCCTCAGGAAATTACAAGAAGTGCGACGGCCTCAAAGATCAAAAGGAAGTTGCGGTAAAGAGCCTATTCGAATGTAAACAGCGCGCGATAACCAAGGGCGAAGAATGTCTGAAACTTGCGGGGAGTGCGGATCTAGCCGCCGGCGGTAAGTTCCTCGAAAAGTTTTCGGTGAGTTACAATTCGACGAGCTTCTCGTGCGCAATTAGCAAAGGTGCGGGCAACGAATGCCCTTAGCGGCGTATCGCCGAGACTAACGTCGGGCTGAGCCGAACGCGAACTACCTTAGTTCTCCGACATTTCAACTTTAGGGACGCGGTGGTATTTATCCTTTATGATTAGAATCAAAGATGAGTCCCAATTGTTGGCATCCTTTCGTGAAACCGATCAGGCGCAGGTGCAAATTCCGCCCGCGCTCACCTTCCCGCTCGCGCTGAAAGATTATCTGGCGTGGACCGAACCGTCGGGTCACCGCGTGTATCTCGTGTTTTCAGAGATTCAGAGCGGCAACCCCATGGGCGTGGTCTTTCAACGAACGAAAGGCGCGGCGGAGACGCCGGCTTCGATGTGCCAGTGGTGTCACTCGGTCCGCTCGGGAAGTGCCGTAAGTTTAATGACCACCGACGCCGGGCCGAACCGCCGCGTTGGGCTGTATTTATGCTCAGGTTTGAACTGCAAGGAAAACGCTTTGTCGCCCCCCGGAGTGAACGACTTTGCGGAATCGGTCAGCGGCCAAGACAAAGTCGACCGCATCGTACGGCGCATGAACGAATTTGCTAAACAAAACTTATTTTAAGACGGCTTGCTCGGCGACCGCTAGATTGTGTCGCGCGATGATCGAATCGGGATGTGCTTTCGAAGCGACGCGAAGCAAGTTCACCGCGGTTTGGTATTCGGTTTTTTGGTAGGCGATGTTCGCACGCCCCACCAGTGCACCGAGACTCTCGGGCCAGCGTCTTAAAATGCCGTCGTAGGCGAACGCGGCTTCACTGAGCATTTTTGCCTGCTCTAATCCGAGCGCCGCTTTCAAATGCGCAAGTTCATCGGCCGATTGCGCGACTTCGCCGGGCTTGATGATCACGAGTGCCCAAAAATCGGCTAAGCCCCAAGATCTTTCGAAATAGCGCAGCGGTTCGCGCCGGTAAGCTTCATTCCCTGAATGCATAATGATCTCCTGTCTGGGCAAGTCGTAACCGACGACGTCGGCGTAATGCCATCTTGGCAACCAACTCAACCCCAAATTTTGAAACACAAGTACCGGCCGACCCGACGCCACTTCTTCGACCAGCTGATTAAGATTTTCGACGGCTACCGCCATCATACCGTTGCGGCGAACGGCACTGATCATGTCCATTTGTAAACTACCCGCCCCGCCCGGCGTGATCACTTGCGCGGCAAGGTCGGCGGCCGTAACTTCCTTACCCGCCGCTTGCATCGCGATGGTGAGCGCCGCGGGACCGCAGTAGCCCGCTTCGTGTTTGATCAATGGTATGCCGGTCAATACGTGCGCGGGCGGTACGCCGGGCGGACCGCTGAGTAACTGCTCCGTTTGCCGGGCCGGTGAAGCGCACGCCGCGATTTGCAGCGTTAACCATCCGGCCAACAAAAATTTCTTCATTAAATCCGGCGTGCGAGAAAGATGATTAACAACACGAGCACAACGACGATCAGGATTCCGGTGACGTCGCCCCCGTATTGCGCTTTATCCATCTGGGTCGCGAGTTGCCGAAGCTCTTGTTCATTCAACGAAGCCATGCGGGAAGTGACTTCCTCGGGATTCACGCCGCGTTTGATCAACTCTGCGCGAAAGTCTTCCCGCTTCATAAAGCTTTCTACCTTCGCCCGCGCTTGGCTAACGCTCATCTGTTCAACGACGGCGCTGGTCGGAATCATGGCGGGCACGACTTCGGCCGCAAACGCCATGTAAGGAAGGTTAGTCATTATTGCGGCCATAAAGATCGCGACATAGATACGTAACGGTTTTGGTAGTTGCATAGCTTCCCCCCGGAAACACTTGCGGGAAATTATGCCCCGCAATCACGACGTAGAGCCGTAACGTTAGGTAGTGAGCAAAACTGATGCCCCGGAATGACAACGTACGGATAATGTGACAATTCATTGGGATGCAAAACGAAGTTCAATTTAAGTATGGGCACTCGACCGGGCAAATCACCACCAAACGCGAATCGGCAACCGGCTACGTCGTCGGCGATAAATCGACGATGACGATCACCATCGACGACCAGATGGTGCGCGGCTACGCCGAGCAATACGGCGACCGCAACCCAATTCACCTCGATGATGAGGCCGGCCAAGCGAGCATTTTCAAAGCACGCATCGCGCACGGCATGCTTTCTTTCAACTTCTTTTCGACCTTACTCGGAGCGGGATTTCCGGGACCGGGCACAATCTTTAAAGGTATTCAAGAGTGGCAGTTTACCGCGCCGGTAAAGATCGGCGATCAGCTTGTCATCGAAGCCGCGGTCGCGAGCGCGCGCCAGAAATCGAGCGGCGCGTATGACCTTACGCTCGCGGCTCAAGCCAGTAAGACCGACGGTACCAGCGTCATGTCAGGTAAGCTGAGCGTCATCGCCCCTAAACCGTAACGGCTTGTTTAATTCCCGTTGCCTAACGACCCGCCAAAGGTGAATCTTGCGTTACCGGCTAAGTGCAACCTAAGGAGCCCATCGATGATCTCACCGCGACTGATTCCCGCTTTCGTCTTGTTCCTTACCTTCGCGACTTCGTTATTCGCGCATGCCTCCGATTTGAAAACCGGCGACGACGCTCCCCTGTTCACCGCGAAAACGCAGCTGAATGAAGACTTTGATTTAACTACCCGCAAAGGTAAGTGGACGGTTCTTTATTTTTACCCCAAAGCCGACACGCCCGGATGCACCGCGCAGGCTTGCACGTTTCGCGACAACATCAAGAAGATCACCGATCTCGGCGCCGACGTTTACGGCATCAGTGTCAACTCGGTTGAAGAGCAAAAAGCCTTCTACGAAAAACACCGGCTGAACTTTACGCTTCTTTCCGACGATGGCCGCATCACCCGTCTTTACGGCGCTAAAATGATGGTGGTCACGATCGCCAAGCGCTGGACGTTTCTCATCGATCCGGAACTAAAAATTCGCGCTATTGAAAAAGACGTTGATCCGATCAAAGACGCCGGCCGGATGGCCGAGCTCATCACGCAACTCAAGAAGTAAGACAAAATTTAGAAACGGAGCCGACATGAAATACATCCTGATTTTAACGACCCTGCTGATCTCGGCCTGCGCCTCAAACAAAAAGCTGGACTCGGCAGCCCTTGAAAAATACCCGCAGTGCTACCATAAGAACGTGAAGATCTCGAACAAGTGCATCGAGAAGAACAACGCCGGCGAAAGCGTCACGGCTTCGCAACTTGAGAACACCGCTTACCCCGGGCAATACAAATAACTTTAGATTTTTAGCGTGAAGCTTTCACGCTTGTGAAAATCGGCTTTGTCGGCGGCGTGCGTGAGCGCGAAATACTGCATGCCCGAATCCAGCCTGATCACCGCCGTCAAAGCGCAATCCAATTTCGGCAAGTCAAAGCGCGCGTTCAAAACGCACTTCAACCGGCCTGCGGAGGCGGTCACTTCGAGCAATTCGAAATCGGCGGAAGATCTAGGCGGTTGCGGGTCGCGGTAAGCATTGAAGCGGTAGACGTTCCAGCGGCGTTTTGCGGGCGAGAAATTGAACTCCCAATAACCCTTGTCCCCGGCCCGGCTTAAGAAAGCTTCGAAGCACGTCGTCTTCCATAATTCGTCCGCACGCTCCCACGAGCGCCACTCGCCCGCGCTTAGCGAATCGAGCACGGCGCCGCCCGGATCGATCAATTCGTATTCGAAAATGAGTTGTTTGCCTTGCGTAAGGGCCGAGCCGCGAACTTCGATGGGCGAACGAGAAGACGAGAAAGCGGTCAAGTTCTGCATCATGACGAAATTAAAGCGCGGACCTAAGGCTTTTGCAAACGCTCTATGTAGAACGGATAGACGGCGCTCGCCGCGTAATCGATCGCCTGGTCACGCATCACAAAATACTTTTCGGTCAAAGTTCGCGATTCATCATATTGCCGTGTCTCATCGGCAAGGCCCTGGTTAACGAACCGGCGCCAAAAAGCAATGGAATCATCGGAATGCCCGAAGTCCGAGCGTAGTCCGGCCCCTTGATCCCGCAATGTTTTCGCAAGGATCAAGTACAGCATCGTCGCCATTCCTTTGCCCTGTATGTCTGTATTTAGATCGATCATGGTCGAGCGGTAAAGCGGTTGCTCGTCGGAGGGATCGCGCGAAGCTTCGATCAGCCCGGCGTACTTTCCGTTAATCTGTACCTGAATTTCCAACTCGTTGGCCGAAGTCTGTTGAGTCTTGAAGGTCATCGCATCGACATCGACGCCTTTTTCGCGAAGGACGTCGGGAGAGAAAGGCGCCGACGTAAGGTCAGACAAGCATTTCACGATGCCCAATTTAAACTTCTCCGCGGCCTCTACCCGGGTCGCAGAAAACATTACAGATACGGCCACAAGATAGACCAAAAACGACGGCAATAAGAATGGAGTGAGCCAATGGGTAGACATGCCTTCTTATAGTGCAAGCTCAAGACCAGAAACAACGTGCTAGTAACCCTGCTCGTTGAGCTCATTCTGAATCTGGTCGACGAGTTCGAGTACTTTTGCGTGCGACCCCGAGGCTTGGCCCCGTTCGCTGATGGACATGATTCTATTGCCGAGAATTTGGAGGGCGCGCTTAAGATTTGTTTCTTCGGGATCGAAGATTTCCCGGGCGACGTGGAGAACTTCTCGCGAGAGATCGGCCCCGCTAATTTTGCGGTCTTCGAAGTCGCGAATGCGATTCTTGAGGGATAAAACTTCGTTCTCGTGTGAGCCGGCCATGCCCGCTTTTATGCAGGCATAGCCGTTCAGGGTCACCTAATTTATTTCAGGTGTTTGCTAACGTGCTTCGTCATTTCGAACATGTTGACGACGCCTTTTCCGCCGAAAACTTTCTTAAGTTTGTCGTCGGCCAAGATGTTGCGCTTGTTCTTGGGATCTTGGAGGTTGTGTTTTTTGATGTATTTCCAGAGTGCGCTGACCACTTCGGTACGTGCGCGATCGCCGGCGCCGATGACGGCCGCGAGAGCTTCGCTAACGCCGAGCTTTTTCATGAAAGCCGCGTTGGGCTTGCGTTTCGTGGCTTTTTTAGCCGGTGCTTTTTTTGCCGCAGTTTTTTTGGTAGCGACTTTTTTAGTGGCTTTCTTTTTGGCTTTGGCCATTTTTATCCCCCAGGGAATTGTGTGAATTAGAAACGCTCTTGCATTTCGATGTCTTGATCATACGACGAATGCACGATTTGTCCACAGGAGCTTATAAAAGGCCGCACCCGGCTCTCCACCGGGCGGCGGCTTTTTCCCTCGGAAAAAACCTATTTGACGAGGAAATCGGTGAGCTCGATGACCACTTCGCCCATTTGGCTCGGTGCTTTTTGCTTCAGCATGCCACCCATCGGGACGATCGAGGGATTCACCCAAGCTTCGGCGTCGGTGTTCGCTTTTTTGTCGTGAAGCTTCAAGTAGATCGAGTCGAACTCGCCCTTGGGGACGGTGACTTTTTCACGGCGTGACTCGGTGATTTCGGTGTTGCTCGCGTCGGGCGCGTCTTGCTTTTCACCGTTGACCAGCATCTCGATCACTTCGCCGGTGTCTTTATTGATGTGGATCTCAACCTTCTGCGAGCCCATGAAGCCTAAGTCCATGTCTTGCTGGATCCAAAAGCCGACGGCCGTTTCTTCACGAACTTGCGCGTGCATCTTGCCGCTGATGAAACCCATGTTGATGGTGTAATCCGCGGTCGAACCGACGGTCCAATTGAGCATCGCCGTGGGCTTGATTTCCTGCGTGCTTACGGTAGCGATCGTTCGGGCGGCCATCGTCGGCGTGGGAACGAAGATTTCGGTTCGAGCTGCGAAGCTGGAGAAGCCGGCGGCCATTAAGGTGCCGAGCAATAGATTCTTAAACATGAGTAACCCTCCTTGGGTAGTCGTTAAGGCTTAACGACAACACAAAGACCGAGCGTCCCGCAAAGAGTTTATGTAACTATATTCTGTGTAAGATCGTCTCAATCTGAGACAACGCTTTCGTAAGACGATCACGACCACGCAAAATGTCGCATAATCTAAGAATGGATCTAAAGCAGCGAGCCAAATTCTGTATGACCTTGGGCGTTTTACCGACGGCCTCGGCCGAAGAAATTAAGCAAGCCTATCGCAAGCTCGCGCTTAAATTTCATCCCGACAAACATCAGAACGACGACATCGCCAAGGTGCGCTTCCAAAAAATTAACGAGGCTTACCAGGAACTGATCGCCGCGAAATCGCTCGACTTTGTTCAGACCGAGACCGTAACGGAAATCCCCACGTTGACCGACGACGTCCTGCCGTCGCGCGAGCTCAAGGTAGCGCCGTCGCCCGTGCAGCCCGCCGCACCGTTTGCGGTCGGCGCGAACCAAGCGACCCCGCCACCGAATGGTTTCGCGGGCACCGCGACCGCTTCCCCTGCTCCGGCGAACAAGTTTTCGGAACTGACGCAGGTCGTGGCGATCGTCTTGATTTCCTTCTTCGCGGGAACTTTCATCCAGTCGGCGCGAACCCAGCCCGTCATAAAAGAAGTCGTCCGTTTTGAAAATCCAAAGCGACTTGATCCCGGACCACGCTCGCCGGCCAATCTGCCCGAGGAGTCCGAACTGGTCGCCATGAAGGATGAAGATCTCGCGCTCAGATTTTTGTGCAAGAACGCGAAAATCCAGAACGGTCTGATGAAGATCAGCGCCACACCACCGTTCCCCGTAATGACACTGAGCCAAGCGCGCCCGAAAGCAAAGTCCGATGCCGAAGCGGAATCGGTTGTGGCGCTATCGGCGAGATTACGCGCCCAACAACTTAAAACAAATCACGAAGCGGCGGCCGCTTCGCGCCAGATTGATGCCTTCTGTACCGCCTATCAGTAGTGCACTCGCTTAAGCGCCCGGCCTCAAAACGTCACTTCGACATCACGTCTCATATTGAAACACCGGTAAACTGAATTGATCCGCATGGTTACCGAAATCAGGCGCGGACCGTGGATTGCAATTTCATAACGGCGTACCCAATAACGAAAAGGGAAAAAGCCATGAACGAACAGACACTGCTGAACGACATCGAAGCTTACTTGAACGAGATCTCATCGAAGAAGGATCAGCCCGCGGATTGCCGCGTGGAAGTGAACGGCGCCAGCATCCCTTTGCGCGAGATCGATTTAGAAATCGCGTCGATCGTAATGGCCTGCTTGAAAATCGTGACCCAAAAAGATGATGAAGAAGCCCGCGAGCACGCCCTCTTCACCGCGATCCTCGCTGCGCACGGCAATCAAGCCGAGAAGATCACCGCCGACCGCCTAATTAAGACCGCGATCGTGTGGCAGTTCCGTACCCGCATTGAAACCCCCGACTACTTCAACGCCTTTAAAGCCAAATGCTTTAACCACGTTATGACCCGGGTTGTTCAATCCGCTTGATCCGACTTTTCTCCGGCAACGGCGCGGTAGATTTTATCGATAGAACGGCCGCCGCTTTCTTTTAGGTTCAACCAAGAAATATTCCCGGTCTTGCAGTCGGGAAAGATGGCCAAACAAGTCTCGGCATTTTCACGGTAAGTGGATTTCGCCCCTAAACTCAATTTGATCTCAGATGTAAAATCCGGGCCGTCGATGGGCGGCATGGCCAAAATTTTACCCGCGCCGACCACGGCCGTTTTCTTTCCCTGATGTTTGCGTGCGAACTTTTTATTACGGCAAACCGAATCCACGTCCAAATTATAGGAAGCGGTCGCGGGCCTCTCCTTCACCATCGGCGCGACGGCGGCGTCGCTAACGACCAAATCCACGCGCGTAGTCAGATCCAGAAACTTCGCGCCACCCTCGGGCAATTCAAATTCCAAACAATTGGGCGCGTTACCATCGCAAATCACGTAGCCGGTCAGGTGCGGCTTTGAGCCTGCAGGCAACGGCGGACAAGCGACCTCTGCGGCGTGAACTTCGAATCGACTCAACATGAAAACTAATAATAAGAATCTCAAATCTTAACCCTCGTCACATAAAATTAGACTCGCTTTCTAGGACATAGTGCAAGCGCGTTGTTGCGTTGACGCACTCTTGGTTTTATAAAGGAGATCAGTGATGAAGAGCCATAGCCTCGGTACTTACCTAAAATCCGCGCGCCGCAAAAAGCGTTTAACGGCCGTCGAGGTCGCCCAATGCGTCGGGATTGAATCGCCGCTCACGGTTTTGGCTTGGGAGCGTGATCACGGCGAGGTTTTGCCGCTGACCGTGCTACGCCAACTCGTTTCGCTGTACGAACTTAACGTCGAGCGGGTTTTCGATCTTCTCCTGCACTACCAAATCAGTCGCATTGACGTAAAATTTAAAAAACTGGTCGAACGCGAAAAGCCTTTAAGCACCGAGCACGCAACGTGAACTTCTCGAAATGGTTTTCACGAAAAGTAGCGCAGCCGCCTTCTGAAGAAGTCGCGCAAATGCATGGTTTGTGCGAGCGCATTTCGCGGGCTTTACACGCGGCCGGTTACCGGGTGCCCGCGCTCAGCTTGGTTCCGCGCCCCTACCCGAAGGAATACGCGGCCCGCAAAGAAGCACTTACGATTTTCGCCGACCTCATCATGGCCGCGGATGTCCGCAATTCGAAAGACCTCATGTGGCGCTACTTCGGAAAGATGCGCTATGCGCCATGTTCCGACGTCCTTGGCCGTATCGAGGATGACGATATCCTTGAAGTGTTCGATATGAACGGTGACCAGATTTTCCGTAATTTAAATTATTTCGATGTGGTCAGTATGTCGGTTGAAGATCTCATGAGCGTCAATTGGAAGCGAGATTTCAAGCGTGGCACAAAAGTCACCTTTCAACTGATTGAGATGTCGTTCCGATTCGCCACGGGAATTTTTACCCAGACGATGGATTGCGCGAAGGTTCCCGTACACATCATTCAAGAACTCATAGCGAAACGGAACGTTATTGAGCTCAATCTCAAATTTATCTCGCCGTTGAAGCAGAACGGAAAGTGCGTCGCGATTCTGGTCGCGAGCCGCGCACGCATCCTAAAGCAGGCCCAATAGTCCTCATCTTGCTGGACTAAAGTACTAATTTGACCCACGTCAGGCAAAGAGCCGCCCTATTCGGGTCATCGTTGGTGGCCGCCCGCTTGCAATGCTAGCGACTCACTAACTATCACTAGAAAAGGAAACTAGTATGAAACTCAATTCATTGTTCACGATTCCCGCGGCTCTTCTCATGATGGCCGGCCAAACTTCTTTCGCAGACGTCAACGATGCCGTTGATTCGACCCGCGCCGCCGCTAAAGAAATCGCTCAGACCGCAAAAGAAGGTAAGCCTTCCGTTGGTCTCCGCCTCGGTGTTGCCGAAGGTTCAGGCAACTTCACCGAAGGCTTCGAATACGGCGCTGAAGTCGGTACGCAAGTTTGGGATCAAGTGAGCATCGTTGCTGAATTGTCGGGCACGACCGTTGACCGCACGGGCAACAAACCCAGCCTGACCCGCACCAAATTGCTCGGTAAAGGTTTTTACAATTTTGCCGGCAACATTCCCGTTATTAAATATAGCTACGTCGGCGCAGGTCTCGGTCCCGTTTATGACAACGTCGTAAACGAAGGCAAATGGAACCTCGGCTTCTCGCCCCAAGCTGGTTTCGACATTCCGCTTTCTTCTGAAATGCAATCGAAGATCTCGCTCGGTTTGAACGTAGCGATGCTTTACGTGACCGGTGGAACGCCTAACACGTTCTCGGCCAACGCCGTCGCAAAATACTGGTTCTAATTTAGATTTTTATAGATTCAGAATTTGATTAGAAATTCACTAGTGAGTTGCAAAGCCCGCCCCTTAAAAGGCGGGCTTTTTTTATGCGGTCGCTCCCCACGAGCTTCCGCAAAAATACAATCTAATTAGTCGTTAAGACCCGGTCGCAATTGGTCTGCGGAATCACCGGCGTCGTTCGGCCCGTAATCTTTTGCTTCATCGCGCGCAGCTGACGTTGCACGAGCGGAAGACTTTCTTCGACGTAACGGCTCGTACCTAAGCCGTTACGAATGGCCTGCTCGATATCTTGCGCCCCACGCGCTAAATTGCGATTTCGTTCGGCGCCGTAGAAACTTCGTAACTCCCCGATCGCGAGCGAAGTCGCCGCGGTTTGAATACCCCGCGCCTTTTCCTTCTGAATTGCCAGCAATCGCTTGATGTCGTGATCCCAAGACAAACCCTGATTCGCAAGCTCATTCATTTTATTTTTGATTTGGCCGGAAACATCACGAAGGACCGAGTCGGTCATGTCGGGCTCTTGCCACAACCGATCGCAAAGGTTTTCGAATTCTTCGAACGTGTTTTCCAAGTCTTCTTTCTTCTTAAATTCACGATTAACCAGGAAAGCCGTTTTGAAAATCGCGAGAACTTCGTTCGATTCGCCACGCAACATCACGCGTTTTGAATCCATAATCTCGACCAACTGGGTAATGTTTTGTTGATCCGTCCACGAGAGCATCATGAGATCACGACCTCCGTGGTAGGTGCCGCGTAGGAGTTGACTAAAACGTTTCGCCACGGTGACGAAAAAGTTAAGGCCTTGCTCCCAATTTTCGAGCTGATCTTCGGGGCTCATACCCGCGAAGTCCATGCCGTCCTTATCCATGGTGGTCAGGCGTACGCGGTCGTTGCGGTCACCATCACCGACAACGGTCGCGTCACCGACCTTCGCTTTCGGATTTAAACCGTCGTAAAAACGATTAAGTCTAACTTCCGCTACCGAAGTGTAGCGCGATTCGAGTACGGTCATCAATTCGCTCGTCGGGCGTACGAACCATCCCGAACCTGAGTTCAAAATCGTGCCGAGAGGCCCGGCCTTAAAAGAATCCCAAAACGTCATCAGCAAAAACATATCAACGAGGTAGGCGCCTTGCGGAAAAACGTAGTGTGCCCCCGTAGCCACGGCGATCGCGCCGGCGATGCGGGTCGCACCTTTTAAGCCGATGCCCGTGGCGAGCGACATCGCAAGCTTCGGGAAGTTTTTGGCTTTTCCGATGTAGTTTAACATTCGCGTAACGACGACGCTCTCGAGCGTCCAGTTACCGATGCTGATCTTCTTGCCTTGGCCCGGCAAAACCGTACTCGGTACGACATCTTCGGCTTTTAGATTGCGCAAGTAAGGCTCGAGGTTATCTTTGGCGAACAAATCGTACTGCCCGCTGGCATCGTTTGACTTCATATAGTCGGAAAGTTCTTTCGCACCCGCGATTAGATTTTCCACTTCGTTTTGCGGTAGCGGCTGGTCTTTTTGTAGGCGTGGGAAAAATGCTTTTACCCTCGTCCTCAATAATTCTTTGATTCGCGCGGGCGCGTTCAATTGTTCAAACATCTTACGCTTCGCAATTTCTTTATACGCCGGCGCTAATGGCTCAAGCGGAACTTGTTCAAGCAACGCCGCCGTTCCCGGAAACTGCCGTTCGGTTTCGTTCGAAAACTTAGCTAAGCTCATCGGAGAATTAAGAATAAGACACGAAGCCAGAAAAATCCGGGCGGAGTATTTGATTGGTTGCATGCGATTGAACGCTACAACAAGCGCGCCCAAACGTACTGGCACCTCGAACGAACTGCGGTTGCAACGGCCTGGATTTAAGCTGCGTTTGAGCGAGCACGCCTCAATCGCGGCAGAAAAACGAGTAGGCCTCAAAGTCTACTTCGTCCGTGCTGTTTCTCTACTGCTTCTCGGCCGTGAAGAGAAGGACCTGGCCGTGTTTGACCGAGAAGTCATTGGCCTTCGCCGCTTTGGATTCGGCGATCTCGCGGCTGAAGGTGGCGACGACGGCGTGGCCCTCTTCGTGCGCTTCGAGCATGATCTTCTCGGCTTCGCGCTCGACTTTATTGAAACAGGTCTTTAGCGCCACGACCACGAAGGCCCGCGGCGTTCTGGCATCATTGTGCAGGACGACGGAATACATCGAAGGCTCGGTGGTCTTTTCTTTGACCACGTCCTTCGGTTTGATAATGACATCGGATTCACTCATGGGGCAAACCAACTCTAGGTATGTTGCGCGTTCAAATTCACAATTCTATCCGCGAGATCGGACTTCCCGCCTGGACCGGCATCGCCGATCCCGGATTTCCCTTTTGCGACTACCACTTTTTAGCGGCGCTGGAAACTTCCGATTGCGTAGGCCGGCGTACGGGCTGGTTCCCGCAATTTATTTGCGCCTGGGACGGTGCTGAACTCGCGGGTGCTCTCGTCGCCTACCTACGCACCAACAGCTACGGCGAATACATATTTGATTTTGCGTGGGCCGATGCTTTCCAGCGCTCGGGCTTGGCGTATTACCCGAAAGTGACTTCGGCCATCCCGTTCACCCCCGCGACGGGCCCCAAGCTCCTCGTGCGGCCGGGCTACGATGAGGCGGAGGTTGGCGCCCTCTTGCTTGAAGCTTCGGCCGCGGCCGCCGCGCAGAGCAAAAGTGGTTCGGAACACGCGCTTTTTATTCCGGAAGCGCACCGTGAACTTTACCTGCAAGCCGGTTTCTTTTTGCGCGACAGCTACCAATTCCATTGGCGAAACGACGGTTACGCTTCGTTTGCGGATTTCACCGCCCGTTTGAAGAGCAAACGCCGCAAAGAGATTATGCGTGAGCGAGCGCAGGTTGCGAACGCACCGGTGACCATCAAGCGGCTCACGGGCCCGGCCATAACCCGCGAGCACGCCAAACAATTTTATGAGTTCTACCTAAGCACGATCGATAAACGTTCAAGCTTCGATTATCTCACCCCGGATTTTTTCGAAACGGCGTTCGCGGATATGTCCGATAAAATACTTTTGGTCGTCGCCGAGGATCTTAGCGGTAAGCCGGTCGCCGGCGCGCTCTATTATTTCGGCGACAAAGTTTTGTTCGGCCGCAATTGGGGCTGCCTTGAGGAATTCAAATCGCTGCACTTTGAACTTTGTTATTATCAGGGAATCGAATTCGCGATCGAAAAGGGTTTCGAAAGATTCGAAGCCGGCGCGCAGGGCGAACATAAATTCCAGCGCGGATTCCTGCCCGCCCTGACCTACAGCGCTCATAAGGTTGAACATCCGGGCTTGCGGCAAGCGATCTGCGATCACGTCGTTTTCGAAGCGAAAGAGATCAGGCGCATCTTCGCCGCCTATCTTGAACACTCGCCCTTCAAAGCATCCGGGGATCAATTACGATCCCCGGATGCTTAACTTAAAATATTTTAGGAACTACTTGCAGCCGGGCGTGCTTTTCGCCACGAGTTCACGAGCCTTAACGTTGTCGTCGGTCGAACCGATTAAGCAGCTCTTCGCGCCGTCGAGACGAACGGCGTACAAGATCGAATCGTTGCCTTGCCCATCTTCTTTTTGCACGCTTAAGCGATAGATCAGACCAACAAATTTAACCGAACCGCTACCTTCGTTATCGATGGTGTGCTTGTACACCCATTCGATCTTTTGCGAAGCGACGTCGTGAAAAGCTCCGGGAGTGGCTAAGTCGATCGAGCTGCCGCCGTAGCTAAGTTCGGGATGATAACGTAGATCACCACCGGCGATGCCCAGACGGTAGCCGCCGAAGGCTTTGCACTCGCTCTCCGAAAAATCGATCGGTGCTTGATTGGTCGCGGATGAAACCACGATGCAGTCCGCAACGGTATCCGTGTAAACACTTTTAACTGAGGTCGCGGCGAAAGCTTGTGCCGAAGCGAACAGTGCGAGAGCTAGAACTTTCATTTTGTATCTCCTGATGTGGGGATCGTTTCGAGCAAAGCTAGACCCGATCCCTTCGTGCGGCAACGAATCCCCTCCGCTTCGCGCCGCGATAATCGCGAATCATTTTGATCCCATCCAAACCCTGACAATCGACGCGTCTCCGGCGCGTGAAAAATTCAAATCTACACAATAACAAAGGTTCAAAAAGTACGTTTTAAAGAATTAAGCTAGGGTGCGGGAAAAGCCATCTCGTGGCATCCCCGTTGCTATATTGATTAGCAAAACCTTATCGAAATAACCGAGGTTCACTTATGCGATCTGCCGTGGCTCTTTTTTGGCTTTTATCCTCCTTTTACGGCTCATCCGTGAACGCCGCCGCGCAGGACGCCCTAGCGAAGGACCGCCGCGATTTTAGCGTCTTTAGCCGCTGGTTGGACCGGGTCGGTCAATACCGCAAGCCGGGCATCGCCTCTTCGATCGGTGCGTCTTGGTACTGGCAGGGATTGAATAGCAAGACGAAGAAGGGCTGCGTCCTCGTGTTCAGCGGAACGCGCAATACCGTAACGTACACGGCTAATTTCCGGGAAATCCCCGATGCCGGTACATCCGTTGACGTCACTCTTTTCGACGCCGAAGCGGTACACATTCAGCATGGGCTTGTTATTCCCACCACACCGTCGGCCCAGCGCTATTACTCGTCGATTCATTACAACACGGGTGCCGCGGGCGATGGATCACTCGATCGCGAAGGTCAGGCAAATCGCGAGATCGTTACCGGAGCAAATTTTATTCAGGTGACGGGACCCGTGATTGAGATTCCAAAAACAAACGGTGCGTATACGGTGGGTCAATTGGAGATTCATTTTGATGAAGGAATGAACGTTCAGCGGGCCGCTGGCATGAGCGCCGACGGCAAGTTGGATTTAGATTGTGAATTCGATCAGGGTCTTTAAGCCAAAGAGCTTAAAGAAACTATTTAAGGTCGGGGTTCACAACTTTTTCTGAAAGCATGTAATCCAAAACGTAAGGCGCTACGAAACCGGCGCCGCGCTTCGTGAACTTCGGCATGTCTTCCTTTTTTCCGTTCTGGGGAAGACCAAAGGTTCTCTCCCACAACTTGCTGGCTTCTAATTTCGCTAACATGTTGTCGTAGTCCGCGAGGCCGTCGTAGGTCAAAACTCTCTGCTGATCAGCCGTGGTGCTTACCGTGCCCAAAACAAAGATACGATGGCTGAAGGTATCGCCACGAACCGCGAATTCAACTTCGAGGGCGTAACGCTCAGGCGTCGTTGCGTTCGAAGCGTTGTCGGAAGGCGCTTTGTAGTAATTGACTACTTTGTAATCCGAGCAAATGGCGAGCGTGCCGGATAAAAATTTGAGAACGCGTTCGTCTTGTTTCGACATTTGATCGACGTAACCTTGGAAGCCGGCGAGGTTCGCGGGTAATGCCAACTGATCATCTTTTTTGATTTGCGTGGGCTGGAATTCATCTTGTTTAAGGAGGCACAATTCTTTAGCGCCCGGTTCATCCCTGACGATGCAAACCGAGTGGTCCGCGTAGCTGCTTACTTTCGAGAAAGGCAGCGGGTGCGGTTGGGGCGATTGGACGTCCGCCGGCTGAACCGTGGCGAAAGTCATTTGAGTACCGAGAGCGAGGATCGTGAGGGCGAGCGATTTCATCATTTTTATCTTCCTTTTAGTTACCGGCTCCTTGTGCAAATCCATGGCCAGCGCGCTTCTCCGGCTAGTTTGCATCTGGGCCGCCGCACCGGGGAGAATTTTCTTAAAATGTCCAATTCGCCCAAGAGCCTTCGGCAGGGCTGTTTACGATTTACTAAACTTTTTTACTCTCAACCAAGGTCTGATTTGCCCGTAAAATGTGGTCATGGCGCCCGGCCCGTTTTAAATTTAAGACAACCTCTGATTGGGAGTTTGATGTTGTTCAAACGTGTGTTCTTCGTGGCGTTGGTGTTGATCGCGGCGGGTTGTACGAAAAAGAAAAGCCGGGACGCCGCCCCTTCCGTGCCCGTCGTGCCGGTCACGAAAGAAATTAAGAACTTCGCCATTTACTACAGCTATCCGACGTCGACGAATGCGTCCACGCTGCTTTACGACGTGAACAGTATCGCGACTTTTTTTAAACAGTACTCCACGGTGGTGTTCGGCGCGGGGCTTGAAGGTCCGGCGCATCCCGACCACGCCGGTTCGGTCGCGATCACGGCTTTGATGAAAGGCCAAACCGCCATCTACGGTTACGTCAGCATCGGCTTCACGAACGCCGAAAGCACCGCCGCTGTAAAAGCTCGCATCGACCGGTGGAAGACTTTATTCAACGCCGACGGCATGTTCCTGGACGAGTTCGGTTTTGATTACCGCATTCCCGGGTACACCGACGCCCAAGTCCGGGCCCGGCAAAAAGAGCTCGTCGATTACGTACATAGCTTAGGCATGCGAGTGTTCATGAATTCCTACGAACCCGACGATGTCTTCGTGAAAGAATCTTCGAACCCGCTCACCTTCTTGGCCGGCGACAAATATTTGTACGAATCGTTTATCTTTTCCTTCGCGGCGCGAGAGACGTTTGCTTTCTATCGCGCAAAAGTCGCGAAGTTAAAAGCGGCGAAGGCCGCGACGGGTGTCGAGATGTACGCGATCAACACGACGGCCGCCCCGGAAAGTGCGTTCGTACAAGCCGATTACGATTACATGATCCTGGCCGCCGCGGCCGACAACTTTGACGGGATATCGTGGGGTACGGATTTGTTTTCGGCGGTCACGGCGAACATGCCTTACCGCACGAACTTAGATTTGCTCAAAAAAATCCAAGGCAACTCGCCGGTGTTCGACAACTCCGCTGAGACAATCACGTTCACGCACCCAAACGGCATCTACCGTTTAAATCACGCCACGCCCTCGCTCACGAAGTTGAACTAGATCGTCTCGGCGGTGGGAGCCGTCGGTTCCGCTGCCGGCGAAGCGTAGGTTACGGTCACGTACGGGACGAGCGCTTTAGGGATGAGCTTTATCCCCTCTTTGACCACCACCTGCCGGATCATTTCGTCTTCCCAATGACTGGTGACAAGGAATCTCGCGCTGGCGCGGTCGAGTGTTTTCAAGAAACTCAAACCGTTGTCGTCGCCGCCGAATTCGAAATCGACGAAGTACACGACGTGGGAGGCTTCTATGCCCACGATCGGTTCGGTCGGAATCTGCGTAAAGTGCTGGATGTTCTCAGGCCTCGGGTGCGCTTTCAAAACCTGCTTCCACGTTTGATGAATGGCGTCGTCGTCATCCACTATGCAAATGGTTGCGGAGGGGTCGAGTTCGATCGCGCCGACGAACCACTGCGGCGGCTCGGCCATGGGTAAGATCACGTGAACGGTCGTGCCTTCTTTTTCCACCGATTCAATTTGCAAACGCCCGCCCCAGGCCTTGAGCGTTCGCCGCGCGTGCGATAAGCCGAGCCCGGAGCCCGCCGACTTACCGAAAGTAAAACCTTGCCGGCCCACTTTTGCGAGCAAGCCGCGCGACATACCGATGCCGTCGTCAGTTACCGAGATCACGACGTCCGATCCGACCCTCTTTACGTGAATAAAGATTTGTACGCTGCCGTCACGGGCCGCTTCCTTCGCGTTATCGACGATGTTTGAAATTGCGCGTTTGAATTCGTTTGCGTTGATGTTCGAGAAAAGGCGCAGAGCTTCGCGCGTGTAGTTTTCCTCGACCTTGACGTCGGTATCGAGGCGGTACTGCATTCGTTTTTCGCTCGCGATTAGGGAAACGAGGCCCGAGACCAATTCAACCTTATTGCCGGCGGCGGCCGTGGATTTCGCCGGCGCATCGGTCAATTCTTGCCCGGTCAGATGATTGGCAATATCGCTTATACGTTTAATAGCGGAACGCAAAATAGTGCGTTCGGCTTCGGGCAGCGACTTCGTTGAAGAAGCGATCATGTTCAACGCCGTGAGCGGCGAGCGGATGTCGTGGGCAACTTGACGGGCCATCAGCGCGGCGGCCTTTTGCCCGGCCATGCGCCCGATGTGCCGCTGTTGATCGTGAATGTGCTCGACCATCGAATTGTAACGGTCGACGAGTTCGAGCACTTCGGTCGTCGCGGCCGAGTTCGAAAGATCGAGCGTCGTCAGACCTTGATGTTTCGCCGAGCCGGCGATGTGGGTCCTGAGTTGGTAGATCGGTTCAAGAATCCGGTGCGCGGTGACACGGAAGAAGGTGCGCAGCAAACCGTTGAGCACCAAAAACATGCCCATGATAAAGATTAAAGTGATGAGTGAATTCAAAACCATCGGTCCGTAATCGAGCGTGCCCGTAATTACGAGAAAACCTTGGGTTTGGTCGCCGAATTCCAACGGATCGAAATAAGAAAACGAATTGGTAAAAAAATGCTGTTTAAGGCCGAATTGCCGTGCGGCCGGGAGGGGCACGTCACCCTCGATCGGTTCGCCCGCGCGATTGAAGACGCCGATTCGCGCGTTAACCCCGATTGGCATTTGCGAAGAAAAATTCTTAACGATCCCGCGCACGGAAAATTGATTCTCTAGAAACAAAGCCTGTTCGATCTGTGGTTTTTTCGAATTCACCCATTGGCTTATCTTTTCGAAGCCGGCGGTTTGCGCGCGGTACAGAACGACGGACTCGAGTAAGACGAACGCGATAAGAAACGCGGCCATCATCTTTAGCGACGCGATCCGCAGCGCGCTTTTCAGAACCTGCTCGGCGCTGTTGTCATTTGATGTCGACAACATACTTACCTTTTTGCAGTTGCATAATAACGATCGGCCGGTCGGGCGTGCGGGAAGCGCCCGTGAATTCGAGCGGGCCGGTCGTCGATAAAATCGATGTTTTTTTAATTTGCTCAGCGAGACCTTTGCTCGTTAGGGGCCGCTTGACCTTTTCGAGTGTTCGGCCGAGCAAATGAAAAGCGTCGTACGTGAAGGCCGCGCCCGAACTCGGGATCGATTCGCTAAAAAGTTTGCCGTAGGTTTTTTGAAAAGCCTGGTTCTCGGCGCTCGGCATATCGGTATGCCAATAGGTTGAGTAAAGGATTTTAAGCTGATCGTCTTTGCCCTGGATCGCGTGGAAGATGGCATTGCCGCCCCACCCGTCGCCGCCGACGAACTGGATATCTTTGTGCACGCGGAAAATTTCGCGCACCACGGTCGCCGCGTTTTGTGAAGAATCTGGAATAAAGACGACCGCCGGTTTGAACTTTTCAACCGCGGCGAGGATCGGCCCCGCTTCGAACGAAGAGGCCGTGTACGAAGCGGTCTCCTGGCGAACGCCCTTCGCGAGCGCGCGCTTGAAATATCCGCTTAGCCCCTTCGAGTAAAGACTGTCGATGTTCTCAAGGATGAGCACGTGGCCTTCGGGAAATTTCCGGTTCACCATCGCGGCGAGGAACGCGCCCTGTTTTGCGTCGTCAAAGCAAACGCGAAAAGCCCGGTCGGAAATCTCGGTCACCTGAGTATTGGTCGCGAACGGCGTCAGAAATAAAACGTCATCGTTACTCGCCGTAAACTTCGCGGCCACCATGGCTTCGTTGCTGTTGGCTAGGCCCACGAACACCGAGTAGCCTTCCTTCTTCAGCTTGGCCATGCTTTCGTAGGTGTATTCGAGGTCACCCTTCGTGTCGTTAATCGAGATGTCCATCAAACCGGCGAGCTTCGGCATCTGCGCTTGAAACACTTGAACCCCGCGCGTGAGTTCACGCGATGTGTTCGGATCCATGCCCGTCAACGCCGCCAGGAAGGCAACTTTAGTCTTGGCGACACCCGCCGCCGGGCCCGCTTCGGCGTACGCGGGTAAGCTTGAAATTAGAATGACTAAGAAGATCAAATATCTCATTTGGCCTTCTTGAAAATGAAAAAGATTTGGTGGCCGCCGGCGGGCCGCTCATTTCCACGGATAATCTCGGAAACCCCGGCGCCCGTGCCGATCAGTTGCTGAATTTCACCGCCCGAAAAAGTTCGGTACACACCCATGAAGATGGGGTTTTGCGTGGCCGGCATCAAGTGGTCACCCGAATCGCCCAGCGACCTCACCCCCAGGATCAGCGCTCCGCCCGGCTTGAGCAGCTTAATCATGTTTTTTGCCGCGCGTTCGCGCTCGCTTAAGGTCAACAAACCGCCGAGTCCGTTTTCAAGGTAGAAAACTTTGTCGAATGCACCTTCGAGCAAGGCCGACGCCGTAACGTCATCGTGGTGCGTGTCGATGTTCGTAAAACCTTCGGCCGCTAGATTGTCTTTCAAATTTTGGATAATCTGCCGGTTGTAATCGGTCGCGTGGACCGTTTTAAATTTCTTGGCGAGCACGCGCGTAAGCCGCCCGCTGCCCGCGCCGATCTCGACGACGGAAGCTTGGGAATCTTTTTGATCTTCGATCACTTTGAGCTCATCGTCGGCGATGCTCGCGTGGCGGGCCCAACCCCCGTAGCCCCAAGCGACCTCGTTGTACTCTTTCATCAAAAGCTCGAGCCCGCGCGGCGTCGCCTTTTGTGAATCGATCACGTAGCCGCGGCCTACCTTTTCTAAGTTCTCGGTCTGTCTCGTCAGGATCTGCTTTGTTTGATGAAGCGTGGCCGCGTCGGCCGCATTGATCGTGCGCACGTAGCCCGTGGTCTTGAGTTCAAAACCGAAGGCCCGGTAAGCCTCGGCGTTTGCTTCCCCGGAGACCACGGTCACGGTCAGATCACCGGTCAGAGGCTCCATTCGCAACTGCCCGATCAGGGACTTGATCAGCGAGGCCACGATCATCTTTGCGTCCAAGGCTTCGGGCGGGCCGTCGTTCGCAAGGACCTGCTTCACGATCAACTTTTGGGGCGCGACGCTTTCTACGGCGTAGTAACCGAGAATTCGGTCTTGTACGACCACTTCGACCACGGTTTTGCCTAAGTTCTGAGTTTTAAGGATGTCACCTTGGGGATAGCGAACGCGAAGGTCAGATAAATTCAAAATCGTTCTCATTTCCCGGGGTTCGTGACTGCCGACGCTCGGAGCAGTTTCTAGTACCACACGGCAGGGTATGGCGAGCGTCTGTTGGCAGGCGATGAAAAAAAGTAAGCTTTGATAAAGTTTTATTCTCGCCACGCCTTACACAATCCCCGGGGCCCATCTAGAGACCCGCGGGGAACGAGAGAGCAAAAGGCGTACCCTAATAGAATGAACGCGCGGGCTATTTGCCAGCCGTCGGTTTGCAACCCCACTTAGCCGGTTTGGACTTGGTATCTAGCCCGCACCAGTAGTCCTGTGCCGGTTTGTCTTTGAGCAGAATGCGCACCGTGAATTGCTCTTCACCGGTGAGTTGAGCGGAGACGGATTGGAAGTCGCCCGTGGGGGCAGATTGCAAGAAGAGTTCGGTGGCCTTCGTAACGGCTTTGGCCGCTTGCTCAGCCACCGGTCCGTGCGCGTACGCCGTTGAGGCGAACGTGACGAAGAGAAAGTGGAATGTGAGTAACGCGTTTTTCACCATGATATTCAATTTCATCATCTAGCGGACACGTTTGCCGCGGGCGCCGCAGAGTCGATTCGGTAATCGGCGATGACTTTCAAAATATCTTTGCGGGCTTGTTCGCGAACGGCCGGATTTTTTAAATCTTGCTTCAGGTAGGTTTTTTCGAGTTCCATCATCTTTTCGTAACGGGGCGGCTTGGTGGTTTTCTCCGTGAACGAACCTTCGCTTTGGAACACTTGATCCCAACTTTCACGCAAGATCGCCCAAAACTCTTTTCGTTTATCTACAAAATCTTTGATGACCGTGCACTCCGAAGCCGGGATGCGGACGTACCAGTTTTTACCGATCTCCTTCGCGAGCGGCGTTTTTTTGCCGTTGTCGGCGTGCACGATTTTGGTATTGTCTTGCCGCTCGAGCCAGCTATCTCCGTAAAGAATGATTCGGGTCGAACGTTCAAGCGTGTTGTAGTCTTTGCGGGCCATGTCGCGCGTTTCGCGGCCCGGAATCGGCGAGTAGTTGTTGCAGGTCCACTCAGGGTTTCCTTGCTCGAGCTTCCACGGGCTTGCGCATTGGTAGCGTAAGCCGTCATCTAGGTTCGTCACTTTCCTGGTCCACGCGTTGGAGTTTGCGGGTTGCGCGACGGCTTCCCAATGCGCGGGCCCGGTGAATTGATAAACTTTCGCGGCTTCGAATTCCCAATCGTCGGCTTGGTGTTTGAGTTTGCTGTCCTCGATCAATTTTCCGTCGGGGCCCGTCGCGAATAGAATGTGTTGTAAACGCACGCGCTTGTCGCCGAGTTCTTCGGTGTAAATCCACTCTTTGACCGATTTCACTTTGTTCACGTCATAAACGCGCGGGTCGCGCGAGTAACCGGGCTTAAGCGCTTCGCTTTCGGCGTAATTGTAATCGACGAGGTAACAACCCGCCATCTTTTCAATCGCCGCTTTGCCCGTTTCAAGCGGCGTGCTTTTTTCCTTTGGCGGCGCGTGCGCGCAAGCGGAAACCGTGATTGTCGAGCATAGGAGCAAAGCGGTTTTTAATTTCATTTTGGATGATCCTCCGGAGAAGATACTGTTCCTGCGCACGGTTGGATTGTAAAGATATGATGAGTTTGCCAGCGAGGTGAATAGAGGATGAAAATGAATTGATGATCGCCGCGGGCTGCCTATATCGTAATGATTATGAATAAAGGATTTTACGATGATGATGCGAGTTTACGTTTTGCCGACATTAGCTTTTATGACCGTTTCCATGACCAAGGCGGCCGTTGTGAAATCGGCTGACCTTGAGGTACAAGGACATCGCGGCGCACGCTGGGTCCGGCCCGAAAACACGCTCGCGGCGTTTAGCTACGCACTCGAAGCCGGCGTCGACACGCTCGAGATGGACATCCTCGTGACGAAAGACAATCAACTGGTCGTGACGCACGATCCATATCTGAACGCAGATATTTGCTTGGATAAAAACGGCCAACGGCTCGGTAAAAAAATATTGGTTCGAAGCCTCACGTTGGCCGAGCTCAAGACCTACGATTGCGGAAGTTTGGTTCACCCCCGATTCAAAGAACAGAAGCCCGAACCGAAAACGAACATCCCTACGCTGGACGAAGTTTTCAACTTGGTAAAAGGCAGCAAAGCTCCGGCCGCGGGGAAAGTAAAATTCAATATCGAAACAAAATCCGAAGAAGCGCACCCGGACTATGCGCCTGCCCCGGAAGAGTTCGTCGGTCTTTTACTCGCGGTTATACGCAAGCACGGAATGCTCGAGCGCTCGACGATTCAATCTTTTGACTACCGCACGCTGAAGGTTACGCGGCGGCTGGAACCGAAGATGTCCCTTTCGGTTTTGGTTGAGGACCGGCCCAAGATAAGTCTACTTAAGCTTGCCCGCGAATTCTCGGCGCAAATTGTTTCGCCGAACTACGAGTGGCTCACGGCCGCCGACATCGGCGAATTGCGCGGCGCCGGCGTTCTGGTTATCCCGTGGACGGTGAACCGCGCCGAAGATTGGAAGAAACTGATCGCGCTCGGCGTGGACGGCTTGATCACCGACCATCCGAAAGCTTTGCTCGAATTTTTGGGCCGGCGGCCGGCCGCGAGCGCGCAAGATCGGAAGGCGTCGAAATGAGCAAATCGGCGGCGCCCGCCGTTGAGCTCGTTCTCATTCCCCGTTAGATTCTTCAGCGGCCTTGATTTGTTCATTTCGACGCCTTCGTGATTTGCGCCTTCCCCGCGTGGCGTATCGATTGCAAACTTCCGCATCCCATGACACCAAAATCTTTATTCGCCCGCCCAGCCATATTATTTTCATTCTTTTGTACGCTTAGCCCGGTTCACGCCGCAAAGGAATCGCGCGACCTGCCCGCGGTCAGCGTCACGCGAAGGACCGCTCCGAAAAATGCGTCGGAGCTTTGCCTCATGCTCCTTTCCCACCGGCCGAAGCAGACCGGTGATGACCAAAGATCTTTGCGCACTTTCTTTTCGGTGTTCGGCATGATGCTGACCAATTCTTCGGCCGGCACGTTAGGACTCGGTTGGACCTACACGGGCCCCCATTCCCTAGATCGCGCCCGCCGGATCGCGACCCGCCGATTAGAGGAGATCCAACGTGGAACTTCGGTGTTGAGCAGCGGCTATCCTTTTCTAGAAATGATGGACGCCGCCGCCGCGACTAAAAATCAAGATTATGCGGTTGCCGATTTCCTCAAGCGCTTAGCCGCATTCACCAGCGCCGTCGATAACCAGTTGTCTACGCTCGAAGCGCGCTCCGATGGCGGGCTTGAATTCGATGAGGAATTCGCCACCATCTTCACTTCGGGCAGGAGCTTCGACTTCGATGTCGCGCTCGGCGAACTCTCGCGATCCTGGAAAACCATGAAGGCTCCCACGCAATTGCTCGTGCTGCGTTGGCTTGGCCGTGCGTTCGCCGAGGATGGCATGAGCTACTCCACCATAAGGTATGATTACCGCGGCCGAAATAAAACAACCGTCAGGGTTTACCCATCGCTGCCTGAACTTAGCGAAAATTTGGGTGATTATTTAAATACGCACCGGGGCGAAGCAACGGACACCGAGCTCACCGACCGCTACCACGAACAACTCGCCGGCAAACTCCTGCGCCTATTCGGCGTCGATACGGAACGCCCGACCTCACGCCTACCGCGGTTTTTTCGTCTTTTTCTTGATTTACAACGCTAAGACCGAGTGGTCTTAAACGAGGTTGACGGCCTCGACCAAGCTACGAATTTCGACCAGCCGATCGGTGGTCGCAGGCATGGCTTGGATAATAGAACCCTTGTCCTCACTCAACTTGGTAATCAGAAAAATAGTTTCATCAAAACTGCTGAGAACCTTTGCTCCGCTTCTGTGGGCTAAAATCAATGGTCGGTCAATAGCTTTTGTTTGATGAGGCAGATCCACGGGTACATCGTTGGCCCAACTTTTAAGGAAATCCAAACAGCTTTTCAGAAGAGCTGAAAACTCGTTAAGATTCACTGACGCCGTCATGAGCTCCACCGGCAGAAGAAAGAATTGCCGGCTAACTAAATGAACTCCAGCCACGAAAATAACCTTTTGGTTGCTGGACACCGCTTCCACGAGGAGTACGTTACTGTCCCTATCAGGTGTTTTCCTCAGTTTAAAAGGTCCTAATAATATTTCATTCAACATTTAAAGAAATCCAATCATAGCTCTGGTTTCTTGATTGCAACGAGCTTGGGGATAACGACCAGTCTCTACTCCTGGGGCGCGCGGGATCTTAGCCGGCGGAGTTCGACGTTGGTGAACGGCGTGCCCGCGCGTTCGCCGTGTTGGCTTAAGTCTAAGCCTTCGTACTCTTCTTCTTCGTCGACTTCGAGCGGGCCGAACAGGCGCAACACGCGAAGACCTAAGAACGTCATGCCGAAAGCGTAGCTGACGACGATGATTAGGCCTGCGAAATGCATCAGTAGCGTATGATAGTTGCCCGTGATCAAACCGTCTTGCGTCGCGAAGACGGCGGTCAGGATCATGCCCACGATTCCGCCGACGCCATGACAAGGAAACACGTCGAGCGTGTCATCTAAGTCGGTGCGCGTGCGCCAACGGACGACGTAGTAACTCACTACCGTCGCCGCGATGCCCATGATTAAGCTCGACATGATCGAAACGAGCCCGGCACCCGGCGTGATCGCGACGAGACCGACGACCGCACCGATGCACGCGCCCATGCTTGAAGGTTTGCCGCGGTAAAGCCAATCTAACGCGACCCACGTGAGCATGCCCGCGGCCGAAGCGGTATTCGTCGTTAAGAAGGCCTGCACGGCCTGACCGTTTGCCGCGAGGGAAGAGCCGGCGTTGAACCCGAACCAACCGAACCAAAGTAAACCGGTGCCGAGCATGACGTGCGGGATGTTGCTGGGAGAGTGATCGATTTGCGAACGCCGGCGCAAAAAGATTGCCGCCGCCAGCGCCGCGATCCCCGCGGTGATATGCACGACCGTACCGCCGGCGAAATCAAGCACGCCCATCCGCCGTAAAAATCCGTCGGGATGCCAAGTCCAGTGCGCGACCGGGCAATAGATAAAGAGACTGAAGTAAACCGCGAACATAACGTAAGTTCGGAAGCGCACGCGCTCGGCAAACGCACCGGTCACCAGCGCAGGCGTGATAATCGCGAACTTCATTTGAAAAAGTGCGTAGAGGGCGAAAGGAATCGTCGCCGCGAACGCTGCGTTCGGCTCGATGCCGACGCCGCTCAAACCAAAGTACGTCAACGGATTGCCGACGATGCCCAAGGTGTCACCGAAAGCTAAACTGAACCCCACCACCACCCAAAGCACGCTGATCAGCGCCATGGAGATAAAACTTTGGAACATCGTTGAGAGCAAGTTGCGTTCGCGAACCATGCCCCCGTAAAAAAACGCCAACCCCGGCGTCATAAGAAAAACGAGTGCGGAAGAGACGAGCATCCAAGCGGTATCACCGGCATTCAATGTAGAATTCATGGCCGTATTTATAAATCAGAATTCGCGTCCTTGGCCAGAGAGAAAGTTTGAGCAAATAATCTACGCTTTGGACCTGCGCCGGTGCCGGGTCAGCTCAAAACCGCCGCGCCCGCGGTACGGCGCGAGCGCTTCGCGCTCGGCGACGACTTCGTACGGGCCGTCTGCGGAAGGATCCCGCTTTTGGAAAACGAAAGTTGTTGGACTCACGTGCGTGTAAGCGTGCTCAATAACTAAGCCGAACGGATAGCCCTCCGCTTTCTCAATGAGATGATCTGTCTTAATCTGTCGATTCTCCAAAGCGTCGCTCGTGCGGCTCCATACGACGGTGACGTCTCCGGCGAAAACTTCCCGTGTGGATTGCAGCTGTATAAAATGTTCTTCGAGATAACGAACGAAATCTTCCGGCCCAAGGTACGAAGCCATCCGTATATCTTGCCAATAAAGTTGAACGGCGTTGAAGCAATTTGCACGGCACATCGAATGGCCTCCCGTTGTGCACTACTACCACAAATAAAAAAGGCCCGGTAATCACCGAGCCTTTCTTCCTTAAAGAGACGTTCGTCGTTTAACTACTTAGTCCAAACCAGCGAAGTCGTGGTCGCGACTGAGTTTTGAACGAGGATACCGGGGATATTTACAGAAATGGCCGTCGTAGAGATCGAAGTCGTGTTGTTCACGACCGCGGCGTAGCCCACGGTGCCGTTGCCTTTCGTCGTGAAGCGGGCGTCGCCCGGGCAAGAGTAGTCGGCGGGCGTCGAAATTCCGCCGTTTAGGTTCCAAATGTTGCCCGTACACGTCGCGTTCAGGTGATCCCGCCCGGCCGTGCTTGAAGTCGTGCTGATGCTCGTGTTGGTCACGGTGAAGGAAAGAAGGTGGCCGTTGGCGGGTGATGATGTCTCACCTACGAGCGCGATCGTACCGGGCGAAAGGATGTACATCAAAGCCGTCCCCGTGCAGGTGTTCGTCGACCAATACGACCGGATTAAACTGTAGGTCGCATCCGAGCTGATGCTAATGGATTCTTTTTTATAAGCCGCAACACTGTTAATATTAGCGGTCGATACGCAAGGCGTGTAGTAGTTCCCAACGAGATCGGTAAGGGTTGTATCAACGGGCGTGGTTGGCAAAACGCTTCCGCTGTCGTCGCTCGAATCTTTTCCGCAAGCAGAGAGAACTGAGATGGCGGTCAGGGCGGCGATAAGGAGGCTGGCGGTCAACTTCTTGTTCACGGGAAAATCCTTTCGAATGGATATCTAAGAGTTAAAGACAGTGTGGATTAAGCCCCGTTAACCCGGTAGGCATTTGTCAAAAGGCAGACCTAAGGTCAGGTGCCATTTTCAGCACCGCACTTGCCCGGCGCGCTATCCTTTTGAATACTAGGTTCATGAGAATATATTTGTTGTTTATCGCTATCGTTTGCGCAAGTTTCGCCGCCGCTGGACCCGTCAAGGGCGGTGTATTTCGATATCACCTGCCGATCACGCCGGAGACGCTCAACCCGATAACGGCTCGCGACAACTACGTGATTTACGTCATGCCTTTGAGAAGAGCCGTAGCGCACGCGACTAAAGATCAAGCTCCATCGCCTTTAGCATCTCTTGCATGTTCATGAGGTTACCGGAGAGGATCACCCGGTTGCCTTCTTTGAGTTGGCCTAGCGTTGAAACGTACTTTTGGCCGAGCTCGAGTTTCATCGCCTGTTTGCCGCCGACCGTGGTCAACGATTGCGCAACCTTCGAAATGGATTCGGCGGTGGCGACACCGATCGACAGGATCTCTTGCGCCATACCTTGCGCTTCGTTGATGCGCTTTTGCATCTCACCTTCCGAACGGTTGATCATCTCGGTCATTTGACCTTCGGAGGTATTGATCAACGACTGCTTGGCGCCGACGCTCTTCTCGACGATGGCGCGGCGGTTACGTTCGGCGGTCACTTGTTTTTCCATCGACTGACGGACGCTTTCGGGCGGGATCAAATTTTTGATTTCGAATCGCAGAATGTGAATGCCCCACTTGGCGGCGGCTTGATCAAGCACGGTCACGACCTTGTGGCTGATCGCTTCGCGCTCTTCGAAGGTGCGATCAAGATCTAAAGTTCCGACCACCGCGCGCGTGGTCGTTTGCGCCAATTGAACCGCGGCGAAGCGGAAGTCGGTGATGCCGTAGCTGGCTTTGGCCGAATCAAAAACTTGCAAGTAGATCACGCCGTCGACTTCGACTTGAATTTCGTCTTTGGTAAAACAAAATTGCGGCGGCACCTCGATGGTGTTTTCCTTCATGTCTTGTGAATAGGCCACTTGATCCGCGAACGGCAGCAGGACGTGGAAACCGGCTTTAAGCGTCGTGTGGTACTTGCCGAAGCGTTCGACGATGTACTCACTTTGCGCCGGCACCAAGCGGATGGAGCGAAAAAGCGCGACCATCACGAAAACAAACAACGCGCCCATGACGAAGGTAAAGAACAGTAGATCGTTCGACATCTTATCTCTCCATTCTTTGCGAGACGCTTCTTTGCGTGGCCGTATTTTGCGAAACCGTATTTTGCGAGCCGGTGGGATTACGTGAATTACCTGAGCTTCGAAGCTCGTCGAACACGCCTTTGAGTGTCGCAAGCTCGGCCGGGTAAATCGAGACGTCGCCCTCTTCGATCACTTCGCTCAGTTGCTTAATGTATTGATCGACCAACTTCATCTTCAAGGCATCTTGGCCGCCGGGGCGCTCAATCGCCTCGCCGACCATTTGCAGGCTCTTTGAAGTCGCGTCGGCGATCAAGCGGATGGATTCGGCCAAACCGGTGGCTTCGTTAATACGCTTTTGCCGGGCGCCGGTCGAAAGATTGATCGCCATTTGCCGCTCGCCCATGGAGACATTGATTAACTTTTCTTTCTCGGCGGTGGCGCGGGTGATCTCGGCGCGCTTTTCGCGCTCGGCTTCCATTTGTTTTTCGAGCGTCTCGATCACGTGGCGCGTGGGTGAAATGTCGCGCACTTCGTAGCGCAAAACTTTTACGCCCCACGGATCGGAGGCTTTGTCGACTTCGGCGATGATCTTGTGGTTAACGGCTTCGCGCTCGGCAAAAATTCCGCCGAGGGTGATTTTACCTACTTCCGAACGCATCGTCGTTTGCGCGAGGTTGATGCTGGCCGCGAGGTAGTTACCGACGCCGTAGCTGGCTTTCTTCGCGTCCATCACCTGCAAGTAAAGCAAACCATCGACTTCGACCTGGATATTGTCGCTGGTGATCACGCTTTGCGAAGGAATGTCGATCACCTGCTCGCGCACCTCTTGGTAGTAGGCCGCCTTATCGAAGAACGGGATCAAGAAGTGCAGACCAGGCTTGAGCACATCTTTGAATTTTCCCAAGCGTTCGACGATCACGTTCTCGCGCTCGGGCACGATGAGGATCGCGTTGTACACGATGATCCCGATGATAATAATCAAAACGGAGATGAAACTCAGCATTTTAGAACTCCTCGCCGTTAGGCTTTTCAACGATCCATGAGATATTGTCGCGCGCGACGATGCGAACCTTTTCGCCGGCGAAGACCTGTTCACCGTCGATGTCCACGGCCGTCCACGTTGATTCACCGAACTGCACGCGCCCCGAACCCGCCGCGGGAATCGTTTCGATCACTTCAACGATTTTACCGATCATCATTTTGTCTTCGTCGATGTTACGCTTTTCGGTATCCATCGGATAGTAGCGCATCACCAAAATTCGTAAGGTAAAAATATAGATCGTCGAGATGATGAACCAGGCCGACAACTGCGCCGCGAGCGATTCAATCACCGCGAAGTGCAATAAGGCCGCAACGGTCAGTGCGCCGAGCCCCAAGAACACGGTCACCAATCCCGGGACCAAGAGTTCGGAGAAAACGAGGATCACACCGGCTAAAATCCATATGTTTAAAGCGGAATCAAAATTCATTTAGCCGGATTCTAGCAATAGATTCGCTCACCGGCCAAGCGCCTTACTTTGTGCAAAGCGACGTGCCGGTTCAAGACTTGGTCGGCAGACTTGTAGTTCATGAAATTCACGATGCTATGTTGTTGCCTGTTCCTCCAGTTAGGTCTTTCCGCCCATGCGCAAGACGGACTTAGCCGCTACGAAAAACAACGCGAAAATTACCGTAAGATGGTGAACACTAAGTACGTTTTGCTACCGCACATGGGTACGTTCTTTTTACCCTACGTGCACAATAGCCTCACCCATGAAGACATATACGGCGGGGTAAAGGGCACGAATCCCGACGTCAAAGACAACTACTACAAGAACAACGAAGCCGAGCTTCAGGTCAGCTTCCTTATCCCGATCGAAAAAGAAATCTTAGGCTCGAAGCTTGATCTTAACCTGGCCTATACGCACCACGCGTGGTGGCAGCTTTACAATAAGGATTGGTCGAGACCCTTTCGTGAGGCCAACTACATGCCGGAGATCTTCGCGCGCCAAATTTTACCGAAAATCGGTTCGTTTGCCGGCTTTGATTTTATGGGCTTCGACGTAGGCATCTCGCACCAATCCAACGGACAAAACCAATTGCTTTCAAGAAGCTGGAACCGCGCCTTCGGCAGAACGTATTTGCAAAACAACGGCTACCTTGTTTTCTTGTCGGCCTGGTACCGTTTGCCCGAACCCAAGAAAGATGACGATAACCCCGCAATCACGAACTACATGGGCGTCGGCAGCATCGACGTGCAAAAGTCTTTCGGTCGTCACGCCATCTCGGTGAGCGCGCCGTTGTTCTCGCATCACTTCAGCCCCGAGATTAAATATTCGTTTCCTTGGAAAGACCGCCTACGCTGGTACGCGAGCGTGCAGTTCGGCTACGGTCACTCGATGATCGAATACAACCGCCCGACGGAGCGCTACGGATTCGGTCTCTCGATCGATTCGATCTTCACGCAATCACAAGCCGACGCCGCGCCGATCAAACCATTGCCGGCGACCCCAAGTCCCGCGCCCGCGCCGGAGCCACAAGCGGAACCATCGCCGGCCACGGAGTCCGATTCACCCTCGGGTCATTAAGGGATCACGTTAAGTGAACGCGCTCATCCCGGTGATGGCGCGGCCGACGACGAGGCTGTTGATCTGTTTCGTGCCTTCGTAAGAGTACAAAGCCTCGGCGTCGCCTAGGAAGCGCGCGACTTTGTTCGAGACTAGAATGCCGTTCGCGCCCATGAGTTCACGCGACATGCTGGTGATCGCGCGACAACCGACCGTACAGAACACCTTGGCGAGCGACGCTTGCTCATCCACCATTTTGCCGAGATCGTCGATTTGGCTTAAGCGCGCGACCATGCATTGCATGGCGGTTAATTGCGAAAGCATCTGCGCGAGCAGATCTTGCGTGATCTGAAAGCCCGCGACCGGCCGGCCGAATTGTTGCCGCTTCATCGTGTAGTCTAGCGTGTGTTCGTAAGCGCCGCGCGCGCAACCGACCGCCTGCCACGCCACGCCCGCGCGCGTGGTTTTCAAAACCCTCGCGGTGTCTTTGAAGGTATCCGCCTTTTGGAGGCGCCGCTCTTCTTTCACCTTCACGTCTTTGAGAGTGATGATTGCGTTCTGCACAATTCGCAAAGACATTTTGTCTTCGATCTTCTCCGTCGTGAGGCCGGCGGTCTCGCGGTCTACGATAAAACCTTTTACTTGATGTGAATCGGTATCCTTCGCCCAGACGATGATGTAGTCCGCGAAGGTTGCATTGCCGATCCACTTCTTTTGTCCGTTAATGGTCCACGTGTCCCCGTCGCGGGTGCAGGTGGTGGTCATGCCCATCGAAATCGCCGAACCGACGTCGGGCTCAGTCAGCGCGAACGCGCCGATCTTCTCCATCTTGATCATCTTCGGAATAAACTCGCGCTTTTGTTCATCCGAGCCGCAGTAGTTGATTGAGTTCATCGCGAGTCCGCTGTGCACGCCGAAAAACGTGCAGGTCGATACGTCGACGCGCGCGATTTCTTCGCCGATCAAGCCCTCGAGCAAATTCGATCGTTGCTGGCCGCCGTACTGTTTTTCGTAAGTCAGCCCGCAGATGCCGAGCTCTTTGAATTTGGGTAGAATTTGAAAAGGAAATTCACCCTTTAGCCAAAACTCCGTCGCGATCGGTTCGACTTCGTTGAGCATGAACGTGCGCACCCGCTCCAAGATCGCGAGCTCTTCGGGCGGCAGTAGGGATTTCGTATCGTACATGTCCCCGTTGATGGGAGGAAATTTCGGATTTTTACGCTTTTTTATCTTGCGTGCCTGATCCAGCAGCAATAGGAGGTCATCGGTGCCCATATCTTTGATGAAGGAAAGAAGATGCGGCAAGCTCGCCAGCTTTATAAGATCACTCTGCCGGCGCTTCTCCGCTTCACCGAAAGCTTTTTTCAAATTCTCCGCGATGTTGTCCCAAATATTCGACATGTTATCCCCCGATGCGCGTCAATGTTGCGGACTTAGTCTGACGCTAAAGACCGAAGTGGGCAATCGAAAGTGCTCGCACTTTTTTCCGGGTCGTTTCGTTTTTTCCGACCCCGTTTCATGGACATCCTTCCGCCTTGCCTTTGACCGGGAAAAATGGTCGATGGGGCCAGCATGAAGACTGTGTCGAAGTTCAAAATTCTGATGAGCGCGCTCTGCCTCTCCCTGCTCGCGACTCCGGCTTTGACCTTTGTTGAAGTTTTGATGGCCGTTAGGTGCGCGGTCTTGGTTCTCGAAGCTCCCGCGATCCTGCGTGCCCATTTTCCCGGGACATTTCACAAAGAGCGAAAAATCCGAAGTCTTGCTTCAATCGGTAAAACGCAGCATCCACCCGAGCCCCTGCGCTAAATCGGACCCGCTTCTGATAATATTGATTAGGCTTCGGCGTAGCGCTTGAAGTTATTTAAGATGGCTTGCCAGCCGTCCTTCTGCATCTCTTCTGGATTCTGTTTTTCGGCGTCGAAGACCGTGATCACTTTCGTCGAATCGCCTTGCGCTTCAAAAGTGGTTGAGACTCTACGGCCGTCGGCTAGTGCGTAAACAAGCTTCTTTTGCGCGACGACTTCTTCGTAAGTTCCTTCAAAATCGAAACCAAAACTTCCGTCTTTGGCTTCCATGCGCGCGGAATATTTACCGCCCGCTTTGAGATCGTTCGTTGCCGCTGGGCAGTGCCATTCGGGTGCGGCGAAGTTCCATTTGGTGATGTGCTGAGGTTCGGTCCAGCGCGACCAAACTTTTTTGAGCGGAGCTTTGATTTGCGCCTCGATGCGGATTTGTGAATGGGCCATGCCCGCCTCCTCTTTAAATTACGGCGACACAAAATTCTAATCCTTGAAAAAACCCGGTCGCAATAATTTTTTGCGTGAAAACGAATCATCCGGACCAGCTTCTTGAAAGCGTCGTCGCTACTTGACAAGGTAAATTTCGCGCCCAATTTGTTTCAGGGGATATTCACAACTGATTTACGTAAGCGCTTTCGCCACTATTTTTTGTTTTTATTTGAGTGGGCCGTGCTCAAGCGCGTCTACGTCTATCGCCTTACGGTCTCAGTTCGCCACGCACCCAGACCGCACACAAATTTCCGAAGATTCATACTTTTCCAATTGGGGTTTTCCGCAGGCGGAACTCTCCGTTTTAGCGGAGACATTGTTCGATTTTAATCCTCCGCCTCGCTTTTCCGTTACCGCCCACAGAACGCGACTACCCGCCGGTCAGGAAAAAATCTTTTTTCCCTCAGGATTAAGCCCGCCTCTTCCTCCCGCTCGCATTTAACAACTTAAACTTCACTTTAATTAAATGAGGATTTTAATGAATCTACGATTGTATTCTATCGCTTTGCTTATTTCTGCGCTCCCGACTTTAGCCTTTGCCGGGACGCAGACCGTATTGAACGAAGGCGATTTCGTCGCGGCCGAACGAAGGACGCCCGAAGGTCAAACCGTGTTGAAGCTCAAACTGAGTAAATCCGGCAAAGCTAAGCTAAAAAAACTAGGCCTGCCCAAATGCGCGGTGACGGCGAAATCGATTCCTTGATGAATAAACAATGATTACCCGCGGGAAGGGCCTCCGCCCTTCCCGCCCAACAAGAATCCTTTACTTCAAAATTTCTAGTCGTTAAGCTCTACGAAGATCTCAACGAGGGGGAATTATGTTGATCCGATCACTACTTATGTTCACCGTCTTTTTTTCAGCTTTTGCCGTGTTTCAAAGCGGCGACGCATTGGCCGACCTTCCGTCCGACAAGAACGTCGCGTCGAAGACGAAGCCCGGAGCGACGGAGGTTGCGGTTTCCGGTGCGCCGGGACACCGGCTTGATTCGTACTATAGTTGCATGTCGGGTTGTTCACATGGTGGATCAGACTCCATGATGTGCGATAAGTTTTGCCGTTCGTTGATTCCAAAACTAGGCGAGCTCGGTGACACGAAGAAGTTAGTCGCTACGAAGTGCCCCAATCAAACGGGCCGCGAACTTGCTCTCTGCCTTCGCCAAGCCGCAATGCCTACCGACGATCGCACGAAGACCGTCGAGCTTAAAACTCCCGAGACAGGTTCGGGCGGAGCCGCGCGCTAACGACCGGCTTAGTCATGGTAAAAGCCTGACTTTATGCGGGTCGCCTGTACCTCACGTTGGTGAGCGCCCCGTTGCCAGCCGATCAGCCATCGGGTATGTAAACGCGATGGCAGATTCAACGCGATTCACAATGAAGACGATCGATTTCTTAGCGGCCGCGGGGGCCGAACCTTCGCCCGACTGGCTTAAGAAGCATAAAAAAGAACACGAAGAATATTTGGTCCAACCGCTCACCGCTTTGGCCGAACACCTCAACGCGAAGTTAGGCCGCACGAAAGAAACCGTCGGCTATAGATTCCCGGTTCGCGGCTTCGGCCGGTTGCGCCGGCCCAAACATAAAGTCCAGCGCGGCGAAGCGGCGTACCGCAATTGGGTGCATCTGAAAGCCTCGCGTCCCTCCGGCTCTTTGTTTGATGAGAACCCGGGTCTTTATTTCTATCTATCCAACGAAGAGGTCTTTGCCGGCGGCGGTCTGTACGACGCTTCATCAAGGCAGGTGAAAGAACTGCGCGCTTGGCTTGCCGAGAGTCCACGAGAATTGACAAGCTTGTTTCAGTCGAAGCCTTTCAAAAATGTTTTCCCGCGTGGCTTCGAAACGAAGAAGAGCCTCAAGACCTTCCCCCGCTTTTATCCGCAAGATCATAAGCGCATCGATTGGCTTCGTCTGCAGGCCTTTTACGTCACGCAAAAGTTTACGCGTAAACAATTTTTGAGTGCGGAGTTTAAAGACCTAGTCACCGAGAATTGGCGCCAAACGTTGCGCTTGAACGCTTTGTTATTCGCGCACATCACCGCGGATCCGTGGAAGCCTTCCCGCCCGGTTGAAGAATTGCCCGAGTCCATGGACGAAGACATCGTGGAGCGGCCTACGGATCTCTGGGACGAGCGACTGTAGGTAAAGTATCGTGGAGGTCTAGACTTAAGCGAACTTAGTGCTCCTAGACTAGTTACCTCAGTCTAGGTGTTAGAGAATATGCTGTGGCACCATCTCGCATTGGCAGGATCCTTTATTGCGCACTTTATGCGATTTTTTTACTGCTAGGATCCGCTTTCGAAAGCAATGATACAATTCTCCGCTCGCCCTCTTCCCTTACCGAACCGAGTTTCGAAAATCTGCTAGACGCTTTTCATTCGGGTCGTATCTCCAAAGGATTAAACTCACTTAAGAAATCCTTTCCCGATTACATGGCCCGCTATGTTCTGATGTATCATAGCGAAAGCCTACAAAACGCAACCTACCAAAATCCGCGAGCCATTGTTTTCGGCAAGACCGGTCAGCTGATTATTACTTTCAATGGATCAAAAAAACAGACGGCCTACGCGGCGCTAGAGACGCTCGCATTCGATGAAGCGCTCAATTATAAGTTACGTACGATCATCTTCCGTGAGGAACCAGGCGCGGCGGAGGCTCTCAAGGTTTTAACCGCCGATGAAATTGACCATACTCTTTCGACCGCGAAAATTATTGTTTCTAAACCAAATCCTGCTATTTGCCTCACTTGCCACGGCGATGATCCACGACCAATTCGAGAAAACTATCCCATCTGGGCCGGCGTTTATGGTTCGGACACCGACGCCTTATTCGCGAGCAATAACCAATTTCGCTCGCTCGAAACTTTTGAACTTGCAGGAATCGATAAAGAAAAGATCCAGTACGAACTTTTTGAGAAATCACGGCCGAGGCATCCTCGCTACTCCGCACTTCTCCCCCTTCGCACTCCGTTTCGCAATGATGACGGCGAGCCGCGGCCTAACTTCGTACTCGATGAAATCTTCGCCCAGCAATACTCCCTTCGTTTACGCAAAGCACTTGCAAACGTTGCGAACGCTCACCTGATTCAATTGCTTAAAGATCTTTTATGTTTTGCGCCTGATTTCAAAGTAAGTTCTATGGAGAGCAGTATTCAAAGAGAGATTTGGGAGAATGAGATCCTCAACGTCACAACGGCTTTAGATTTCTATGGAGATTCCGCGAGCCGCCTCGAACTTAACGGTGTAGCGATATCCGACGGCAACAACGTACATCATATCAGAATGCGGACGGACGATCCAAGTTGGACAAAGCGCTCAATGATTATCAATGAAGCCCGCACTCGCTACCAACGCATTCTTGGATTAATTCCCAACGTAGATGACTTCGTTGCCAAAGCCGTTGCGGTCGTACGCTCCGAGCCGGTCGGAACGGACAGCGTGAACGAGCGAGCCTTCGTTGCGTTCCGCAAGCTTGGTATCGATCTTAGAGACTTCACGATAAATCGTAGGCGCGCGCCGTTGTTGGTTACGGCGGGCAGTGTTTACAGCCAATTCGCAACAGAGCTGATCGCCGAACGATCACTCATGGATGCAAACGGCAACCTGCATTCCGTTGACCAAATTTGTAAAAAGTAAGGTCAATTTAGGTTCTGGCCCCGCTTGAATTTTAGCCACTCTAATGGCACGACTGGGCGACATGCACAAACAACGGCTCAGCTTCAAAATCTTTCGAATTTTTTGCCTTTTGGCCGTTGTTTTTTCAATCTACGGGCCGAACGCATCGGCGGTGACAAGCCGGGAACTTCCAAGAATTCCGACATTAACCGAATTGCTCCGCCTAATAGAAGACCAATCGGAAGATTGCTTGGCGGATCTGAGGTCGCCCAAAGCAGCGACTAATCCTTTAGAGATTAAACCAAAAGTAAAGATTGCGAAAATCCCTTTCCCGCCGGGAATGCGCGAAGAACTTGAGCGCACCGCGGATCTTTGGATTGAGTTGGCGGATGAGAGCTTAGCCCAAGTTTTCGCTAGCTTTAGAAATGACCACAATCAGCTACGTATCGGCGATAGCGTCGAATTCAACGGCCGGATTCTGCACGTCGTTCACTGCCTCGGGATCGGCGGGCAAGGCACGGTTTATCTAGTGAACGATGACGGTCATATCCGCGAACTGAAAATCTTGAAGAAGTCAGGCCCGCGCGGCCAAGGGATCGTCAGTCACGTCGAAGCCATCAAGGCGATGTCCGAAGACGGCGCCTCAAGTCTGCGATTCATGGAGATTGACCCGCGAGCCAACGCGTTTCTGGCGGAGTGGGACAAAGGGGTGAACCTAAATCTCCTGCTCAATCTGCTTGGTAGACCGGTCGATCGTCTACGCGTCTCCCCTGAATTTCGGCAGTGGTTAAGGCTTTATCTTCATAAGCAAATCGACATAAAAACCTTAACCAAGTTTGTCGCGTATTCGGCCAACATCATCCTCACGGTCGACGGCGACCTCGTATGGATCGATACGGCGTTTTGACCCAAAGACTCCGTTACTGCACGGTTCTTGCTCATACAATTTAAAACGGAGGTCTTTATGTTCAAAACAGCGCTCATGCTTAGCATGATAGTTTTCGCGTCGATCGGTCACGCGGCCGAAGTATGCATTCCTGGAACTATTTCAGGGCAAAAAGATCTGGCGACCCCGTGGCCGCTTCGGGATCATGGCGAGCGCCACTCCCAGATTCAGCGAGCCATCGCCGCGCACGCATCGAACGTCCGATTTTGTAGCGAGCGTTATGGTGACACCCAAAAACCTGTTCAATTTTCGATCCCCGCGACCGGATTGATAGAAGTCGATCGTTCGACAGTGCAGTCCCCGGTGTAGTTTAATGACAACCATCACGGGTCGAGTCGCTTTCCTTCTAATCCTTTCGGGTCTGCTCTCCGCATTCGCGACCTCCGCTTGGGCGAGAACAACTCCCAATGCGCAAGTGACTTGCGTGGCCATGTTAACGAAGGTGCGAGGATCCGAATCGTCGGTTTACATGATTAACCAGGCACTCATCACTTTAGGTGCCGAAGTTGATCATGGGGAAGCCAATCAGTCGACCTGGCGTTATCCGCAAATTACCTCGGGTATTAGTGAGCGACCTTTTTCTCTGAATGTCGATATGGCAACCGCACAACTCGAAAGCAAAATAAAATCTTTGGAACGCTGGCAAGACGTAGCGGACAGACTTGGAAAGTTAGAGCCGGGCCGCATTGCTTTCTCGCACTCGATACACGGCCGCGAAGCAATCGAACGGTTTTTTCAAGATACGAATACGGATATCGCTGCGCTCGATGATCGCGTCGAACCTATACTTCGCCGGCAAAAATTTTGGGACACCTCTCGCAAGATTTTGACAACGCTTAGGAGCGTGATCCCCTTAGCCGCTTTAATAGGCGTCGGCGGGGGTACGGCGCTGATCGGTGCAGCGGATGGGAGTAGCGGCGATTTTGCTCTTGGAGCCGGGCTCATCTGGGCGAGCACCCTTGGTCTACGTGACACCGGTGAGGTTCTACCTTGGTGGTTGGCCATCGTGAGCAAAAAAGCCCAACGCTACCTAGATGACCGCTCGAGCTACCGCACGCTCCGCTTTACCGAAGGAATTGAAGCGATGGCGGCCTCCGTGCACGAGGGATCAGCCGGCTGGCGATCGGTTCATCTTCTTGTTCCCGTGACGAGTCGGCTTGCGCAAGAAGTATTGAAAACCCGAGAAGTGAAATCAGACGATCCTGATCACGACCCGCTCAAAACTTTGACGGCGCTAACGATTGATTCGAACATTGCCGTTCGTGGGCCAGACGAATCGAATCTTCGCTGGGCCACCGTCGACCTATTTCTTTCAATCGATGAAAAAGGTGTGCCGACCTTACTCGTCGCCGGCGGATTACAAAAAGACTTCGTCGTTCCGCAGGTGAAGAAGCCGAAGACCAAGCGCGAAGTACCCATGTTGCAAGAACAATTAGGATTGGCCCCGCAGCCTGTTCCTATACGGTAGGTCAATATTTCTTTCGGTGGAGGTCTACTGAACCATGGCGTGATGGCCCACCTCTTGCTCACTCGTTTGCTTTTACAGCCAATGCCCACCCTAGAGGAGTTCGAGTGAATTCATTGAAATTATTGCCGTTTTGTTTTTTAGTTTCGTCATTTATTACCGCGTGCGGATCATCGGATAGCCCCAAGTTGGCACCTGCTTCGAGAACTCCTCCCGGTCAATCAAAAGCGATTGGCGCGAACGGTATGTGCACGGACGCCGTCGTTACCGAAGCGGATGCATTGCAAACGATGAGCGTTGAAATGATCAAAAACGTCTCGACAACCTTCGGTGACCTCGGCGATGAAACAAAGATAGAAGAGGCCACGAAAAAGCAAGAAGCCGAATTAGCCAAGTTTACAAAGCGAGTGCAAACCTTCCGCGAAACTTACGGTAACTTCACCTGCTCCTTCTACAAAAACGGCAGCACTATGCGCCTCAATCCATCGGCACTTTATAGAGCAGTTGATGATGTTGCGGCAAAAGCGGCACCAAAATCTAACCCCATCGGTAAAGACGGCGATTGCACTCCGGAATTTACGGCGGATCACAATGCGATGACTAAAAGTATTTCGGCGAATCTCGGCAGCATGGGAGCGGCTTTGCGAGGCATACTGAGCAAACAGCGAACGGGCGAATCGGCCCTGGAAGAAATCGCGGAGATGAAGCGCGTCGGGCGAGAAGCCGTCGCGGCTGGTCGCAACTTCCGCACAAAACATCCGGGAGTTTTCACCTGCAATCTCACTGATGAAAAAGGCGTAAAAAAGGTCGTTGATTCCGTCCAATTAGATATCGAAATGGAAAGGCTTCGCGACAATCTATCGAGAATGTAATAGCGCGTTTTGTTTCCTGGTTGCCGGGCGAATCACCGTCCGGCCTCGAAAAGATTGAACCCTGGATTCTCTCAGCGCTTTGAATGATCAAAATGCGCCCACCTAGGCGAACTCCTTCGCAACGCGCCGAAAACGAAGGAGTTTAAAAGCTGGCCTTCCGGCGCAACTAGCCCACGAAGCTAAGGCGTGATTTCTTACGCATCGTCGAGAGTGCCACCAAACCTAAGACGCCCACGCCGATTAGCGCCGCTCCTTTCAGTACCCCTTTGCGGTTGTATTTTAATTCGGCGGCGAAGCCCATCTCCTTCGGGATGTTGGGGATGTGAAAACCGGCAAGCTCCGATAAAACATCCTCGACGACGTTCACGCGATCCGCGAACATCAGCAGCATCCAATGCGAAAGGCGGCCTTCGCTGCGTGTGTACGCTAAATCGCGAATGCGTCCGCTCAGCCCCGACGGGGGGCAAGAAGTTCCGAACACCGGGGTCATGCGTGCGTGCTCGGTAGATTTATGAATTTTAAACTTCGGAACTTGCTGTTCGACGTCGATGTAGAGGTACTCGATGCCGATGTCGGGGGCCTTGTCCATCGGAACGCCCGGTCGGTTGGCGGGGTCGAGGTCCGACGCCCAACCTTTAATCGATGACGAGAGATCAAGGTCGCGCCTCTCGGCCGTAGTTAGCGATCGCCCGCCCCGGACCCCGCACCAAAGATCACGACGGCATCGCCCTTCTTAATGCCGGCCATCTCGGCCGCTTGGTAGCCGGTAGGGTACGCGTCGGTGCAGAGCGCGGCATTATCGTCATCGATCGTATCCGGGATCTTTATCGCGCCCGCGTCCGCAAAAGGAACTCGAACGTACTCCGCTTGACCACCATCGTAGCCGCCGGTGAGATGCGCGTACCCGTAAAATCCCCCGGCCGCGGTCGCGTTGGGATTAGTGTTGTGGCAATTGCCGTACAAACCTTTTTTGCAGAAGTAACATTCACCGCAAAAGATATTGAATGGAATCAGAACGCGGTCGCCTACTTTCACGTTCTGCACATCGGAGCCCACCTCCTCGACGATTCCGCAGAATTCATGGCCGAACGTTTGCCCCACGCGGGTGTCGGGCACGAGGCCATGATATAAATGTAAATCTGATCCACAAATGCAAGCCCTCGTCACTCGTACGATAGCGTCTCTGGGATGTTCAATTTCCGGTTCCGGTTTTTCTACCGGTCTAACCCGGTAGGGTCCTTTGTAAGTCATCGCTAGCATCGCTGTTTCCTTTCGCTTGAAAATTCCGTGCGTTTTATAATCCCGGGCCACGCCGATTTCTACGCGTGCTTAGCAAGAACCGCTTAATTTTGTGTCCACGAATTTTTGAACTCTCCATTGATTCTCTCGTTGATCATCAATGGTTCAATTTTTGCTGCGGATATTTACGGATGATCAAGGGAGGAGAAACAAACTAAAAAGGAGTAGAACATGAGAGTTGCAGTTTTGATGGCCGATGGTTTTGAAATGGCGGAATACACAATCCCCGTGAATGCATTGCGAACCGCGGGAGCGAAAACTTCGGTCGTGTCGCTGCGCCACGGCCGGATCCGCGGGGTGAATTTGCACGAACCCGCCCACAAGGTGCGCGCGCATCTCACGGTCGATGAGGCGAAGGCTTCCGACTACGATGCTTTGTTTATACCCGGCGGCTTTGTGAATCCCGATCTTTTGCGTCAGTCCCGCGCGGCGCGAGATTTCGTCACTCAATTTGATAAAGCCGAGAAGCCGATCGCCACACTTTGCCACGGCCCTTGGGTACTTGCTTCGGCCGGTCTCCTGAAACAAGGACGTACGCTGACTTCGTGGCCGGGCATTCGTGCCCTGCTTGAGTTTTATAAACAACCCGCGATAAGGCAGCACCGATTTCCCACGGAGCAGATCCACAAGCAATCCTCACCCCAACGCGATGAGGCCCCGCAGGTCGTCCTCGCGGCGATGAAGTGGCTGCCCCGGCCTTCGTTTCGTGTTCGGGCTTGTGATCGGCGCATGGGCGGCGGTCTACGCGGGAATTCCGAAGGCTCCGAAGCCGACCGCGGGTTAACGGTCAGAGCTTTGCAATCTTAATTTCGAATTGCAAAATTGAGTATACTGGGCCGTTCTCTCGCGGCCGTGCTCGTTGGGTACGCATCGATTTTCGCCAACGGCGTTGGCTTCGCGATCGCCGCGGTCCGCCTAGATTAATAACAACAAGATGGTTCTTTTTCTAATCCCTCACGTGCCGGTAGGCCGCGCTTCGCTCAGCTGCTAATTCTTTCGAATGCAAAAATTAATAATCGTACTGATGTTCTTCTCAGCATCCTTCGCTCATTCGGCGGGGCTTCGCGAATCTATTCCGTTTCAACGCGCACCCGATATTCAAGAGGGTCAGATCAGCGTGCCGATTGATTGGGACGATCCGCAAGCGTTGGCTAAAGGCGACGACCTCGTCATTCGCTATCGGGTTTTAGGTGCATCGCACGTGGACCGGCCACTCCTGTTTTTCATAGGTGGTGGCCCCGGCGCGGATTCCATCACTTCGTATTTCCGGGAACCACCTGAGCGGGACGGGTTTTTGGGTTACGCTAAATATTTTCGCGTCGTCGTGTTTGATCAACGCGGTACGGGCGAGTCATCACCATTGTTGGGTGATTCCGATCAACTGACCGCTGAAATCGTCATGCGCTACTTCAGTGGTAAATCCCACGCCCGTGACGTCGGGGCATTGGTTGAAAAAACTGGTGCGCAGCCCGGCCAGTTTTTTATTATGGCGCACAGCTACGGCGGATTGGTGGCCCAACAATACCTGGGAAACCGTAAGAATGGACCGCTTCCGAAGGGCCTGATTTTAGCGAGTAGTCTCCCCGGCACCGTCCCGCCTTTTGATTTCTTACATCAGCGTATCGCTAAGCAAATCGAACTGAATCACCAACTTATCCAACCCGATCTGAAAGAACTCATTCAAGCGGCACGGGCGAAAATTATAGATATCCACCACGTGAAGCACGACGGCTCGGTTTTGGATCCGCGTGAGATTGATCTTTTCTTTGCGGAACTAAAAAATGCGGACACGGTGAACACAATCAAAGATATCCTCGAAGAGTTCCTCGCCCCCGCCACGGACGGTTTTTATCTTGAAAGACTTTTGGCTTGGCGCAAAAATCGGTTCGTAGGTAATCGGCTCATGTGTTTGATCTCGGGCTGCGATGTCTCGCCTCCTTTCTCTGACTTAACGATGGTGAGGATGGTGCAGGATCAGCTAGGTGAAAAGATTGAACCCTGGATGCTCACGGAAGTCGGCGCATTTTCATCGTTTGAGAAATCAGAGCGGTTTGCGCAGCTCAACGCTTTGGTTGATCAAACTGCGCCGGGCTACGCGGTCCGTCCGCTCACCGAGGAGACGAAGTTAGCGCTTAAATCGGTCATGATGATTGTTCTCGCCGCGGATCAAGATCCGTTCGTGCCGATGGCGGCGGCCCTGCAAAATTTCGAGACACTAGCGAGCGCACCGTTCCACCATTTTGAACCGATCGAAGGCGGCGACCACTACTCCGCCCTATCTGCGCCGGTTGCGGATTTCGTGGCACAGACGTTTCATGAATTAGAAGCAAAGCGCACGTCACGTTGCCTAGAGGACCTTACGCTTAAAAAGATTTAGCTTCGCAAAAGCTGACGGTTTGTAAACCGGAGACGGAAGCTCTCACGTTCTCGACGTGGGCGCGAAAATGAGATTCGGTTTTTTTATCGAAGTCCTCGACCATCGCTCGCCCTAGACCGCTCCCAAGTGCCTGATCCGCTTGTCGTTGAAGCGGCACGATCATGTACGGATAAAAGAAGGCCATCACGACCGGCGTGAGGCCGATGAAATCAGCGGCGATCAAAGCGTAAGTGCCGGTCATATTCATCAATCCCTGAGATGTGAGGTACATCGCGGTTCCGTGGGCCACGACCGTCAAGCCCCCGCCCAAGATGCCCGCGATTCTCAATTTGCGTTTCATCTTCGCGATCAAAGCTTCGTTCTCGGGGCTGCCGTTGAGAAGATGATGCGCACGTTGTTCGAGATCTTTGATCCGGTAAATGCCGGTCTCGCCGGTGAGCGGTTTGCACTCGCCTTGCGTACAAACTTGGAAGCGGATAAATTCGGTGCCCATGCGGTCGACCGCGACCGTTAGGCGATCGGCCGGAAGGTTCGCTTGGTGTTCCGCCGCCGAAGCGAAGGAAGAAATCGTCAGGCAAAAAGCGACTAGGAGTTTACTCATTCTATGCACCACGGTGAATAAAGGTTAGGTAGAACTCAATCCGCACGCAGATCAAGGTTTAACCTTCTAAATAGCAAGGGCGGTGCCACGAGGTTTTGCGACGTCGTTTACAGAACTTCTTTGACCGGCATCGCGAGCTTCTTGAGCGGTTTCGCCGAGGGCGCAACCGTTTCCGCGCCGACGACGTTGCCGCCGAAACGGTCCATGAAATTCATTTCTAAGCTCTCGCCTTCGGCCGCCGCGGCCCACACGTCGATGTCGAGATTGAAAAAATGGCGAGAGGCGAACAGGTTGATGTAACCGTCGCGGTACTTCCATTCGCCCCGGCCCGTGCCGAGGTTACCGACTTCGTAATAAAATTGGCCGTTGTCGAATAAAGCGTATCGCATGTCGTATTTCTGCGCGGAGGTAACGACTTTAAGTTCGGATAACTTTTGCGCGGCGTTTTCGAAATGTTCGGAAGAATTCATGATCGGCGCGTAAAAGCTTAAAGGTCGCTTCTTTTCTTGTGGCACGGAGCCTTTTGAGCAACCGTTCAAGATCAGGAGGCCAAACAACGCGAAGGCTAGATTTCTCATCCTTAAATTTTGCCGTAAGGAGTAGGACGTCGCAATTTTTTTTGCGGTCGGAGCGATAAACCGGATGTTCGGCCTAAAGTAGGGCTTGATGCCCGCAACAGGGAAGGTTTGTAGCCGTCCACGGGGATTTTGTGTGACAAATCAGCTGAAGAAGCGCTGGTTGATCCTGCACAACCAAACGATAAAGGCAGGTTTCTATGTCAAATGTTGTATTATGGCTCGATTCAGAAAAAGCTACGATTTTTAATTTAACGGCGGCGGAAATTGAAAAATCCCAACTGGAGAAAACCAATCACAACCACCATACGATCAATAAAAAAGACAACAAGGGCGACAGCGACGGAGAACATTTCTATCGCGACTTAGCCATCCAGCTTAAAGAAGCCGGACAGCTTTTGATCATGGGGCCGGGCTTAGCTAAGAACCATTTTAAAACCCATCTTGAAACGCACCATACGGGCGATTTAGCAAAACGAATTGTCGGAATGGAAACGGTTGATCACCCGACCGACAATCAGATTGTTGCCGTCGCCCGCAAATTCTTTAAGGCCTAACTGCACTCCATGCGCATACCTTAGCGTTGTTATTTATCCAACAGGCGCCCCGTTGGGTCAACGTGCCCAGGGGTTCGTGCGCATGCCTTTCGGCCAATGGCCCGTTCCAAAACCCTTGCGCAACTCCGTCATCGATCTGCACGTAAGCGAAGAACAACGACGATTCAGCGTCTCCCGCACCGATCGAAAAGCTGCCGTCCTTCGATCGCTCGATGTTACAGGACCCATCCAAGTAGCTCCTACCTCCGACCTCAAGCAGACACCTGCCGGGAGCGGCGCCCGCCGGTATCGCCGCCAAGAGGCCCGCCGTTGCACAAAAACTATTTAGCCATTTCAATGCTTTCAAAAAATCCCCCTATTTAGTAATGAGCTTGAGACCCGCATCGTAAGAGCGGGAAAGATCGATGCGCAAGCGTAAAGCCTGCGGCGATTCAAGTTCCGGTACGGAAATGAACAACGTTGTTCAAACTTAGGGGATTCGTATGACATCCGAAAAAGAAACTGACGTCGATTTCGAACGCATCGCCCGCGAATTGATAGTTGCGTTACGTGGCCGGCAAAGCACCACCCGCTTAAGTCAACGACTTGGATTTCGTTACGACCAAGTCAGCCGCTGGGAAAAGGGTGACAAAGTATTTTTTTGGAAAGATTTTTGCAAACTCTGCGAGACTTTAAAAGTACCGTTGAGAAAACAGCTTCAGTTTAATTATATCTATTCACATGAGAATTTCCATGATGGGTCGGAGCTCATGAACGCCCTGAAGGGCGACAAAAGTATTTCCGATTTCGCCAAAAATCTTTCGAGAAAACGCTTGGTCGTGAGTCGTTGGCTAAGTGGGGAGACCGAACTCCCGTTGGCCGAGTTCCTTCACGCGCTGTACATCGTTCACAACAATGCCGATGAACTTTTAGACGGCATCGTATCCATCGGTCAGCTGCCTTACGCGGCGAGCCTTCTCGAAGCCCGTCTGAAAGAGCGCCGACTCATCGTCAAATATCCCTGGATCAGCGTTCTCGTCGGCGCTCTCAATCTTGAAGATTGCCCACCCCATCCGGATACGGCCGGCTTCATCAATGCCCGGTTCGGCATCAAGGTTTCAACCGTCAAGAAGGTTCTCTCCGATCTGCAATCCCTCGGGATATTGGAACTCGATAGCGAAGGTTTCTTTAAGCACAAACGCACCTTCCGCGTCGGTCCTTTAAAGAGTGACTCCCGAATCATTAAGAAATACTGGCTGCGACTTGCACAAAAAAGTTTGGAGCAACCCGAAGAGATGTCCGGGTTCTTTTTGCTCGCGGTGAGCGATCAGGGTTGGGCGAAGGTCGTTCAGCGCTACCGTCAGTTTTTTACCGAGCTTGTCGAAATCGTCAACGATCCGGCTTCCGGCCCGCCGCTCAAGCATTTTAGGGTCGTAAACGTTCAACTCCTCGATCTGCTTAAGCTCGGGACGGAGCTCGAAGCGGACGGCCGGTAGGATCCTGAGCTCAACTGCCTTTCCTCGCTTACACTGCCGCTCGATATCAGTTCGGAATTGACGATTCCGCTGCTCACCGAGGTCGGCGCGCGCGCTCTACAGAAACGGATCGAAAGTTATTCCGGCGATTTGAACGGCGAAGCGACCGTGGCCCATGTCCCCGAGTTGAAAGACATACGCCTGACCGGGCGCGAGGTCCTTCGCGACGGTAGAACGATCGGGTATCTGGGCCGAACATTCCGCGGTCGCTTTCTTTTACTCCAACCGGTGAGTTCGGATTCGCAAGCGGAAATTGCGCGCATGCACCGCTTGAATATCTTAGCCAAGCAGGGCCTGGCGATCCCCTACTGGGGTTTGGTCCGCAGCAAAGGGCGCCGGTACTGGGCACGGCCGTTGGTGGCGGGCCACTTGCCGATCCGTAGTTTGGAGCGAGGGAACTACGCTCTCGCGAGCCAACTCGACGATCTGCATCGCCTTCGTCACGCGATGAAAACCATCGATCCTTTTTTTAGCGAAGGTGTTCTTTATACTCCCAAGCTCATTGCCGATCGAAGTATCGATCTTTCGACGATGGCTTTAAGCGAGGCGGATATTATTGAATGGCGGAACTTCCTCCAGCCGCTGGCGTTCGTCGCGTCGGCGGATGGCCGGCTCCTATTGGAAAATCCGGTCATGAGCCCGAACGTTACCGCCGGCTACATTGTTCGCCGTGCGCCCGAAGCGATTACCTGGCCGTTGAACCGATGGTCGGGTTACGCTTATTTTCTAATGAGACAAATGTCCGACGAGGAACGTCTTAAGGCCGTCATGCAAATGCGTCAGCCGCGAGATCAACAGAAAACCGTCGATTCGATTCGCAATCTTTGGGACATCACGGTGATCAACGATATCTTGCAGCGCTCTTCCGACTGGCGAGCCGGCACGTTTCACCTCAACGTGACTCAGCAAGAATCCATATTAGACCGGGCTCAGCCGCATCCTCGGCCCCAGATTCTCAAGTTTAAGAGCAAAGAAAAACTGAACTACCACGCGAAGAAGCACGCGTCGGAATTTGGTTTATCGAAGGCCGATGAATACATGACTAGCGCGATTGATTTCGTTCAAGCCCCGCCTTCCGGCAATCGACAGTACTTCGTGCGCGAAAACGCTCAGATCGTTGTGTACGATCCCGACTCATCGACCTTTGCGGTTTTCACTCCCGAAGGAACACTTCTGACCTACATGCGACCGTCGACTAAATTCAACGGCCACTCCTACGACATGCTCTATTTTCTAGAGCAGTTCGCGAAGGGCTCGGGCTTTTTTGAAACTCGGGACGAGGAGTGATTGGATGATTCTAGACGAGGCATGCTCACATTCGCTTACTGCTCGCGCAGGGCCGCCGATGCGCCCGACTCGACACCGGTCGCGTCCGTAATCCAAAGTGATTTATCTTCGAGCGCGGCGCGAATCGGCGCGACGGAGGTGCAATTATCCAGATAAACTTTGGCCTGCGTATCGATCCGGCTGCCCGCTTTCATTTTGCTCCACTTCGCTATGGCATCGGCCGAGTACGTGTCGCCCGAGAATCGCTTAACGATGTCCGTCAGCTGGGTTTGGAATTTAGCGTCGCAGCTCTCCACGCATTCGGGCACTTTCCCGTAAACGTTGCCGAGTTCGTGACACATATCCGTATGCGCTTTCATGCGCCCCGACTCCGTAATCTTTTGCACGTAGCAACGTCCGTTGCGATAAGCGACTTCCGTTTTGAATTGCTTCACTTGGTCGAAGATAAAGCCACCCGAAGCGCGCGCTCCGCTCTTGATTCGACCCCGGTCGTCTAAACTAAATTCGTAATCTGCCGACGCGCCGGCGGATCTCGATTTCAAAGTGACCGAGCGTTCATTCTTTTCGATATCGTACCCGGTCAATCCGGCTTTGAGGGTTAACTTTCCGTCCGCGGTAACCTGCCCGATGTTCGGTTGAATCAGGTCCTTGCAAAGGTTTGCTTCCTCCGCATGAGCAAAACCCAAACTAAGAAAGATCGCGATCGAAAAAATTTGAATCATGGTGGCCCCCCGCCCTTAATCTTTTAAGCTTTCACCATAAAATTGTCGTGGGGATTAGATGCTCAGTCAATTTTTAGCGGATATATGTTCCTTGCGCTCGACTCGGCCCAAGCTACGGCCAAAGCGGGCCTTGAGCGCTCACGGGCAAGGCGCCGACCCTAGGATCAAATTAGAATCGGCTTGTCGTGAGCGCGTGGCTACATTAAGACAGGCTCATGAAAACACTATCGCTCATTCTATTCGTTTTCCTAAGCAGCACCGCCTTCGCTCAATACGAGGCTCCAGCCCTACCCACTGAATTAAGCGAGAAAATTCAAAACTATTTAGACATTGGTGCGCCGGGCGCCGGGAAGCTCGATGCGGGCGGCAAGCGTCTTTTCTTCAATTGGAACGTGACCGGCACTCGTCAGATCTGGCGGCTCGATGGTCCGAACGCTTTTCCGGTGCAGCTGACCGGCGGCGAACTGACGACGGTCCCCTACGACGTCACGCCCGACGGTAAATGGCTCATCATCGGTCGCGATCGTGGCGGTGAAGAAAATCCCGGCCTCTACCTGATGGACCCCAAAGGCGGGCCGGCGCGCGTGATTAAACATAAACCGCGCGTGCAAACCCGCTTTCAATTTGTGACGAAGGATTCGGCGTGGATCTACTACGTATCGAACGATCAACGCCCCGATGCGTATGCGATCTATCGTTATGCTTTAGCTGACGGCAAAACCGAAGTCGTATTTAACGAACCAGGTTTATGGAGCATCGAAGATCATCAAGACGACGGCACCCTGCTGCTCAAAAAATCAACCGGCAGCATGTCGCATGAGATTTACGAGTGGTCTCCCGCAACGCGACAAGCGCGGCCGTTGTTCGGTCAGGGCCAAAGCAATGCCTACCAAACGGCCTACGGCTTTCACCCCGGTGAAATCATCGTCGCTACCCAAGCCATGAAAGACTTCGCCGAGATTTATTCCTGGCGAGACGGCAAGTTCACGGTCATCGGCGCGAACCTACCGTGGGACAAAATGAGTCCCGCGCTCGATCCGCAAAGAAAAACAATTTTCTACAACGTCAACGAGAATGGCTACCAACGCTTATACGCCATCGATGCGGCGACGTACCTCCCGCGGCCGCTTCCGCCGTTTCCCGACGCGGATCACGTGCGCTTAGCTTCGTTCGATCCGAGCGGGCGCTACGCGATGTTGAGCGTGAGCCTTACCTCCGCCCCGCCGGTGAACTACTCTTATGATTTGCAGACGGATCAACTCACGCAATGGGGTAAACCCTCGAGCCCCGAGATGGACGCTTCGCAGTTCACGACGGCCGAACTAAGCCACTATCCCGCACGCGACGGCACGAAGATTCCGATGCTCGTGCGTCGCCCACCCGCTTGCCGGCAAAAACTTTGTCCCGTGCTCGTCTCCTTTCACGGGGGTCCGGAAGGTCAAGCTTCGCCCGGTTTCTCGCCGATGATGCAAGCCTACCTTGACGATGGCTTCGTCATCGTTGAGCCGAACGTGCGCGGGAGCTCGGGCTACGGCCGCGCTTGGCTTGATGCCGACAATAAGGGTAAACGCCTCGAGGTACTTACCGACATCGCGGACGCAGGTTTATACATAAAGAACAATTGGCAGGTGGACGGCGTGTCCCCGAAGGTCGGCGTTCTGGGTGGCAGCTACGGCGGCTACGCCACGAACGTTGCGATGACGATCTTCGCCGGCGTGTACGACGCAGGCTCGGCGGTTGTGGGAATGAGTAATCTCATCACCTTCATCGAGAACACTGCTCCGTATCGCCGCTTATTGCGGATGAACGAGTACGGCAACCCCGCCGTCGACCGCGAAGTGATGGAGAAGTTGTCACCGCTTTTTCACGTCGACAAAATCGTCGGGCCTTTGCAGTTGATCCAGGGAGCGAACGACCCGCGAGTTCCGGTCAGCGAAGCGGTCCAGATGCTCGAGCGCATGCGCGAGAAAAATATCCCGGGTAGCTTGATCGTGTTCCCCGACGAGGGCCACGGTTTCGTTAAACGCTCAAACCGGGTTTTATTTTTGGGAAACCAGCTCCTGTTTTTCCGAAAACACTTACGCTAATAATTCGGTCTAAGTGGATAACGTGATTCAATTGTTGATTCGCAATTTCACTATTTTCGCGGCGATTATCTTTACGGGCAACTATGCCCTCGCGAATAACTCGTGCAAGTTTGAGCTAGCCGGATCCGCAGCTACGTCACGCCTCGAAAGCATATTGTCCGCCCCGGCTCAAGACAACTTCGCCGGTCCGAGTGGAACCTATGGACGAACAATGGCGAGCGCAATAATTGAATTCAGCCCCACCGTCGGCGGTTTTGATCATGCTCTCCAATACTTTGTTTCTAAACGACTTGAAGTTATAAAGAATGATTTAGCAAGCGCGACCACGGCGGCCGAGCAAAAGCTTTTTGAAGAACAGTTGTCGTACATGGACCCTAATTCCGATAGCCCACTAAACAAACGGCTGGCCGGAGTCGGGCAACACCGAATCGAAACCTCTGTTCGAGAAAACTCCGGGCGTTACAAAGAATTCTATAAAATGATTAAGCAAACCGGCATCGGCTTTCCGAACGGCAAAATGGCCTGGCAAAGATGGAGTCCAACGGCGCCAAGCGAGGGTCCGGACCTTCAATCCGCCCCGCTTGAGATTGTTCATGACGGCATTTACTGGGTTAAACATGCTCGGAATGAAGACGTACCCGCGATAATAGATCACCTACGATTGCTTTGGGACGGCGTGATCGAATCGAAAAATGAACAGCGGACAAACGAGCTCATCGCGAAATTCGAATGGTGGTTTATCGTGGGTAACCCAACGGCGCGTGGCGCCGCTTCCCTAGGAAACATCTTGTCACTTTCATTGCAAATAAAGAAAGACCTGCGCCTTCGCAAAGAGTTCATCCATCTCGACTGGTATGCGCTGTCGAGGAGTGTTGATGAATACGTTCAATGGCGAAAAGAAATTTAGCGGAGGCTTCGACCGCCGGGACCAAAAGCGCGACGTGACTTAAACTTGATTCCATCAAATACTTCCTAAAGAGCAGTTCACTGGTTTTTAGCTTTTTGCTGTACGAAATTTTCACGAGCCAGCGACCGTCGCGTCGCATCTCGGGGAGGCGGAGGATTCCAGATTTTGATCCATTTTGCCCACTTTGAAGTCGCCGACTTTGAGCGGAAGTAGAGCTCGTGATCCCATTCGACTTCGGCCATGTGAACGAGTGCTTCAACGAACCGATCCTCTCCGCTCGCAATGGCAGAAAGAGCCGCAACTTCGTACTCGTTGATATTTGCTTGCTCTAACTTTCCGGCTCCGTACATCGACATATACCAGCCAAAATTAAAAATATTTAGAAACCCACCGAGTCGACATAAGCAATAGATGACCACGCCGACCGCGGTCATTAAGACCTCTCGTGAAAACCGTGGCTGAGCGCCAAGTGTGCGCAACATAGAGCCAATGGACTCTCGGTGCTCCCATTCCTCTTGCTCAATCTTTAATATTTCGTTTCGCTCTTCTAGATTTGGCGTCGACAAAGCATGACCGCGATAGGCATACGCGGCCGCCTTCTCACCGGAGTAGGCGTTCTGCAGTTGACGAATTAATATAACCTTCGAAGCCGTGGCCATCGATAACCAATCAGGTGTTGAGGTTGATATCGGCTCTACGTAATAGAAAAAATCTTACCTAAATTCTTAAACTTGTTCACGCAAATATCGGCTCGGTGGCCGATCCCCGCGTCGAGAGGGCTGCGCTACACCTCAATCATGCAGCTCCAGATCTGGCGCGCCGAGAAATGATGCGGCGTAATTCTACTGAATAGGTACCCTCTCATTAGTCGTTATCTCGCTAAGATCAGTTTCTTTAGGAGAATTCTTGCGCAAGCCGAGCGAGATACTGATGATACAGTACTATGTCGAAAAAACTTTATGTCGGTAGGCTCGCGGTCGTAGGTGTTTTTGTATTTTTGATGTTCGCCTATCATTTGACGTTCGGCTCTTATTTCCCCCTACCCAACGGCCTGATGGGCCATGATTATGTTCTGACACTGAGCAGTTTCGTCGATGGCTTTTTGTGGTTTCGTAACAACGGTTTCCTGACCCCGCCCTGGTTTACTCCTTCTTTTTGTGGCGGCCAGGCTTATTTCGCCGATCCTCAGTCGATCTTTTACTCCGTCCCACAATTCATCGCGTTTTTTGTTGAACCCGTAACAGCCTCTTATTTGGCGATGCTTATTTTTGCTGGCCTCGGATTCTGGGGCACTTACTTCTTGGCCCGTGGTCCTCTACAATTATCGACGATGGCCTCGCTGGTGGCCGCCTGCCTGTTCATGTTCAATGGCTTCTACTCCCATCGTATGATTATCGGACACTACGGGTTTCAGCCGTGGATGTTGGTTCCATGGGTTGCGTGGCTGCTCTGCCTCCCTAAGTCGTCAAAGTCGGCCGGTATCGTCGTGGGCGTTGGGCTTCTCTTGGCTTATTGGCTGCAGGGCGGGATGGCGACTCTAATTATTCCGGCGGCCCTTTCGGTTGTGGCGCTGGTGTGTTGGGCTGATCTCATCCGACCCGGTCGACTTTTGCCCGCAATTTTCCGCGGCTTGGCGGGCGGGCTACTCGCCCTGATGATTTGCGCCTCCAAGCTCACGGCGAGCATCGCTCTGATACGGCACTTTCCCAGGAATTTTTATCCGCTGCCGGGACTTGATGACCCATGGGATATTTTAATTTTTGCTTCACAAGCCCTTTTTGATTCGGGTCAGCGGACATATGACAGAGTGACCCCACTATGGAAAAACATGCAGTGGCAGGCTTTGCCCCATGAACTGACTTACGGAGTAACCTTTCTTCCGGCTATCGTGATTCTGATCGGTTTCTTTTTTTATCTGCCCCGCCTTCGCGAATGCAAACCTCCGAAATTTTCGGCTTCCGGTTTATTATTGCTGGCGATTCTCCCGATACCTTTGTCGCTGCTTTATTATAGTCCGGAGTGGAACGACATTATAAAAAGCCTGCCCGTTGTCGGCTCCACGACTTCTCCCTACCGCTGGCTTATTGTTTACATTCCTTTGCTTTCGCTGTTCACCGCCAAAATCATCGACCGCCCCCAGATTCTGCCCGTGGCTTTTGTTATAAGTATGCTGGCCGTCCCCGGACTGAGCGCATTGGAGAAGTCCGACTTTTACACCAGCCAAAATTTCAATCCCTCCCCACTACAGCAATTTTACCGGGCCATTCGGGAAGGCAAAATTGAACCGCGTATAACAAACATCGCTTCGGACGGTTCCCCACAGGGCCGTGATCATCAATTGCATTTTGTTAAAGGAGCTTCGGCACTCCGATGCTATAACCCTTTGTTTGGCTACCGACTCGAAAAATTTGTGCAAGAACCCCTCGCCGCCGGCCCCATAGAACAGCCGACAAAACTGGGCGGTCTTAATTTTAGGAATCCCGCCTGCCTCCTCTTCCCGGAAGAGAATCACTGCAAACCATGGGACTCTTTCCGAATGGAACACCTTGAAAAGATGCAAAGCTTCGCCGGGTACCGAGGATTTGAGTTTGAGAAAAGCACATATCAGCACTTGGCCGATGCGGTGACTATGATTACTTTGGCCGCTATTTTCCTATTTGTGTTGTTTGCGGGGTGTTCGGCAATCCGCACTATAAATAGGTCAACGATTTTATAAACATATAGTTTTAATTTATAGTAATATCCTGTTTAACGGCCACTCCGCTTGAACTATCACAACTTGGGGTGCGCTACAGGTTCTCTGGAAACCAGTAATTTCAGCTTTATCTTCACGCATAGGAGCGGCGAGGCTTTAAATTCGCGGAGCTAAAATCACACAATAGCTCCTCGATTCACCAAAACTCTGTGCGCACAGAATTCCAAAAGCGAGCTCAAGCATGAGGGAAATTTGGCTAGGTCGCCACTACCTCATCCCGCTGGTTTAAGTCCCGTCCATTTTTTTAGGCTTTCCCTCAATAAATTCCGTTTGGGTCTGATCTTGAGGCACACGTCTTTGGCCTTGTAGTTGCTATACTTAAATGAGACTCAACGATGGTATCGCCAAAGCTAATAGGAAAGTCGGCCTAGCCCGAGCCCGAACTTCAGCGACGGAAAACCGCACGAAGGACAACGAAATGCGCGCATCCCAAATTTCAAGCTATCTCAGCCTCACGATGTTTCTAACGTCGTTCACAGCCAACGCAGGCACGATCGGCTTCGACCACAGCCTCAAGCAGAACCAGTTTGAAGCCGGCGCACCCTGCACTGGTGGCAGCTGCTACAACTTCGATGCAGACGGCGGATTGTCTGGGCCAGAGGCGCAGGTTCATAAGATTAATACGTTCAGTAAAAATGGTAAGGATCCACTAGCTGCAATTGATAAAATTGGCGCGACCATAGATTTCGCTGCGATTGGGAAAATTATCGCGCCGGATGGAACGGATGGGAAAAATAACCTTTTCCAGAGCACTGGATTCCTGATTTCACCGTGCTTGGTTATGACGAACTATCACGCAGTCTTCGGGAAGTCTAAGTCTCCCAACAAGACGGATTTCAATGTCAGTTTCACCGCAAACCGTACGGTGACCGCAAGGCCTATCTCGTGGGGTGACCCAACTGGAGGTAGTGTCGGTGGCGATTGGGCCGTATTAGAGTTAGAGAATAAGGATTGTTTAGGGCTCGAAGTGGGTTGGCTTAAACTGCTAAAGGGTCAGTCCATGTTTGATTTAAAAGATCGGACTCTGAAAACGGCTGGATATCCTCTAAAAAAGAATGATGACCGGAATCCAGGTCAATTATGGGGACAAATGGACTGCAACTATCAGAACGGTCCAGGTGGACGGGATTTCGTTGATACATTGTTTAATGACTGTGCGCTTAACGGCGGACAATCAGGTAGTCCCTTGATGGTTCGGACCGATGATGGTCAGTTTCGGGTTGTTGGCATGCAGGCTTTAGACCTAAAGCCGCAGTCTAAAGTATTAAAGACATATGATACCGACCACGCTAACGTCGCGGTCAGTTTAATCTTGCCTTTCGTTGATGAGCGGCTTGCCCTAATCAAATCAGATTTAGAGAGAAATAAGGCCAACATCGAGCGAATGATTCGCAACTAAAAGGGCTTGAGACCCGTCCACCCCAAACATGTTCGCCGCGACTTATTATTTTCTGCGGTACCAACATGAACTGAAATGTCCATCCGAATCGTCGGCTTTATTTCCCCACGAATATTCAAGGCGTTTATCGCCGGCCCTCTTCAAGCGAATGAATCGTGCGCCACATGAACTTTTCCAATTTGGCTCGGGAGTTACTTCGATCCAAGTGGTCTCGTTTGTCTTTCTGATGATATTGAAGGTCCTTGGTTCCTCTCCGGATTGAAGCAGTTTGTCTTTCCGGCTCTCGAGCACGCTTTCCGGTATGCAGGGTTTACTGATCGCGATCCATTCACCGAGAAACTCGGGCGGAAAAGCAATTTTATCCCCCGTTGCTGCCGAGACGCTGCAAACCGATAAAAAGCGAACGGAAGAAATGGTAATAGGAAATAAGCAATCTTCATGTTGCTTAAAATGTCTCGAAACTTTTGGCGACCCTCCAAACAAAATATTTAGAAAGCCTGTCTAATCGGAACAGGAGGTCGGAAAGAGTATAGGCGCTTTAACCTGCCGCAAAAAGATTCGATACTCGTAGCATCCACCCCACCCTAGAACTCTGTGCGCACAGAGTTCCAAATGCGAGCACCGGCGGGCAGCTCGGCGATGACAAAATTCAGCCGGAATATATGCTTCTTAACTGCAACGAGATCGGCATTTCCGGAAGTATGTATTCCTGCTTGTTAACGAGATAGCCGGACCGCCGGCTAAAGCATTGAAGTTTAGCTTGACCCTCACCACGCCACCCTCGCGGACTTGCTCATCCAATTCGAGTTTACAATTTTTTGGACACTTGCCCAAAGTCCATTTGATTTACATTTGATTTAAAACTTCTACCGCCTCTGCTCTAGCCAGTTAAAAATAGGGGATGAAAACTACACATTCACTCACCCTCATTTGCGCACTCTCGGTCAGCTTCACGCTTCTGCTAAGCTCTTGCGGCAGCAAAAAACCCGTCACGACGCCGAGTATCCCCGTAGAACAAGCTCCTCCCGGTGACGGAGGCGGCGGTCCCACTGACGGAGGCGGCGGTCCCACCGACGTTTACGGCAACACGGTCGTTCTTCAATCCTACGGGTTTATGTTTCCCACGACCGCGACTATTCAGGGCTCGATCAATAGCAACTTCACCATCAACGCCGATCCGATGTGCATGACCGAAGCGGGCTTGCGCTCACTCTCGGGAACCTACTTTGCCGTAACCGGAAGTTTGCAGCGAGAAGCCGGGAACAATTGGCCGGTTAAGGCCAATACCGAATTCCGTCGCCCCGATGGCACCATCATCGGGACGTCGAACAACAGCGGTGGCTTTGATTTTCCGCTGACCAATTCCATCACCGCGACCCAAACTTACGTTTGGACCGGGCTCACCTCGGCTTTTGCGGCGACCCCCAGCTGTAGTGGTTGGACCGCAAACTACGCACCAAGCTCGGGAGTCAGAGGAGACCTAGGCTCTATAACCTCTTCGGCAATTTCGACGACGGCGACATCCTGCAATAACGACCTTCCCCTACTTTGCGTGGAGAAACTCAAACGGGTGACCACGGTTCCCGCCCAACTCGCCTACCGCCGGATCTTCGTGACGATCGCGCCGATGCTGCCCACGTACGGCACGAATTTCACCAATGGAGTCGCCCGCTTTGATCAGCAATGTCAGACCGACGCTAATGCTTTAGGGCATTCAAACGGCGGCTACACGACCTACAAAGCCATGGTCATCAACAACACGACCCAAAATCCCACAACGACCACTCGTCGCAATGCCTGCTTAACCGCGAATTGCGGCAACGGTCCGGGCGAGGCGGTGAATTGGGTTCTTGAACCCAGCACCGAGTACCGCCGCCCCGATAAAACCACGATCATCGGCACCACCACCAGCGGTGGCATCTTCGCTCATCCCCTCACCAATTCTTGGACGGGCGTGAACGAAGAATATTGGACGGCACAAAACGTAAGTTGGGCAACGGCAACCAACGCCGGCGCCCCGAGCTGCGTAGACTGGCAGTCAAACGCAAGCAACAACGGCGCGGCGGTCGGCCTCGGCAACGCAACCGACGTTACCGCGGTTCGCAGCGCAGTCGTGGCGTGCGATCAAATGCGCAAAGTCCTCTGCGTTGAGCAAAAACGCACGCAGACGGTTTTCACCGAATACCCGGGCTACTAAGGAGCCACGACTCCGCAAAGCGGGAGGCGACGAATTCGATTCGAAACGCCTCCCCGCTCACTCACGGACCCAAACACCGCGGCCCCGCGTTTGCGCGCGGGCGATGAACTACCTCGAACAAAAAATATTTTCCAATTTAAATCCGCTTCGTTCTATGATCAGGCCATGTCGAAAAGCGCGTGGCACGACGTCTGTGCGATTGATGAGGTAGTTGAGGGAGCGCTTTTATCAAAACCCGCCCGGGGCCGATTTATTCTTCTGATCAAGATCGGTTCCGATATTTATGCCTACGCGGACCGATGCCCCCATATCGGAGCACCGTTAAGCGACGGCCGTTTGATTAACAACCGAATCACCTGTCGGCATCACCATTGGCAATTCAACGTGCAAACGGGAAAGTCGGTCCGTCCGTCGGGGTCGAAGCTCATGGCTTATCCGTTACGCATTGAGGACGGCCGGGTGATGGTGGAATTTTAACTTTTTGCGCGCTAAGTATTCGGCGTTTTAGGATGTCGTCGTTTGTGGTTCGAAGGGTTGCTTCGCGCAACCTGCGTTTGTCGCTTCGCTTCGTTACGGGAAACGCCGCCTCAACTTCGAAAAAGTATGACTCGCAGAAAAATGCAACGATTGCAAGCTTGCCGCAGATCCGGAGAGAACAAGCTCCGGCATAGACCTGGGACAATCACGAGTAGGTCGAAAGATTAGTAAGAGTAAGGCATGTCGAGCGAAAGTTGCCGCGCCACTCAATTTTACTTCGAGTTACCGCGGTTCAATCACCCTATCTAATTCTCTGAAATTCGAATGACAACTGCGTGTCAGGCCGAGAGTCAGGACATGCCGGTGTGCCGGCCGCGCTTATTTCAATCATGACATTTTCCCAATCAAATCTATGGCGATCCATTTCGCCAAGAGCAGAGGTATAGCCCGATAGAATTTCGGGGCATATCATAGTGCCGACGTTCAAACCTGCCGGCGTAAAGGTGCCATGAGTACAAGAAGCGTTTACAATTTTGTAGACTCGCTGATCTTCCGGATCATCGCATTTTCCCATAGCGTTTGCGGTAATCGCTCCTAGACCGAAAATTACGTAGAACAGAATAATAAATTTCATTTCTAATCTCCTCGAACAATATTTCAGCAAGACTAATGCCACCAATTCCTTCATCGATAATCTAAACCACTAGCGGAAGGCTATCCCACACGTTAGCGCAGACAATATGCGAAACGAAGCGAGCGAATAAAACAGAAAGTTTCAAAATTGGGAGCGAGCAAAGCGACCAGAAGGTTCGGTTCAAATTTGGCTGGATATCCGTTCCCTGACCCTGCAGGTTCGAGTCCCGTCCACCCCGACAGCGAGCGCTGGCGCGAGCGTGAGCAAAGCGAACACGTTCGCCGAATGGCGAACAGCAAAACAGTAAAACTTAGATTGGGGAGCCGCGAAGCGCGACCAAAGAAACCGATAAGTTTTGGCGGGGTTGCCACTTCCCTCATCCTGCGGGTTCGAGCCCCGTCCACCCAATGTGAGCGCAGGCGAACAGCGAGGCAAAGCCGAGCGAACAAAACAGAAAATTTCAAAATAGGGAGCTAGAAAAAGCGACCAAAGGTCGCCATTGAAATTTGGCGGGGCAAATGGGACGATTTTAGAACCTATTTAAGGGCTATCTGATGACAGCTTTAACCGAACAAATCGCTGACGCAGCCGCTAACCCAGGGGGTCTTTACATCCAGCTCATTAGCATCGGTCTCAACGAGTTCGTAAAGTCCAGAGATCCAATAGCCTTTGCTTAAGAAATAGGGTTGCCCGACAGTCATCCTCGTTATAGCGCAGGATCTTAGCCTTTTGAGCCACGTTTCCCTTAAGGTAGTCGTTTACCCACAAAATAGAGTTCGCGCCGCCTGCGTCCTCTGTAGCCCACTTAAAACCGAGATACTTACAAATCGCCTTGAGTCCGTAACTTGTCAAAGGCCAGTCGGAATTCTCCGAAACCCATTGATACAAATCAACGGATCGCCCGCCCGAACCAAAAATCAAATCGTATACTTGCCTGTTCAGCGAGGGATACTTCTCACACAGTCTTTTGAGAGTTGCTTTTTCGTGATGGGAGTAATGATAGATGATCGCATCAGAATGAAACTGAAAAAAGGCGAATAGGTCTTGAACCACCTTCTCTTCACTCTCTCTGGTGTCAGCAAAAAAGGAATGGTACTGGGGATCTTGTCCTTCAATTTTCAAAATCAGCCCATGAAGATAGACAAAATCCTGCGTTGGATCGTCTTCAATATCATAGTGAATTTCAACCGCTGCTTTAGGAAATATGGGTTCAATATGCAAGACGTGTCGATTCGATAGCCTTACCCGAGCCCGACGAACAGCATCCTCCATCAATTTTGGAGGAAAACTCGGCCACAAAAATCCTGATTGCTTTAATTCCGGAATCTTCGAAATTAAAAACTGAGGATCCAAATTGGCCAGCTGAGCAACAGACGAAATTCCAAGCTGTCGTAACCCCGACTTCATTGCGCCACCCACGTAGAATAGCAATGTCATATCATCAGTTTGATCGGCCCACTTTTGACATGGATTCACCCACGGGCACTGACCGCACTGGCTTGAAATTTGGGGTTGAGAGCCCATGTCATACCCTTGGCTGTACCCCCTTAGGGCATCAATAGCCTGCCGATATCCTCGTGGCTCTCTCAAAAGATTGGCTGGCAATATTCTTCGAGGCGACTTGTAGATATAACCCTTGGGAGGTTGCAGACCTTGAACCTTGGCAAGCAGTTCAGGCTTCCCATTCTTCAACATCCCAGGACTTAGTGTCTCCGACTGGGGTGGTGATCGAGGTATCCTGCGACTCCTCGACCATTGCTTCTAATAGATCCATTAAGCGGTCTTCCATGATCTGCCCTTCAGCCAACTCCGTGGCGTGGGCTCAAAATACAACGCAATAACGCAATGCGATATATTTCTATTTGAAAACTTGAATGCCTTTTTTCAAGATTAGTGAAGATGGGCCGATAAATAGCCGATATTATATAAGTATGTGGATATTCGATTTTAAGGATTACAAACGATTTTTAAATGATTTCCTTTGGGCACTTCCACGAAATGGCCGAGGGCAAGGTTCCGCTTTGGCGGCGCATCTGAATGTTCAGCCGAGCGTAATAACATCTGTTTTAAAGCACGATCGGCACTTCACTCCTGAGCAAGGGTTGGCGACGGCGATCTTCTTTGGTTTTGACGAGGTGACGTCAGAGTATTTCGTCCTGTTGATTCAGAGCCAAAGATCGGACACCAAAGACCTAAAGAATTTCTGGCAAAAACGTTTGGATGAATTGCGAGAACGTCAGACGAAGCTCTCAGCGGTAAAGCACGACGGAGCTAGGGAAATTTCTGATTCCGACAAAGGGATCTACTATTCGAATTGGTACTATAGTGCCGCAAGGATCGCGCTCTTCCTTCCGAAATACCGAAACATTGATGCACTCGCGGATTTCTTGAAACTTAGCCGAGAAAAAACTGCGAAGATCGTCGACTTTTTTATCAAGACCCAGATCGTAAAGTACGAAGATGGCGTCCTAACGCCTCAGACAATTGGCACTTCAATCAACGACACCTCTGAATTCTTAAATAACCACCGAAGGAATTGGCGAGATAAAGCGCGCGAGCATTTTCCAGCGCCCCGCCCGGCGGACTATTTTCTCTCGGTACCTATGTCAATGTCGAAAGAAGATGCGGAGTGGTTTCGAGGCGAGCTTAGAAAACTTATGGATACTCTCGTAGAACGACTTCAGACTTCTCCTAACGAAGTGATCCGATGCTTAAATCTTGATTGGTTCGAATTTTAAGTTAATGGCTTCTTGCAAGTATCTTCCAGGAGCCAGGTTTTGGGAAAATAGAGGAAATTACCATCTTCATCACAGAGAGACGCCTTTTCCAGCTTTGTCCAAGCATCGTACATATCTTTGCCCAAACGGCGAAGCTCCAGGTCTAAGACTGCCAGCTCTTCATAATTAAACACCTGGCTTCGCTTACCGCCGACAGATAAATAAAAACTGTTGCCCAGTGCCTCTTTTAGTCGCTCTACTTTTGTGAAAAACTCATCGGCAGCCTTTCCATCTTTCAGGCCGAGTCTGAGCTTCAAGCCACTCGCATCCGATAAGCCGTGGATTCTGGTAAGCGTGCCGTACGCCCGACCATAAACCGCGTAAATGTGCGGAATTGGCGTCTGCTGTTGGATTTGCGCTTGGTTTCGATCAAGATCACTTAGGACATCGAAAAGCTGAGGCATAACACTGGCGAGATACGCTTCTCCGAGCATTTCACCAAACCGAATACCGAAATAAACGTTAAACGATTCTTGGAACTTGATTGCGAGCTCTTCATCACCGCCGGCCATATGAACAGCTTCGTGCAACAGGAGACCCATCACTTGCCTGGTTAAATCAGATGGCGAAATCAGTGAGAGATTACCAACGCTAAAACAAACTTCAGCGTCGAGGTTGTGTTTGGATACGGACGCGTCGGCGAATCGCTCTGTCATAGGCCTGGGACAGTCACCATTTTCGAGGAATTTGATTTTCTTCGAAGAGAGGGCCGACAACGCCGGGCTGTCCGTTAGTTTTACAAGATCTGCGATCAATCCCTCACCCGAATTTGGGAATAGAACAGTTGTATCAAAACGTTGGTTATCCGCGACAGTTGTCATGCTCCAGATTAAAAATTGGCGAAACATGTTTTTATCGATTTTATTTTCACCGGCGACTGCCTGGGCAATCTCGATGGTGCGTTTCACGAGTGAAGGTGGGCTCTTAATAGCCTCGCCACCACCCCAGTCGTATCCACCATTTTGACTGCTTCCACCATCGACTCCAGCCGATGCCGGTGCGCTGCCGTCATGAGTCGACTTTTTACCCGGACATCCAGTTACCAATAACATGATGCCTACACTATAAATGAACCGGTCAAACCGGGATGTGAATCTACTCACAAGCTCTGCAGTTAACAATATCTAGGCCAGCTATAGAGGACACTGGGCTGGCTTATACGCCTCCATCCCAGCGCGACAGGGAAGCAATTACCAACATTGCCAAAAAGCGGCTTTGAGCTGAATTACTTGACGGCTGAACAGGATTCTTAGTGTTCAGCTCTGAACTTTTTTAACTCTTCTTGAATGGCGTTGCGGGCTGTTTGAGCGGCTGAAAAGGCAAGCGGGATATGAATGACTCATCTACACCCGCCCGCCATCGACCTTTATCAGATATTCGCACGCCGCAAGCGAAGTGCATTCGCGATCACCGACACTGAACTTAAGCTCATCGCAAGGCTCGCCATCATGGGATTTAGCAAAAGGCCGAATGCGGGGTAAAGAAGACCCGCGGCAATTGGGACGCCCGCCACATTGTATGCGAACGCGAAGAATAAATTTTGGCGAATATTTCTCATCGTCTGCTGGCTAAGTTTATGGGCGCGTACGATCCCTGAAAGATCGCCAGTTAATAGGGTAATCGAAGCACTTTCCATTGCGACATCCGTTCCGGTGCCCATCGCAATGCCAACGTCGGCCTGCGCCAGTGCAGGAGCATCGTTGATCCCATCGCCCGCCATCGCTACTCTTTTACCACTCGCGCGAAGCTCCCGAACTACTTCATTCTTTCGCTCCGGTAATACTTCCGCTTCGAAATGTTCGATGCCCACTTCTTTAGCGACGGCTGCGGCCGTATGCTTGTTATCTCCGGTCAGCATTATAATTTCGATCTTTTTACTTTGAAAGTAGGCGATCGCTTCTTTCGCTGATTCTTTCACTGGGTCCTTCACGGCAATCATGCCGGCGGGTTTATTCTCGATAGCGACAAGCACCACCCCATGCCCTGATTTTTGAAGATCTTCTGCGATAGTCGCTAGCTCAGATGCATTGATCTGATACTTCTCCATGAGCCGTTTATTTCCAATGACCACCCGTTTGCCGTTAACGGTCCCCTCAACCCCCATCCCCGTGATGGAGTGAAAATCGTGAACTGAGGAAAGGTTAAGACCTCGCTGGATGGCACCTTCAATGATGGCTTCGGCAAGTGGGTGCTCACTTACTTTCTCTAGAGCAGCGCTCAATCCCAAAAGTTCGTCTTCACCAAATCCGTCTACGGTTTTCACGACGGCGAGCTTTGGCTTGTCGAGCGTGAGCGTACCGGTTTTATCAACAATGAGGGTCGTTATTCTCTCCATTGCCTCCAACGCCTCAGCACTTTTTATTAAAACTCCATGCGTTGCACCTTTTCCAGTCCCGACCATAATGGACATAGGAGTCGCAAGCCCTAGAGCGCATGGACAAGCTATAATCAGCACTGAAACAGCATTCACCATTGCGAAAGTAAGCGCAGGATCTGGACCAATTAAAAACCAAACGAGGGCAGTAATGATCGCGATTAAAACGACGGCGGGTACAAAATACGCCGCTACCTGATCAGCGAGTTTTTGAATCGGCGCGCGGCTGCGCTGCGCTTGCGAAACCATTTTCACAATCTGAGAAAGAAGGGTATCTGAACCGATCCGAGTGGCTTCCATTACAAATGAGCCGGTTGCGTTTACTGTCGCGCCGATGACACCATCGCCGCTCCCCTTCTCTACAGGTATAGATTCACCATTGATCATAGATTCATCTACTGAACTTCGACCTTCGATAATTTTGCCATCGACAGGTACCTTTTCGCCGGGCCTGACTCTAAGACGGTCGCCGATCATTATATGTTCAATCCCTATGTCTTCTTCTTTTCCATCGGGAGAAATCCGTCTGGCCGTCTTCGCCGCTAATCCGAGCAAAGCTCGGATGGCATTGCCGGTCTGGCTGCGGGCCCGAAGTTCCAAGACTTGCCCGAGCAAGACAAGTGCCGTAATAGCGGCTGCCGCTTCAAAATACAGCGGCACCATGCCTCCGTGAGACTTTAAGTCTTCCGGAAACAAATTAGGAAAGACCGTGGCTATTAGACTGTAGCCATAGGCGACGCCTGTACCGATGGCGATAAGGGTGAACATATTTAACTTCAATGTCTTCAACGACGTCCAACCTCTCTCGAAGAAAGGTAGCCCACCCCAAAGAACGACGGGAGTCGCGAGGGCAAGTTGAATAAGCGAATTAATCCACCCTGGAATGAAGTGCTGGATAGGTTGACCAGGAAGGACATCGGACATCGCGAGCAAAACAAGGGGTATCGTCAAAACCGCGGTGATCCTTAGCCGTCTCGTGAAATCAACAAGCTCGGGATTGGGTTCATCCGCGAGGCTGACCTCTTCAGGCTCAAGCGCCATTCCACAAATCGGGCAATTGCCTGGACCCTGCTGCCTCACCTCGGGATGCATGGGGCAGGTGTAAATACGCTTCCTGTCCTCGGGGGTTACGGTAGCCTCTATTTTTGACTTTGAAAGATAAGCATCTGGAGCGGCGTCAAACTTAGTTTTGCATAGCGGGTTGCAGAAGTAATAGGTGATGCCCTCGAATTCGGATTTACCGCCCCGAGCTGTAAGGGGATCAATCGTCATGCCACAAACGGGATCAACTACCTTGGTTTGGTCAGGCATTTTTGACTTTACTGAGCAGCACGAATGGTCGTCCGTCGGTAAAGTCCCGTGGTGATTATGGCCGCTATCGTGTTTCATAGGAACTCCTTTTAAACGCGCTCCTCAGGCTTTTAAACCTGTTCCGCTGCGCTTACAACACTATCGGCCTTCCAGCGATTGGAAGGTCAAGTGGAATGGTAGATTATTTTGGACGAGGCTGTTGCGTCCCGATAACAAACAGCTTTTTAGATTATCCATCGTAACACTTTGTTTGACCTTCCAGCGGTTGGAAGCCTTATGATGACATACATTATGATATCGCACGTAAGGAGAAACCTTGAATATCGGCGAACTGGCTAAACTTTCCGGCGTCAATTCGAAATTGATCCGGCACTATGAATCCATCGGTCTGGTGCCCAAGGCCATGCGCTCAGACTCGGGTTATCGAATTTACTCGAAGACTGATATTCAATTTCTTAGGTTCATAAGGAGGGCGCGCGGACTAGGATTCTCTATGAAGGAGATAAAAAAGCTCATCGGGCTTTGGCGAAACAAGTCTCGCGCCAGCAAAGAAGTGAAATCTCTCGCGATGACTCACATCAAGGCACTCGAGACAAAGATTTCAGAGATGCAAGAGATGGCAGATAGCCTTCGACTCCTAGCCAAGAGCTGTCACGGCGATTCACGACCCGAATGTCCAATTTTGAATAGGTTAGAAATTAATGAGTAAGCGGCTTTCTCTCAGGAACGCGGCCCTATTAGCGCTAGAGTTGCCTCGACACTTTATTTTGCGCGGGTGTCACATTCGTCCAATTCTGAGCGTATCTAGCTTAGGGCATATGTGATGACTTCGTTCAGCGATGCTACCGACGAGGAATTGATGCAAGCTTATCAAGGCGGCAGCGAAGAGGCCTTCCGCCACTTGTTCGATCGACATTCGGCTAAGATTTATGGTTTTTTAGTTAAACATTTAAAGGACCGCGCTCAAGTGGATGACGTTTTCCAGAATACTTTTTTAAAGCTTCATCGAACAAGGTCGAAGTATGACCCTTCACTCCCCGTTAGGGGTTGGCTATTCGCGATTTGTAAGACCGTGATGCTTGATTTTATTCGGAAGCGCAATCGGCATCAAGCGGAAGAATTGAACGACGATTACGCTCCTACGCCGGCAATCACGAATGATAGCTCAATTTCTAAGACAACAGAACAACTGCCCGAGCAGCAGCGCAGGGTCATCAGTTTACGTTTCAACGAAGATATGACTTTTGAAGAGATTGCGGCTCGGCTAGAGACGACTCCGGCCAATGCGCGTCAGCTGGTCAGCCGAGCCATTCGCAGACTCAAGATCTTAGCCTCGCAAGGAGGTAAATAGTGAAAAAAGATAGTTTACCACTAGTAGGTTTTCAAGAATATTTAGCCGCCGATGAAATTACCCCTCCGCAATTAATTCGGGAGACAGTGCTGAGTCGGATTCAGCGGGAGCTGAATCCGAGCTTTATGAATGTACTGCTAAGAGTTTTGGTCATCCATCTCGCGCTTAGTCTGGTCACCTTATCTATTTGTTCGCAATTTGGCCTTCATCTTTTTCCGCTATTCGATTTAATGAATTCTTTTATGGCGGTTGCTGGGCATACGTTTTGTATGGTTTTTTGCGGAGCACTGTTTGTTGGAGTTAGCGCTTTAGCCCTGCCTTTAGCTTTAACGATCGAACAATTTAGAGTGGTCAGAAACAATAGTTTGTTACAATTTTTAATTTTGTCTCTTCTTTCACTCGGCGTCTTCGTGTTTGTTGGCGCCGAGATCCTATTGATTCCTGCGCTACTGTGGCTAATGGGGGCGCTTGGTGCGGGAATTGCGTCGGTTGAGATCGGCTGGAGAGTGCGAACTCAGCTTTAGGATTTCCGCGTATCAGACTCCGGTTTTACAACTTGATTTCAGTTTGGAGAAACATATGACGCTGCTCAAAAATTTATCGGTGCTTGGTTCAATCGTGATCTTCAGTGCGTTAGCCGAAGCAAAAACCGTTAAATATGAACTTGAAATTGAAAACAAACCAATGAACATCAGCGGAAAAAAGGAAGTCGATTTTGCGTTAGCCGTAAATGGGGGAATACCCGCACCAACTCTTGAATTTACCGAAGGTGATGATGCAGAAATTCTGGTTGTAAACAAACTTAATAAAGAAGAAGTATCGATTCACTGGCATGGTTTATTGCTTCCACCACTCGAAGACGGGGTTGCCTACGTCAATACTCCGCCGATTCACGCCGGTACCTCACGACTTTTCAAATTTAAAATCCGGCAAAACGGTACTTTTTGGTATCATTCGCACACAATGCTTCAAGAGCAAAAAGGTGTGTATGGTGCTTTGGTTATTCAGCCGAAACAGAAGGCTATTGCGTATGATAAAGATGCGGTGCTGGTCTTGAGTGACTGGTCTGATGAAAACGCAGACCAGATACTTCGCAACTTGCGTAAGGATAGAGATTATTACCTTTATAAAAAAGATTCAGTCCGCTCATACATCGGCGCCATTCGTGCTGGGGGCTTAAAAACACATTTGGCAAACGAGTGGAGTCGGATGGGCGGCATGGACTTATCCGACGTGGGCTATGATGCATTCCTCATAAACGGCAAGCGCGACTCTCAACTCTTAAGCGCACATCCGGGCGAAAAAATTCGCTTGCGGATTATCAATGCGGCCGCCTCGAGCTACTTTTACGTAAACATGGGTTTACCCATGCAAACCATCTCGTCAGATGGAGTGGACATAAAACCCACCATGACAAATGAGATTCTTATTGGCATGGCAGAGACCTATGATGTGCTCTTCACCGTGCCTGAGCATAAGAATTACGAAATCCGCGCCACGGCTCAAGACGTAACAGGATTCGCGTCAGCGTGGATTGGGATGGGCGAGAAAGTGCCTGCACCAAGCAAAGCACCGCCGAATATGTACGCCGGAATGGTGCACAGCGGGCATGGTGGAGGCGGAGAGCATCCGGGTCATGGAGCTATGAGTAAAGAAGATCACGGCGGTCATCTTAACAAGTCTGCGCATGAAGGACACGCGGAGCATAAGATGGCGATGGACATAGTTGATCATTCAGCACATGGCTCTCCTGCGAGTCATGCAAGTCACGCCCAGGCTAGTACGATAAGCCACGCAGCTCACTCCGTAAATAAAGCCATGGTAATGAATCCTGAAAGAGCGATTGATTGGTCCACTCAATCTGATGCGCAGTTGCAACAAAACCGGGCTTCACGCGATCTAAGCACTCCTGATAAGACGCTGGAAACTCTAACGGTTGATAATATTTCTGCTCTTCAGCCGACCACCTTTCCAAAGGACGCGAAGGTTCACGACGTAAAGCTGGTGTTGGGTGGAGACATGGAGCGCTACGTCTGGCACATAAACGGAAAGACCATCCAACAAGACCGTTTACTCATGATCAGTAAAGGAGAAGTCGTTCGCTTTACATTTCAAAACGAGACAATGATGCATCATCCGATGCATTTTCACGGACACTTCTTTCGGGTCATCAACGACAGCGGCGAACGATCGCCGCTCAAGCACACCGTCGATGTTCCTCCCCATTCATCTCGCACAATTGAATTTTTCGCGAATGAGCCGGGACAATGGATGCTTCATTGCCATAATCTTTACCATATGAAAACCGGTATGGCCCGGGTCGTGCGATACAACGACTTCAAGCTCACGCCCGAAGTTGAGGAACACGATGCACACGATCCACACCTGCACGAACATTTGTACACGCATACAAAATTAGAAGCGGCTAGTAATCACGCGAAAGCTGGAGTTCGATTGATGCGCACGTGGGACGAAGTCCAAGTTGACTTAGAGACCGCTAATATCGACGGAAAGAATTTCTCGCTTGGTAGAGACTGGGAATCGGAGGGTGATGTCGTTTACCGTCGTTGGTTTTCGAACTTCTTTAACGTATTTGGCGGCGCATCCCTTTATGATGAAAAAGGTTTCGGAACAATCGGCGTTGGCTACATCCTCCCACTTTTGATCGACACGCAAGTTTCGGTCAATCACGAAGGTCGCTTCAGACTTGACGTCGAAAAACGATTTCAATGGACCAAAACTCTTTTCTCGGACGCTGATTTCACATGGCGACCAGACTGGGGTGGCCAACGAGACACCGAATTTGAAATCAGCTTCATGTACGGGCCTTCGTGGAATTGGTCGGCTGGACTTATGTTTACGGAAAAAAGTGCTGGAGTAGGCGCTCAAATTCAATTTTAACACTAAACAGGGAGTTACGTATGAAAACCAAAGCGGCATCACTATTAATAACGTTGGCGACCACCTTTATTTTTTGGGGCAATTTCGCGAGCGCGAGCGAAACTTGGAAAATCGTTGAGAACAAGCAAGTCTGCATGGTGACAAATATGCATTTTGCTAAAGACCAAATTCCGGTCGAGAAAGATAATAAAACTTATTACGGCTGTTGCCAGAACTGCAAAGCTACTATTCAAAAGGATGCTTCCGCAAGGATCGCTACTGATCCCCAGTCAAAAAAATTCGTGGACAAAGCCACGGCGACTATCGCTTCGAACGAGGCCGGAGATGTTCTTTATTTTCAGAACAAAGAAAATTTTGAAAAGTATGTCAAAGAACTAAAGACCGAGTCGAAATGAAGTTCGGGGTGGGTTGTTTAAGCCTTGCGGTTTTCCTTGCAATCACCCCATTTAATCTATCTTTTGCACATGAAGGAGAAGTACATACCTCCGGCAAAAATCAACAACCCACAGCTCTTCCTCAAAGTTCAATCGAAGCTGCAAAATTGATCAATGAATCATACCGAGTAAACGTAGAATTGATTTTTAGAAAAAGCTGCTTCGATTGTCATAGTGCTCAGACAGAATTTCCCTGGTACAAGAATTTTCCCGGCATCAAACAACTAATAGCGAGCGACATCGCAGAAGCTAGGACTCATCTTGATATGAGTAAGGGCTTTCCATTCAGAAGTCACAGCTCTCCGTTGAAAGACTTAGAAGCTATTCGAAAAGTGGTAGGCGAAGAATCTATGCCCCCGGTCCGGTATTGGATGTTACATCCCGGCTCTAAGCTTAAGAATGAAGAAAGAAAAATCGTCTTTGATTGGGTGAACGAGGGCCTCAAGCACCTATCCCCGGCCCGTTAACGATGCGCCGCTGGGATAGAAATTAGGTAATCTCAATCCACGTCGTCATCCCGCCCATATCCATATCTGACATCTCTCCCATATCCTCGTCACCCGGAAGTCGTGGCCGGTCCATGTCATTCATTGTGTGGTGCAGGAAATGGCAATGAAACATCCACTTGCCCGGCGCTCTCGCCGTGAATTCTAAAACGCGCACTTCTGCCGAGGAAACATTAATTGTGTTTGCGCGAATCTGTTGATGTTCTGGTAGAAATCCGCCGCCCCAATCGGTCACAACAAACTGATGTCCATGCAAGTGCACGGGATGGGTCAGCATCGATAGATTAGTCACGCGAATGCGAACACGCTCGCCAACTCGCGCTTGCATCGGGGGGATTTTCCAGCCGCGAATACCATTGCCTACCCGCCCGTTCATCGTGAAATAATTAAAGTCACTCATATCTAAGATATCGGGAACGTTTGTTCCGGGATTTAATTTCCACGTATGCAGCATAAATGCGTAATCGCGGTTCACGATTTGCGAGGGCGTTGGACTTCTGGGATGTATGACAAAAAATCCCATCAATCCTAGACCGACTTGCTTTGCGCCCATCACGTGCGAATGATAAAAATAGGTGCCGGACTGATTTAGCGGAAACTCGTAAATGAAAGAGCCTCCCGGTTGAACAGGATCTTGCGAAAATCCCGGCGCTCCATCCATTTCAATCGGTAAATCGATGCCATGGAAATGAACGGTCGTTGCTTCTGACAAATTATTGGTGAAGAGCACTCTTATTGTCTCGCCCTCTACGGCTTCTAATGTCGGCCCCGGAGATGATCCATTATAGCCCCATGCCGTCACCGGCCTACCCCTCATACCCATCCCATCGCTCATATCCGGAAATTGAAGAGTGACTGGTCCGGCCGTGAGCTGAAACTCTCGTACATTGCCATTCATTACCCCTTGTAGGGTTGGAACCCCAGGGGTTTGAACCGAGACAAAGCCAGTCGAGGGTGGAGCCTTCGTCGTCGGAATCGGAGCCGGAGTCGGAGTAGAAGGCTTTATCGAATCGGCGAACACTTTCTTGCTCCACAAACTTGCAGCGGCAGCCACAGAGCCTAAAGAAACTAAGAACTTTCGCCTTCCGTTATTTCCTGGCACAAATACTCCCCTCAAGTTAGTTGGTAGCGTCGCGGACGTAGGTAAAAGACTTATAGAATTCCATCGGAGCCCCGAGCACCGAACCCACGGGCCAAAGTATTTGCAAATTGTTCTTCGCGGGCTGGGCCGTTAATAAGCGTTCGCTGTCTTCCTCTTTAATCAGAAAACTTAAGCGATCCGTATTCAGATCCAAAATAGCAGATTCGAAATTGGTCATATGCCCAGGGCTTGCGTACCGTGCCGACAATGGAACTCCGAAGGTTCCTTCGGATTCAACTCGATTCAACAAGTCGATCGATATGTTTCTCGTATAGGGCGGGACATTGGTTTTTTCATTGGGCCCAAGGTAGGCACCTGCGACGTTTGAGATTAGATCTAGGTCTCGTGGAAGCTGAGGCTTTTCGCCCTTAATCAATTCAACTACACCAACACGGCCATAATGTTTCGAATAGACTACGCCGCGGATATACCCTACGCGCCACGTCTCAATAACTAATATGTATTCGTTCGCGCCTACTTGAAATGCGAAACCTTTATTTAACCAAAAAACTCGTTGCGGATAAGCGATACTAATTGCGGGTGCATCAGCCCATGATTTCCCTAAGCGCAGTGAGAGCGAGGGCTCAACAAAAACTTGGTTTGGGATATGCTCGTTTTCTGTCGACGTAGAAGCAACAATGCTCATTTCAGTAAGTTGATAAACATCACGGTTTTCATAATGAAGGACGCCGTAGAAATCCCCATTTAATGCCGAGAGCAGTTCGTAGTTGGCCGGCGGATTCGGCGCCGGCAAATTCCTCATCTTGTCGGCTGAAGCGTTCAACTGAAAAGCTTTGGGGAAATTCTTTGGGGCTGAAGCAAGAACGGATTGTTTTTCGAAAGTACAAGCACCACTTTTATCATAACCCTGTGCCGTGCACTGTAGAGATTCTTTACTCGCCGAGCAGTCAATCGTGCCGCGTGGCCCCCGCATGACAAGACGTCCGGTGTACGGTGAATAGGTTCCCGTACTGTAGGTATAGAGAGAGCAAAATTTCTCAGCCGCATTTCCAAAACAAAGTGGTCCATTCATAAAGCCGAGTCGTCCCGTTATTGAAAAGCCTAAAAGCGCGTTACCGGGTTGGTTTGCTGCACCGACCACACCCGTTTCAATTTGTAACTTAGCTTTATCTCGTCCGCACCGGCCAACATACTCACCCGAAATCTGGGGCTGTAAACCAACACTCAACGATTTCGGAGATAACGAATCATTGATTGCTAATTCAAGCCGCAGGCGACCCTTTGTATTCGTCGGTCTGTAGGCAGCTGGTCCCTCAAGAATCACGGCTGACTCGGTCTGAGTGACTTGCAAAGTGGCCGTCAAATCACTTTTTGGGTCGTTGAGCTGAAGGATCTTCTGCTCATAGTTGTAGGTAGGATTATAGAAGTTATAGCTCACGTATTCTGATCCGTTAAAGCCCCCCAAATTTGCTCGGACGATTACATTAAGTGCAGGATAAACGGCGGGCCGATCGACTTGAAGGAGGAAAGCGTCTAGAGAAATAGCTAATGGTGGGGCGCGGCCCTCGATTTGTAGAGTCCCAAAATACTTGCCGTACGCGAGTTGTGCATGAGCGTTAACGCCCACTATGAGAATAAAGATGCCACAAGCGTAGTGCGCAAACGAGCGTATCGCATTCAACACTTAATTCCCCCGTGTCATGAGCTTGGACCCCACCGAAAATGAAGATACCCCCCGTGGGGTATATCGTCAAAGTAAATTGCCCCTAGGCCAATTTGACTTTAAACGTTACCCCCGGTACCGTATGTGACTAATAGCGAAGCGTAGGGAATTTCATGAGCAAGATCGCCAAAAACTTAGCACGTACAAACAGAATCAAACCTAAGGCTAGTTCCTCTGCACATCACCATCATCATCCTGATCATTCCCGTCATCTCCCGAGAATTAGCCGCGTTCGGGGTCAAGTGAATGGTATTGAAAAAATGATTTTGGAGAAGCGGTACTGTCCAGATATTCTCACTCAGCTGAAAGCTGCGCGGGCGGCAATATCTGCAATTGAGGCGGAAATATTCAAGACCCACTTACGGGGTTGCGTAAAACAAGCTTTCAACGCCACTGACGAGGTTGATTGCGAACGCAAGATAGATGAAATAGTTAAAATTGTTTATTGAATAGTCGGATATCTAATCTTAAGGGGGAATTATGCTAAGAATTTGTTTTATCGCCATGCAAGTTGCAGCGGCAATAAGTGCGACGACATCTTTTGCGGCCGTTACGCGCGCAAAGGTTGCCGAATTGGCTGGGCACCGAATCGGCCGTTTAGTGGATACGAATGTTATCGAGGATAATTACATCAGCCGACTTCATAAAATCGAAGTCACAGAACTTACGACTAAAGGACCAACGGATCCTGTTTTTAAAGTGGTCGTCAGTCAGGTCCCGCCATCGGCAGGAGAAGCTCACCGTGTTGAGTTGCTTATGAATGATGCTGGGAGAACGCTAAGTGACGTTGAAACGCGCGGACAGGACAGCTCGAACCCTGTCGATTGGCAAGGCACTGACCCATTAACAATTACGGAGACGGTTCTTCATTTCATTACCGACTCTCGTGAGGCAAAGATACAGCCATATAAAAGCGGCGCGGCGGCGGTTACTGTTGAGCAAAATCAAGTCAACGGTACCATTATTGGCCAAGTCAAAATCAGCTTAATAGATAGTGCCTCGGTGCTCGAAGTTGATGTCGGACTTAACAGCGAGGTGCTTAGATTCCGGATCCTCACTCCGTAACGAACGCCGTGATTTTCTTCGTCCGCTCATTCCTTCTTGGTTTCTTGATCCAGTCAACTTTAGTTGGCTGTATCTATAACTTTCATGAAGGTCCTCTTGATGAGGATATAAGACCGACTCCGGATCTGATCAATAAGGTTTCATTCCAAGATATTAGTAAGATCTTTCGAGCGCACTGCACGGGCTGCCATGGGACTTCAGGGGGAGTGAATTTAGAGACTCACGCGGGAGCAAAGTTAAATTTGGAACGAATTCGTAGATCAACAATTATTGAACGTCGCATGCCGAAATCTCCTTACCCCTCGCTTGATCGCGAACAATTAACTTTGCTCGCGGCGTGGATCGAAGCCGGCGGACCCGAACAATCCATCGACGGGGAACGTCCCGCTGAAGAGCCCGATGTGTTGTTGCCGACGTTTGAATCGATAAACACCTTTGTGCTAAAAGCAAAGTGTGTCGTCTGCCATACGCCGGGTAAGAGCGCAGGAAATATTCCGCTGCTTACTAAATCAGACCTTCTGGACTCCCCTTACGATTTAGTTGTTCCAGGTGAAGCGGACAGTAGTGGTTTAATTTTAGTACTAAAGATAAATGCGCGTAAGAAAATGCCGCCAGAAAGTTCTGGAATAGACGCTGTCACTCCTGACCAGATTACAGTCATAAAACAGTGGATCAACAATGGTGGGCAAGATTAGTGGTCAAAAACTTTTTAAGGTGTTTAAACGGATCGTAAGACAATTGCGAGCAAGCCGAAATCGGATCATAATTTCAGCTTCGGCAAATGACACCGCCGATCTTGGACCAGGCGAAAGTCAGCGCAATCTTCGCGCCTGTGTAGCAAGAATGAGCGAGCAAAATTCTTCCGCGCAAAAAAACGGGTTTTAATGATCAGCGCTGTCGATGAAAGCTCAGGGCAAATCCATCATTCTTTAATTGGAGCTTTAGTAATCAGCGAAGGAGCCATTCACAAGCTTCGCGGATTTCTACGGCCGAAGGCCATTTAGAACGCATCCATCGATCGATCGATCGCTACTCTTCGGATATCCCTCTTAGTGTCAACCGCAAGTAAGTTCCAATGATTTTTATATTCTTCCGAAGGTAGACTCCAAATCCACCCTCCTTTTGTGTGAATAACCGAAACTACGTTATCAAGGAGAACTGTGAATAATTGCTCGACAGCTTGAGCATCACCCTTGGCGGAAAGACGTAAAACGAGCCCTTCTCGTGTGGTCGTTCGTTCTAAAGAATACTCAGTACCACCACCATAATAGTCATTGGAAAACCATCTATCTAAATTCAAACGATCGACCGATCTCGCAGCAAATGTTTGGGAATCCAAGAGGAACTGCCGACTATATTCGATTGTCTGCTTTTGATATGACGGACGTTTTACGGTCGTCCCCTCCTGAATAGCAAGCGCAGGAGTCAGAAAATTTAGACTCAAAAATAATATTATTGTCATACCGCATGGGTAGTATTGAACTAGTGAAGCGTCAAGAATCACGGGTAGACAGCTTCCGCCGATGAGCAATTTGTTCAAGCAAGGCAGATTCTTTTATCAACGAACGTCGGAGCTTAAACGTCGACAAGCACAGTTTTACCCCATCCTTATTTGTTCTGAAGAGCTCTTCGAACCACTGATGCGGCCAAATAAAAATTCAATAAATCGACAGAAGGTGGCCAAGCAAGATGGATTCGGCTTCCAATAAGAAAAGGTCAGTCTACCCTCCTCAAAGTCAGTGCGCGACCTGAAGTGGCGCTCGCTTTTGCGGCTCGAGTTATAGCTTGGTAAAGGTGATTGTACTTCTCGAGCGTTCGGGGACTTGATTGTCCCAACCAAATCCTTGCCAACATAGAATCGGAAGTTTGCCCGATCAAATAGGTCGCACGGGAATGTCGTAGGCAATGCCACGAGCGCCATTTCAACCTTCTTGCGTTGTAGGCTCGCACTAGCCGCTTGGTCGAAGTCGTGTCGTTGATACCAGTAAACAGCAGGCAGTCTCTTGCGGTCTGAGACTGCCTCATTCTTCCGTGGACTTCACCCGCAAGATCTACAAGATCGTTCCATAGTACTTTATCGATAATCGGTAGAACTCTATTATATTTCTCTTCAATCTTCTTTCTTCCTTTGAATGGGACACGGCTCACTTTACCAAAAGGATCAACTTTGCTTAATTGCCCGTCCGCAACGACGTAGCCAAAATACTTAATGTCATAAGCGCTAAGTTTATTCTTAAAGAACTCGCTCGCGATCTCGCCTTGAAATAAATCCCCTACGCTGATTGCCATCGCTTCGTTAAAGCGCATTCCAGAAAAGTAGAGGTAGCGATAGAAGACTGCTTCGGTACGACATCCTGCGCTCTTAAGCTCTTCATAGATCATCTCCATCTCTTCCGGCAGCACAACGTCATCGATAGTTCTCGAAGTCAGAAGGTATTCCGGAAAAGTTGGACAGCGTTGAGAGAACGTAATCGCACGCTCCGCTTCTAAGTGATCCAAAAAAGTGTTTAAGGCTTTAATGGCGTGGTTTTTAGAAGCATAGGCAATGACACCCTTGCCCCGAATGCGCTTAGCAGTTTCGAGCCATCTGACAAACTTATCGAAATGATCTACCCATAAGTCGATCAGATTTATCTTTTGCTCCTGAAGAAAAAAATAAAGCACGTAGTGACGAAGATAGAACATGTTGTTCTGCCAAGAGTTCGGAGCTTTTCTTTTTTGCTTTTCTTCATACAAATCAGCGAGCTTAGCGAAAGAATAGTATTTCTCCTGCCACTCAAGCCTGCGCAAAATTCTTATTTTTTCAGTCTCGATTTTTGCGGAAAGAAGCTTTAAGCACTCTTTCGCTTCTTCTTCGGTAACGATATCTCGTCCGAAGCGTTTCCGAATGTCAGCTTTGTTGATATGGGTCTGCTTTTTTGTTTTTGGATCGTGGTAGCTGAAACGGTAGTAATGCGTGGAGTTGCTTTTGCGGAGTTCGTATTTCACGTTTGCGCCCTTTCAGTTGAAGGGATTTACAAAGGTAAAACTGAACACTCCCGCCGGTCCCCGATACACCATTTTGCGCGGTGTACTAAGCGTCCTAAGCTAATGCAATCACTAAGGAATCTCGGGGACTGAGTTTGGCGGGGTGGGCTCTTAATAGCTCCGCCACCGCCCCAATCGTAACCACCATTATTTTGGTTGCCGCCATCAACCGCTGCTGCTGACGAGCCTTTATCGTCGTTACTCGATTTCTTGCCTGGGCAACCCGTAGTTAAAACTGTAATGGCGGATATAATTATAAGTCGGGCAAGCCCGTAGATTGGTTCACTCACGAGCTATACCATTAACAATTTACGGGCCACTCAAGGAGGGATCTAGTTCATCTTATAAACATCTTCACTACTCTTACCTGGGAAGCAATTACCCAACATGACAAAAAGGAGCTATAGACGATAGGCTTAAAGAAAGCGGTTTCTGCCTCGTCAAACTCATCCGGAAGCCCTAAAAAGGCTAAAGCCTATCATTTGAAAATTCCTGCTCACTCAGCTGGCGTGCTTCAGCCCACTTTTTAGTCAGCTCCCCATTACGACCGATAAAATTGCACATAGGACTTCTTTAAAAGTATCGGCCTTTTCTACCACTGGCTTTTCATTCATTTTATTCTGAGTCACGTAATGCTAGCATCGGTAAGCGTCCACTTTTTTTATATACACGATGAATTCGAGTTTAGTACCTGGCTCAGCGTTTAGCAGGACCGCATCAATAAGCTGATGGAATCTCGAAGGTTTTTGCACGTATGAGTTTAATATTTCACCTCAACCTCATACGGAAGCCAAAATAACGCGAGTGGGTTAGATGGAGCCGTTGACTCAGCTCCAACTAAATGTCAGGATTTTAAGCACGGTAATGGAGTTTGCCGTTTTCAACCGCCGCTCAGTTTTCTGAGGTCGCGCTGATGACTCCTACTTTGTTGGCCTTATGCCGCCAGGGTGGGAGTGTATGCAAAATCGCTTTAAATCTTTAGCAATCCGTCACGCCAAATGGTCCCTTCTCAGCGGTCTTGTTGGCGTTCTCTCTGGTATTGCGGCGGCGATATTTCTTACTCTCCTCACCTTGGCCACCGACTACAGAACGGCCCATCCCGAACTCATCTGGTTTTTACCGCTCGCGGGCTTTCTGATTGGGCTGACGTACCACCAGTTTGGGAGATCGGTGGAAGGCGGTACCGGGCTTATACTGAAAGAGTTCCATCGACCCAAAACCATCATTCCGTTTCGAATGGCCCCGCTCGTTCTCCTTGGGACGGTAGTTACGCATCTCTTTGGAGGATCAGCCGGACGCGAAGGTACGGCGGTTCAAATGGGTGCATCTCTTGCGGACCAGCTTCCGACTTTTCTGCGCATGGAAAAGGAAGAGCGGCGAATTCTCCTCGTCGCGGGCGCGGGAGCGGGCTTCAGCGCCGCAATCGGAGCCCCCTTCGCGGGCACCCTGTTTGGGCTTGAGGTTATGCAGATTGGTAAGCTCAGATTCTTTGCTCTCTTCGAATGTTTTATCGCTTCCTTCGTTGCTTTTTACACCTGTCATCTACTCGGGGCGCCTCACACGCATTACCCCGAAGTCATGATGCCGACTTATGATTTAAAACAATTTTTTAGCGTAGCACTCGCTGGTGTCGCGTTTGGTTTAGCGGCGAACGCTTTTATAAAGCTAACGCATTTGGTGGAGGTCGTTCAAAAAAAACTTTTCTCATATGGTCCATGGCGTCCGCTCGTGGCAGGCATACTTTTAGTTGCGCTCTTTCACCTTGAGGGATCGTACCGCTACGTGGGACTAGGCCTTCCGGTCATCATCGAGTCGTTTTCAAAAGAAGGTACCTGGCTCGATCCCGTGTTGAAAGCAGGATTCACGGCGCTCACAATCGGATCAGGATTTAAGGGTGGAGAGTTCATTCCATTGGTATTTATCGGCTCAACGCTGGGGAGTTTTCTTTCAACAGTACTCCCCGTTTCAATCTCGCTTCTCGCCGCAATTGGCTTTGTTTCCGTTTTCGGCGCTGCCGCCAATACGCCGATCTCCTGCGCGATAATGGCGACGGAGATCTTCGGCTGGAAGGTTGCTCCTTTCGCGATTCTTTCATGTTGGGTGGCCTATTTTTTTACGGGCCATTTCGGTGTCTACAAAAACCAAATGGTGGCGCGCTCAAAGAAGGATCAACTTTTTTTGGTTTTTAGGTGGGCGAGGTCCTTAAAACTTGTACCACGAAAATAAATGTTCGATACAAACGGAGATAATGTGCAGGATCAATCCAAGGAAAAAGTGCTTAATCCCACAGTTGTCCAGCTAGGGCTAGTGTCCCTTTTCGCGGATATCTCAAGTGAAATGCTTTATCCAATCACGCCAATCTTTCTGACCACGGTTTTGGGTGCATCGATGACGTCCGTCGGCTTCGTAGAGGGGTTTGCGGAGGCCGTCGCGAGTTTACTTAAAACTTATTCAGGCGCCTGGTCCGACCGCATTTCCAGACGGACTCCATTCGTGGCTGCCGGCTACTTCCTCTCCGCCATTGGAAAACCGATCATTGGATTTTCAACCGGCTGGACCCAGGTGTTATTTGCGAGGAGCTTAGACCGAACGGGAAAGGGCTTGAGAACCGCTCCCCGCGATGCACTTCTTGCGGAAGCCGTGTCCTCAAGGCTACGGGGCGCAGCGTTTGGGTGGCACCGCGCAATGGATACGCTCGGGGCAGCCATTGGCCCTCTTTTCGCGATCTTTTATCTTTCGCTGGAGGGACAAAATTTAAGGCAAATTTATTATTGGGCTCTTATCCCCGGACTTATCGCGGTCGGCATTTCGCTCCTGGTTAAGGAAAAGAAAGCTGAAACAAAAAAGGAACGTTCTCCCATCCGTTTTTTCGATTTTGGTTCATTTTCCTCCCCGTTCAAAACTTACCTCGGCGCTTGGACATTATTCTCACTAACTAACTCGAGTGATGTTTTTCTTCTGATGAAGGCAAAGGCCGAAGGGATCGGATTAACGGAGATCATCTTGCTCTATTGCGGATACAACCTCGTTTATTCAGTTTTTAGCCCATACTTTGGCGCGCTGTCGGATAGAATTGGCAGAAAGGGCCTTCTTGTTTCGGGGCTATTGGTCTTCGCGGCCGTGTATCTAGGGTTTTCTTTTGCCACGGCTCATTGGCACTTTTGGATTCTTTTCGGTGTTTACGGGACATACATGGCGGCAACTGACGGTGTGGGAAAGGCGTTGGCGGTGGATCTCATCGAATCCTCGAGAAAGGCCACGGGCCTCGGGGCGCTCGGAACCGTGACCGGCATTTCGACGGTATTTGCCAGCACCATCGCCGGTCTCCTTTGGGATCACTTCGGAGCACTATCGACATTCATCTACGGAGCTTCCGGGGCATTTCTCGCTGCGGTCGTTTTGATCCAGGTTAAAGAATCCATCGCCGTACTCCCAAGTTCAGTGGAGATTTGAATGGAGGGCCGACTCATTAATCTCGCGGCTTTTGATTGGGAAATCGACCTTACTACTTCTCTATCTACATTCTTTGGAGGGGGCACGCTCCATTGGAGTGTCGAATTTCTGTCGGATTTTAAGCGGACCGCTTTTCTCATTCCTTTCTTGATGATAGCGCTGTGGAGAAGACATGGAACGAAGATTACAATAAAAACCAAGTGGTGGCGCGCTCAAAGAAGGATCAACTTCTTTTGGTTTTTAGGTGGGCTAACTCTTGAAACCTGTGCCACGAAAATGAATGCTCGATACAAACGGAGATGATGTGCAGGATCAATCCAAAGAAAAGGCGTAAACCCATAATTGACCAACGAGGGCTAGTGTCCCTTTTCGCGGATTCCTGAAGTGAAATGTTGTATTCAATAAGGCCGATTTCCTGACCATTGCTTAGGGCGCCCCGATAACTCCCATTGGCTTCACAAAAAATTCATTCCCGTCGGGACACGCCACCACGATATTCGCTATTGCGGGTTACGTAGGCTAATGAACCAGTCAAACCGGGATGTCAATTTACTCACAAGCTATGTAGAAAACAATTTCTAAGCTACCAGCAGCGGAGACTGGTTTGGCTAATACGCCTATATCCAAGCGCGAGAGAGAAGCGTTTACTCACATTGCCAATAGGAAGCATACGTCGAACTTCTCAGCCGTTTAAAAACGCTAGATAATGGTTTTCTCAAATTGCTCAAGCTTATCTTGAATAGCATTGCGAGCGCTTCGAAATCGATCAATGAGTTCGGCATCAGGAAGCGGAACCTTTGACGCCGGATCTAGAAACGGCCAATGCAGCCTTTCAGCATTTGGTGCCACGACTATTGGGCAGACTTCTTCCGCGCAGAGGGTCACAACGTAGTCGACGCTTGAGATAAATTCCGACGGAAGATCCGCAACAGATTTCGAAAAATGTAACGAGATGTCTATCCCAATTTCTTGCATAACTTTAATCGCAAATGAATTCAATTTGCCCGGATCAGAGCCCGCGCTTTCGACGTGAGCGGTGGGAAATATTCTGCGCGCTAAACCTTCTGCTAATTGGCTCCGCGCGGAATTCGCCACGCACATAAAAAGAATCTTCATAACCCTAATCCTCTACATCTTCTTGAGATCAACTTTTGACGCGCGTTCTTTACGTTCGCTATACCGGTCCACCAAAAAATCACGAAAGTCCCTAGTCAGGTAGGTAAAGCGCATGAGCTCCTCCAAAACATCCACTACCCGATCGCGATAAGAAGAATCCTTCATTTGACCGTTTTCTAAAAACTCGTCATAGGCCTTTGCCACGGATGATTGATTTGGAATTGTTATCATCCGCATCCATCGACCCAAGAGCCTTAGTGAATTAACCGCGTTGAATGACTGAGAACCGCCCGACACTTGCATGATAGCAAGGGTTCGCCCCTGGGTAGGCCTCATGCCACCATACTCTAAAGGGATCCAATCGATTTGATTCTTCATCACTCCCGATAAATTACCGTGCATCTCGGGCGTTATCCAAACCTGACCTTCAGACCACATACTGAGTTCTCGAATTTCTTTAACTTTCGGATTTTCTGAATCTTGTTGATCGAAAACCGGCAAGCCCTTTGGGTCGAATTCTCTTACTTCGGCACCCATAAACGTAAGTATGCGAACGACTTCTTGAGATAACAGGCGTGAAAACGATTTTGGACGGAGTGACCCATGCAGCACGAGAATTTTCGGAGCGTGCTCGGAAGTAAAAGCTTTGTCACGGCTTCCCACAAGATCAAATTTATCCGCCGCTAGGTAGTCGATACTTGGACCCTTCACTCGTGCACCTCCTTAAAATATGTTTTACGAATCCACAGCGAAGCAGATACGAGCCCTATCAAGACCGGGACCTCAACGAGTGGCCCAATCACAGCCGCGAAGGCCGCGCCATGACCAATTCCAAATGTCGCAATCGCAACGGCGATCGCGAGCTCGAAGTTATTTGATGCGGCTGTAAACGATAATGTTGCAGATTGTGAGTACGGCGCCCCCGCGTTTTTGCTCATGAAAAATGAGACCGTGAACATCACAAGGAAATATATGAGCAAGGGAACTGCGATTCTAATAACGTCGAAAGGCAGATTGACCATCTGTTCGCCCTTTAGTGAAAACATAAATATAATTGTAAGAAGAAGAGCCATCAGAGTGATGGGTCCGATTCTGGGCAGGAATTCGCTTTCGTACCAATGAATCCCGTTATTCTTAACTAAGATTAAGCGACTAAGGAATCCGGCAAGAAACGGTATACCTAAGTAAATAAGAACGGCCGAAGCTACCTCACCAAAGGAAATGTTGACGTCAGTTTCCTGCATCCCGAACAAATGAGGTAAAGTCTTTAGAAAAAATATTGCATAGATTGGAAAGAACAAAATCTGGAAGACTGAGTTGAAAGCAACTAGTCCGGCGCAATATTCTCGATTCCCGTCGGCTAGATCATTCCATACCAATACCATCGCAATACATCTTGCGAGTCCAATAAGAATCAGTCCGATCATGTACTCAGGGCGATCCCGAAGAAAGATGGCCGCGAGCGTAAACATTAAAAATGGTCCAATGACCCAGTTCTGCACAAGTGAGAGTGCAAGAATCTTCTTATTCCCGAACACCTTCCATATTTCTTCGTATTTCACTTTGGCCAGTGGTGGATACATCATCAAGATGAGTCCGATCGCAATCGGTACTGAAGTAGTGCCAATACTAAAGCGGCCTAAAAAAGGGACAACGCCTGGAATCGAGAAACCTACGGCTATTCCGACGAACATAGCCGCAAATATCCAAAGTGTTAGATAGCGATCCAAAAATGAGAGTCTTTTCATGGCGCAAACTTTCTATTAATTTTTTCACTAAAGTCACATCTTCACCTAAAGGCTGAAGCGCGCTTTTTTTAGGCCTTGAAGAATCAACGCTACCGATCCAAATCAAAGGATTTGACCACAAATAACACTTCCACTATTCTAGAACAATGGAAATAATCGATGCTCTCGAAGCCTTTGCCTGCCTATCTCAAGAGACGAGATTGCGGGCGTTTAAGCTACTCATTCAGTTTGGCAAAGACGGCGCTGCGGCGGGCAAACTCGCCGAAGAGTTGGAAATCCCGGATAACACGCTGTCATTTCACCTGGCGCATATGACCAATGCCGGATTAGTGAGTTCGGAGCGCAGTGGTCGTTCAATTATTTACTTCGCGAACACGGCATTAATGCTGTCTTTAATCGGTTTTTTGAAGGAAAACTGCTGCGTGAGAGAAGCGAAGCTACGAGCAAAAGCTAAATGTTAATGTTGCGGATCACCGTCGTTTTTTTGATCAGCTTAGTGATTCCGTTCGGAAGTATTTGTTATGCGCACCCGGTCCCATACAAGGGCGCAGTCGGCGCGATGACTTGGAATCAATCATTCATGAGCGATAACTGGCTCACATACTCTTTTCGCTCTAACATGGCTGCGGCCGGCCGATTCATGCGGATGGTGATGCCTGACGGAGAGTTTCGGTACAACGGCGCGCAGCTAGACTATCTGGCCTATCGCTCGAACGGAGTCGGTCACCAGGCAAACCTTTATTTATACGCCGGTGCCGGAGCAGTTCATTTTCAAAATAATACGGGCGGGGCGGCCTTTTACGGATTAGAAGCGGACATCGAAGACCGCAAGCGTTTTGCAATGCTTAAAGTCGAGCAAATGAACTCCTCCCTAGGTCCCGATTTCAGCCACGTTGAGGGTCGATTAGGGATCGCTCCATACGAGGCTGAGTATAATGAAATCGCCAGTTGGTTTATGGTTCAAGCGCAATGGCACCCAAGCTTGGTTCGAAAATTCGCGGTTACTCCCCTTGCGAGATTTTTTTATAAAAGTGCTCTCTGGGAAGTTGGTGTGAGTACCGACGGTGACTGGATGCTAAATTTTATGTTTCATCTATAGAAAGTCAGGATTGATATGCAAAAATTGAGAACGTTACTAGTATTCATATTTTTCACTGCAAGCTTCGAACTCCTTGCGAAAGAAATCACCGTAAACGTGAATGGAATGGTCTGTGGCTTCTGCGCACAAGGTATCGAAAAGAAATTTAAGGAACTGGCACAAGTCGATTCGTTAAAGATAAGTATTGAGAAGAAAACGGTAACTATTCTAACCAAAGGTAAACAAGACATCTCAGATGAGAATATCTCAGAATTATTAGACGATGCCGGGTATACCGTCGCAAAAATTGAGCGCGATCCCAAACCGTAGCTTGATTATAAAAGGCCCTTAGGTGTCTTAAACGCACATTGGACGGGCCCTGGTTGATCTTTAATGCGGTACTTGATTAGGTTTGAAAGTTGTTAAACGCTCTAAGCCCCGTTCTAGATCCCATATCTAACCCAACTTGGAATCTCGTAAAAAACCTATAAGACTAGAACTACGATATAATTTGGCTTTTCTAACTAGTTTTGTTGTATAGTTAGATATGGTGCTGTTGGCTACTATTCTGTTGTTATTGCCCCTCACTTCCTCAATTGTCTCTGCCGCCGAGGCATCTGATAAACCTACTTGCACGATCCGTGGTTTATCACAAAATTGCGATTTTTTTTCTACACGCAAACAACAAGCGATTCTTTCGCTTCCGGACGGAACATGGTTTTCAAATCCTTCGTTTGAAGGAAAGCGCGTTGATCCGCCCCAGCTCGATACTGATAAAAGATTTAAACGGGCGAAGGAATTGTTTGAGTACGCGAAGACTGCGGTACTAGATGAAATTTCAAAGGGACAACCACTTGATAAGCTGACCACCGAGGAAAGAGCGTTAATGAAAAAAGTCGAAACGTTGAAATTGAATTCATTGTCGGTATCGTCGAAGTCGCCTAGCTGCGCCGATATGGCGCCGGACGCCTATTACTCCGGCGAGGACCATAGCGTTACCCTTTGCGCGGGAATGCTGCACTATCCAGACGCTCAGTTAATAAAAGTGATCGGTCACGAAATTGGACATCCCATTGATCCATGCAGCTCGAGATTTCCGCTTGTTCGAATCAATGGCGAGGCCTTGAAGAAGCTTTCGGACTTAAAATCGAGTTGGCCCGATTCAATTAGAAATAATTCCGACGTGGCCGGAGCCGTAGTACAGATTAAAAAATATACGCCCAGTGAATACGCTATGTTCTCGCAGATTATGAATTTTCGTGATCCTAAGTCGATTAACTATTTGACCGAAAATTTAATATTGAGCGAAGTTGCTCCGGCAATAGAGGCAGAAAAGCACCCTGCTCAAGGAGCTTATTCCTGCCTCATTAGAACCAAAGCGTTCCGCGAGGTCTCTGCTCAAGATATAAAATTGGTAGCGGATCGCTTCGCCCAATCGAACGCCCTCGATCAACCTGATTCTGTGGTTCAGGACTTAAGCTCGAAGGTGGAAAAGCGTCTGAGGCCATACTCCCAGTGTATTTGGTCCGCGGGCGGTCGATCTCAGATGGGCGAAGCCATGTCCGACGTTTGGGGCGCCAAAGTTTTTGGCCGATGGCTAACGGATAACCCTCCGAAATCTGAAGTTGAAAAAGTAGCCGCTATATCCTTGCATGCTGCGGGCGCTTGCCGGCAAGTGACTCGAAGTCAGCCTGACTTGGATAGCTTACCGCTCAATAAAATTACTGAATCTGCCGACCGACAGATTCAAAAAGTTCACCCTTCAGATTTCACACGTGCAGACCTAATTGTGCTGGCAGATCCGCGAGCACAACAAGCCCTTGGCTGCCAATCGACCGATACCGAAAACTGTCTTAAACTAGTTGGCAGGCAAGGTCCTTTTCGATCCGGACAAGACCCCACCGCCGTCCCCACTTTAAAATCAACCGAGGCCATTCGATGAAACGTGTCATTCACAAATTAATCTTTCTATCGCTTGCGTGCCTTTTACAAACGTCCTTCGCCGCTGAAGATAGCAATACTTCGATCACCGAGGTGTCCGTTGGGCATCATCAAATCCGAACCATTCGGTTAGTTAAGTCGATCAACTCATCCAAAGAACAAAATAAAATTACGCTTTTGGTAGATGGTTCAGTGACGGCAGAAAATGTGATTTCTAAAAAATTGGAGAAAGATTTGTCTAGGCGTCTCGACCGTATTTTTACGGATAAGATCGTGGCGGGATTAAATGATCCAAGGCCATGTGGAGAGCGGTTTGAGGTTGTGAGAACAGATGCAAAACAAAGCTCACCCACCGTGGATATTATTTGTCTTGATTTTGCGAGTCCCGCTGTCCGAGCGGATGCTCTCAATTGGTGGACGATAGCGTTGTCCGCTTCAAGAGCTAACAAGCGCTAATGTTAAGGCGATAGTTTCACCTTCTCAGTAACTTGAAGAGTCCTGCTCTGAAGCCTTTCACTCTAAATTCAATCGATCCAAAGATTTGACCCGATAGAATCGGGCCAAATATCAAATATAAATTAATGTTGGCCGTAGCAAGCGTAGGGCTGATGGTTCGAGCAAGTGTGATGATCATGGCTCGCAGTATGTTGATGGTAGCCGTAAGAGTGGGCCGTATCGTCGCATTCGTGCTCAGTGTGCACACAACCTAAGAATACCCAGTGAGAATGCTGAACCGGAACAATCAGCCCCTCCTCAATGGCGGCGTTCTGCACGGCTTTTTCGATCAAGGACGTGGATTCATTTTGCGATGAAATCTGAACTTCTTGTGAAACAGCCTGAAGACCGAAGACACAGAAAACCGTTAGCAGAAGTGTGCGAATCATAGAATACATATTTTTACTCCTTTGGAGCGTTTGGGTTAGTTGTGAACGATTTGCCTTCCAAACCAATTACCGTCAATATCTTCATTACTTTTGTTTAATTCAAATAGGTACCTTGAACTCGATCCAACGGCTTTGAAGAGTTTTCGCGGAGTTAGTACCCGAAATGGGTACGACTGACTTTAATCTATGGACCAAAGGCGTATCTTTGGAAGGCATCGCCAAAGCGATAATCGAATCAAAATGAATCAAACTCTTCTTCAATAACTCACGTTCAGATTTTTCAGCACGATATCCTGGGCCTTAACTGGTCAAATGTCGTCTCTTTAATCATCAAGCAGCCGAGTATAATTATCCGATAATCTAAAGATAAGCATAAACAAATGCCCCGGAGGCAGAATGTCATCTTTGAAAAAGCAGACTTGGATAATTATTGCGTCGGCTCTCGTCGTGCCGTTAGTTGCGTTAGCTCAAATTAAACAAGACGATGTCCTTGGCGAGGGTTTTGATAGGCAAAGTCCTGCGGAGATTGAAGCCGCAAACAAAAAGATCGAAGCCTTATTTAGCGACGCGATTGAAACAAAATCTATTCCAGCGTTCAAGAAAGCATCAATTCTTGCTGGCTACGCGCACCTGGACCCGAAGAAAGAAGTCCCTACCGATTTACTAGAGGAAGCCGTCCTTTACTTCGAAACAAATAAAGCGAAGTTTTCGAATCAATCCTATATTGTTGTCATTGATTTTAAACCTCGTTCGGATAAACAGCGCTTCTTCATGATCAATTTGATCACCGGTGAAGTTGAAAAATTCCGGACGACCCACGGTCACGGATCTGATAAAGACCGGAACGGCTACGCCGAGAAGTTCACGAACATCGTAAACTCGGGCGCAAGTTCGCTAGGTTTTATCCGAACCGGGGAAGTTTATTGGGGAAAATTTAAACGCTCAGTTCGGTTGGATGGTTTATCGAGTACAAATTCGCGGATTCGTGAACGAGCTATCGTGCTTCACGGGTGGGACAACGCTCATGAGCGCCCGGTGATCCAAGGCTTAAGTTGGGGCTGCCCCGCGCTCGATTGGAAAGTCAAAGACGCGGTTATTGATAAGGTAAAAGAAGGTAGTTTAATGTATATCGGTGTATCCAAACTATAGGTCTTCTGTCTTCACGCGGTCGCTTCTCATCAAACGATTTAGCGACTTCCGATCTCATTGGTAAGCGTAAAGGTTAGCCTCGCAGTCATCATATGATTGGTTGGGAATACGAAGAATTTTTACCGCGTTAACACGGCCTACCAGAATACTTGGTGGGGAGTATATACAGAATAGGTTTATAAAATGACAAATATTCTTAATGGCAATTGAATCGGCTGCGTTTGCCTCCGATCTCAATATAATTTTTATGTTTGCGAAAATTCGAAATCCTTAGCGCGCATTCAAAATGCTGAGAACCAAAAAACCTCAAATCAGACGGCTTTCAAGGACCAAAAGTCTTATACATGTGCACAGGATCCAAAGGTTGGACCACTCGATCAACCGCAATTTCGCAGCGCTCAGCCGTCAATGCCGGCGCGCGATTGAATGCAGCGTACAAACGCGAAGCACGGCTTTTAGATATCGCTATCTGAGGAAAACATCACAAAATCTTCCAGCGATTCCGGGGGGCGTGCGGTAGACGAGCATTCACAGCGCCATGCACGATCGAATTTGTTATAAAACAAAAGAACATGATGACAACTGCTTCCGCGCGGTGACGTTTGATGACAACGCACGTGCGGATCGTCAGCTCGAAATCCTACGGCCTGCAGAAGCGAATCCGTCTCGCCGTTTTGTAGGGAAATCTTTGCTTCACTGAGCCACATCGTTGAGACTAAAATTGCATTTAACATTTCCTGACATGCCACATATATTGAGGCGACAGTATCCAAATTCAAGAATTCACTTTTTTATCATCTTCTATGAGGTTAAGCTCCGGATTCAGCATGAACTTTCGTCTCAATAAAAAGACCGATCGCTTTTTCGAGCTGTATTTTATCGGACAAAAACTTGTATTTGAAGTCCGAAGCGCGAAGATGACTCTGCAAAAGCGTATCCTCGGCTATCTTTAGATCGGCTCCGTTTTTGATCCCTCGGCGATATTCTTCTAAGACTGATTTGTAGTAGATGGCAGCGTTAGCTTCATTTCGTTCCTCCACGTGCACCCGCTCCTCAATCGATTTCAATCTCCCGTAGCTAATCTCAGCGTCCGACATGGCGGTCAGCAGCCGCTGACGAAATTCGTTTTCAAACTGGGACGCGCGGGCTTTTGCTTCCAAAATCTTGCCCGTTGTTTCAAAACCCGAAAAAAACTCCCACTTTAAAAGAAGCGTCCCATAAAAAGCTGGCCCCTCTAGCTCGGGCGCGATGCCCTGTTGAAGTCGACCGTACCTTGTTTCAAGATCTACCGCCGGGAGCCAGCCGGAACGCGCCGCTTTTTGACCGATTGATCCAACCGCTGATTTTAAAGATGAAGCTTTAACGAGTTCGCTTGTCGAGTTAATTTGACTTAAAAACTTACTCAACGGAATTTTAAGGTGCATGTGTGGTAAGGCACCTTGCGGTTCGAATGCCGTTACGTTCGGTCCCATTAACCGAATAAGTCCGATACGCGCCTCTTCGCGGTCTTGAGTAATGACGTTTATTTCCGATTTAAGAAATGAATCACGTAACTCGAATTCCATCGTGTCGGCTTGAGATGCCATACCCGATTGACGTTTTTTACGTATGTAACCACGATGGCGATCGTTCGTTTCGAGCGCTTCGCCAAAGTGTTGAAGCTTCGTACTGAGCGCTAGGTAACGGTAGAAAAGATCCTCAACGGCAAGCTCAAGTTCGAACTGCGCTCTTTTCAAATTACTTTCCGCGATGCTTTGGTTGAGTTGCCCGATTTCAACGTTAAGTCGATCGGCCGCCCCACGGAAGATGTTCCATTTACCTTCGAGATAACCAAGCGTTTCGGTGCTTCGCTTGTTCGCGTCACTTTGTATTTCCGGACCAGTCACGGCGCTTAGTTTCGGATAAAAAGGCGCCCTACTCACTTGCGTTTGGGCCTTCGCCTCGTCTACTTTGGCGGTCTCCGCTTTGACGCCGAAATTGTTAGCTACCGCGTAGGTTTTGATGTCAGCAAGCGAAAGACTCTTCGGCGCCTGCGCGTGAACCGCGCAGGCATTCAATATAAGAATAATGATTACGGTCATGTTTATCTTTCGATTTGAATTTTGGCGGTCTTCTTCTCGGAACCGTCGAGCACAGTCGCGTAAATCAGGATACGTTTTTCCGTAACCTTCCCGATATCTGATTCCCAGTAATCTTGTTTGGCGTTGACGTTAAGGACGGAGGTCTTTTTGGCACGCGGCAACTCAAGTTTAAGATCAACCATAGTTAACTTTGCCCCGGGCTTTAGCGTTTTAAACGCAGATTGATCGGTCGCATCCAAAGCATGAGGGAAAATCTTCAACATTGTTCCTTCAAGTTTACCTTCAAGAAATAATTCCGCCTCCTCTTTTTCTCCCGCGGCGTGTGCACTCGCGTGGGATGCTTCCGCAATCTTTCCGCCGTTCGGCGGCGTCGGCATCGCTCCAGGTGTATCGTGGCCTTCATGCGCGTTTGCCAGTTGAACGCAGACCGTGAACATCACGACCAGTATGTTTTTGAACCTCATAATTCGCTCTCCTTTTGTTGGGTCATTAATCGTACATATTTTTCGGCAGATCTTTTCCCGAAGCGATAGAAGATGGCGGGGGTCACCCACATGTCCAAAAGGGTCGAACTTACGAGACCCCCAACGATAACGACAGCCACGGGATGAAGGATCTCTTTTCCCGGTGCACCTTTCGAAAGAACAAGTGGGATCAATCCTAAGATGGCAGCCAATGCCGTCATTAGAACCGGGGACAAACGTTCGAGAGTTCCTCGGACGACCATCTCTTTAGAAAACTTCTCATTTTCATGAATCATGAGGTGAAGGTAATGAGAAATCATCATAATGCCGTTTCGTGAGGCGATCCCGCATAGAGTGACGAATGCGACCATCGAGGCGATTGATATTGTACGGTCGGAAAGCGCGATGGCGATTACACTTCCGATTAAGGCGAGCGGAATATTCATCATGATTTGAAAAGCAATGAATGAAGATTTGAAGTGCCAAAACAAAAGTGCGAACACCGCGAGGATGGCTAAAGATCCTAGCATGATCATGGTACGGCTCGCCTTCTGCTGAGATTCAAACTGACCACCGTAAGATAGATAATAGCCTTCGGGCAATTTTACCGACTTACCGATTCCCGCTTGTATCTCGCCGACGATTTTGTCCATGCCCCGGCCGGTAGCATTAGCCATAACCACAATTCTACGCTGCATGTTTTCCCGGTTGATAAGATTTGGTCCGGTAGATTCAAAGACGTCCGCGATCTGGGCTAATTGAACACGGCTGCCATCGGGCATCGTATTAATCGCGATTTTCCGAATCGATTCGATATCTGCTCGTGATTCATCGTCAAAACGCAGGAACACGTCTGTAATACGCTGTCCTTCTAAAACCTGAGCCACGACATCGCCCTTCAGCGCCGTCTCAAGTAAAGATGCCGTTTCGCCCACGTTTGTTCGGTACTTTAGGGCTTCGTCCCGCAGGAGTTGCACTTTCACCTGGGGAATTTCTATTTGTTGCTCAATTTGAAGATCGACCACACCCGGAACCTTCTTCATAACCTGCATGATTTGCGAGGCTAACGCCCTTAGCGTATTGCGATCTTCACCGAATATTTTTAAGGCGATCTGAAAGTTTACGCCGGACATGAGGTGATCAAGCCGGTGGGAGATCGGTTGCCCCAGATTAATGGAAGCTGCGGGGACAACTTTTTTAATTCGGTCTCGAATGTCGTTCAGTACGACGTCACGGGGCCTACCGCCGGGCTTAAAATCCACGTCAATCTCGCTCGTATTAACGCCCTCGGCATGCTCATCGAGTTCTGCGCGGCCGGTTCTCCGACTCACAGATCTCACTTCCGGAACCTCTTTAATTACCTTTTCTGCGGTGGACCCGACTTGATTTGAATAGTCGAGCGAGACCCCCGGCGTGAGAACAACTGAAATCATCGCCGTACCTTCGTTGAATTTGGGCAAAAACTCTCGGGAAAAAAAGGGTAAAGTGAAGAGTGATAATGCGAAAAGCACCACGACCGGCAGCAGTAAGAGAAAAGGCCGTTCAAGGAACTTTTCAACAAGGGGTCTATCCCAAACTTTAAGGTTACGAACGAGCCACGTGTCCTGGTGATGACCCAGGCTTTTCTCCGTTGAAAAGAAGTAGGAACACAAGACCGGAGTGACGGTAAGGGAAATGACGAGAGAGGCCGATAAAGATATAATGAAGGCAATACCAAGTGGCGTGAAGAAGCGGCCCTCTAATCCGTCCATCCAGAAGAGAGGTAGGAACACGAGAACAACTATCACCGTCGCAAACACAATCGAATTTCTAATTTCGGAGCTGGCTTCAAAGATGACTCTTAGGAATGAAGCTGGTTTTGGCCTACTGAGGTTTTCGCGAAGTCGTCTGAACACATTTTCAACATCAACGATTGCATCGTCGACTAGCAGACCTACGGCAATGGCAAGACCACCCAATGTCATCGTATTGATTTGAACACCTAAATATTTGAAGGCGATCGCGGTCACCGCAAAAGATAGCGGTAGGGCCAGAAGCGTGATTAAGGTTGCCCTGAAATTTAGCAAAAAAAGAAAGATGATAATGGTGACGAGCACGGCTCCGTCCCGAAGCGCTTCGTTTACGTTTTCAATTGAATGCTCAATGAATTCAGATTGTTTAAATAGATGATCGTCAATCTCCACGCCAGTCGGTAGCGATCGCCGAATCTCCTCTAAGGTCTCCCCCACCGTCTTAGTTAGCCCCGTTGTCGAAGTCCCGGGTTGCTTTTGAACGCTTAATATAACCGCTGGTTTTCCATTTACGCTGGCATCGCCTCGCTTGATTCCCGGCCCTTCGATAACCTTCGCAATGTCCGTAACGCGAACGACGTTACCCATAAACATGCCGGCCACCGATGAGCGAATGTCGTCTAGGCTTTCGACCCGGCCGATGTTTCGGATAAGAAATTCTTTGTTACCGGCGTTTATAAATCCGCCCGTCGTATTCATGCTGAGGTGACTTAAATTATCCCTAACTTCTTTGAGGCTTAAATTTCGGCTTCTCAACTTTTCTGAGGAAAGATGGACCTGGTATTGCCGAACTCCGCCACCGATAGGAATCACCTGCGCAACGCCCCCAATCGATAACAGGCGAGGCCGAATGGTCCAATCCGCAAGCGCACGTAATTGCATCGGTGAAATATCGGGATTTTTACTGGTTAGTCCAATCAATTGGACCTCGCCCATGATCGAGGAGATTGGCCCCATGACCGGCCTTACGTCTTCGGGCAGCCGGTTTTGTACGAGCGCTAATTTCTCTGCCACAAGTTGCCGGTTACGATAGATATCGGTTCCCCATTCAAACTCCATCCAAATAACGGAGAGACCGACGCCGGAACTGCTGCGAAGGCGAGTTAGGCCGGGCGTACCATTGACCGTCACTTCGATCGGAAGAGTCACCAGGGTTTCCACTTCTTCAGGCGCCAGGCCCCCGGCTTCCGTGAGGATAGTAACGGTCGGTCGGTTTAAATCAGGAAACACATCGATCGGCAGATTAAACATAATCCAACCGCCCCAGATGGTCGTTACAAAAGCGGCAGACAGGATTACCGCCCGATGTCCCAAGGAGAATTTTATGATGGCATCAAACACTAAATTTCCTCGACTAGATTAAAGTAAAAATCGAACACCTAGTTCAATCGATGTCGCCTCAAATCCTTTGCGCGCTCCCGACAGTGGCCGATTCACTCCACCACTTATGGTCAAACCACCGAACCACGAATCTATTTTTTCGGGTTCATCTTCGAATAAATTGGCGCCTACGCTAATGTTGTAAGCGGGACTCCAGTAACTTTGACTGATGCCATCTAAACTTCCCGATACGGAAAACCAATCGTAGGTGAGCCCGCCACGTGTGAACAGCGTTGCGGAAGTTTTCGTGGGGAGGCGGTAATTAAGCTTAGTGCCTAAAAATAGCGGCGCCCATTGGACGCGCACAACGTCCTTATACACTCCCCCTTTTTTTGCTTTCGCTCTTAGAATCGTCTCTTGATAAGAATAGGCAATCCCCAAACCGGGCGCTACCGATAAACCGGCACCTAAGGGTAAGTCGTAACTGGAATAGAATTTCAGGAGCATCTGCGAAGAGACCTGATCTGCATACGCGATCTCGTAATAACTATTTGAAAGAATTGCGTTCTGCAATTGCACCGACGAAATGGCAAATTCCATATCGTAATGCCTTCGTTTCTCTTCGACATCGGTCTTGCTCCGTCGCAAGTTTGATTCGAAAACCTCTTTGAAGGTTGTGGCGTCTGTGCCTCCACTTTCAACGTTTTCAGGATTACCGGACGCAGCGCTAGCAATCGCCGTAAGAAAATAAACGAAAGAGAGCGCTGCCGTTTTCAAAATAAATTTCATGGATTTCTCCTTTGTACTCGAATGGCTCCGCTGACCCCGAGGCTTGCGGCATTCCAGCTCCCGGTAATCGATGTGCCGTCCGCGATACCCGTGATGACCATCTCTTTAAATTGAACGTGTTCTAAAACAAGGGAGAGTTGGTCACGCGCCTTTATGTATTCGGAGGACCTTACCGGTGCGTCTATAAATTCCGGCGAATCAAGCTCTCCAAAATAGAATCGAAGTGTTCCGAGCAACTTTGGAATCAGAATCGCGTCCGGCTTTCCGTCACTCTCAGGGACATCACGCACCTCTAACGACAACCGTATGGTTTGCCGGTAATCGTTGGCCCCGGTCAACTCACCAATATATTCGCCGGCAATCGGCGAAAGCTCCGCTTTCTTTAAATCGTTCGCTTGTTGCTGATCTTGTAACTGACGATCGCGCTCGCTCAATTTTTTTTGGCTGCATCCGATCGTGGACAGGATAAGAGGAAGAATTAAGAAAAAAAGATATTTCATTGGCCGCGCGCCTCAATCGTACCGACCATACCGAGTCCATCCGCGAAAACATTTCCGGAAAGCACTCCGTTGAGTTCTAGATTTCCCTTAATCGCGATTCCATAACGCTCAGTCTTCGCCGTGATATATCGGTTGTAGAAGTTGAAATCCACGGTCTGAAACGGTGTTTCGATATATTCAGTTGAGCCTAGCTCTCCGAGATAAAATCGCATGTTTCCAGAAACTTTGATCCCGCCGGCAATCGTGGAGTCTTGGGTTGTGACCAAAGAAATCGTTACGGTCTCGGGCAGGCTCGAATTTGGATTGGTGTTCGTCAACTTACCGATGTAATGCCCGGTTACGGATTTAACCAGCTCAAATCCAGACGGTACCGGCGGCATCGCGATCTTTGACGCGGTAAACTTACCCACTCTTCCTACCGCAGGAGAGTACCAATCGCCAGAAAGCTCACCTTCCTTCAAGTAACCTATGAACGAGACGTCAAAATTATCGTTCTTAAGAGAAATTTGACGCGTTAAAATATTCATCGGGCAATCCGGATACTCGTAGGATAAAAATTCATTTGAGTTCAGGTCGCCAAAGTAAATTCTGACGTTGGCCGAGATCTTAAGATTGCCGTTACCTGAATTGACGGTCCTTAAAGTTACGATCGCGAATTGGTAATAAGCTTTAGCGTCATGATCAAGAACGGCCTGGTAAGTCCCTTGTATCGACGAATCCGCCAACGCAAGCGGTCCTCCAAAACTTAACCATACAAGCGATGTAAGAATTAATCTCTTTGTGAATGTCATTTTTCTTTCCTCTTCTAATTCGTATTTTTATTGTATCGAACAGCCTCAAAATTCTGCATTAGCGTTCCGAACTTCCCTCCCAGCCTTCGAAAGTAAGCAGGCTGCTTTGGTACAAGTTTGCCGGATACCGCCCTTTGATCGCCGTATATGAAAGTGATGTGTCCGGTATAAAAATCGTATGAACCGGACGTGATTGCTTCTTTTTGTACGGATCCGCTTTTATTCCAAACGTTGCCATAGAGGGTAAGTGGGTAGAATGGATTGTCGCTGCCAACCGGAGCGGTATCCTGCCCCACGACGGTATCTACGATGTAGCCAAGTTTATTCGCAAATTCATCGTAGGTTGCGCCGGTGCTTCCAAAAATTTTATCGCTCGTGAGCGAGGGGAGATCTCCATTTTTTGTCGCAACAAAAGATCCGACCCGGCCAAAGATGAGAGAAAACCAGCGACCCTTAACGATACCGTCGCGAATATCTAGAACATTTAACATAGCGTCTACGTCGGCATCCGGTTGCGCCAAGGTAAAGCGAGGCTTTAAAAGCGGGCTTGGAAACTCGATGGCGTCGTACCGATAGGAAATAACTTCGCCAGGTTTTTCACCAAAATAAATACGCGCGACGGCCGCGATAAATAAAGCAGGCCCCCTATCCGTAGTTCGTTGAAATGTAGAGAGATCGATTTGGACCCGTTGGAATACGTTTAGATTTTCGTGAAAGACATAGCCGCTATATGTTCCCGCGATCGAAGTGGACCTATCGGCCTTAAGTCGTTCTATGATGGGATCAATGGGATCAATAGGATACTTATTCGGGACTAAACGAGGATTTCTCATCTCAGATGAACTTCTTTTGAAACTACACTCCCCGCAGTCAATGGTCTGTCCGCGAATCAAGCAAGAATAGCTGAAGGGTAGGCCGTTTAAAATAAGTTGTCCGGAATGAAAATTATAAGATGCCGCGGTTATCTTCGAGTAAACACACCGGTCATCTCTCGTCATGGAACAATAATTTGGATTATACTGACCAACTTGGCCTTTTACTTCATACGCTTTAAAAGCATTTCCTGGACGATACGTATCCTTAGTTGAGCGATAAGTATAAAGTTGCAGACTAGAAGGGGTGCGCCCGCACGTGCCTCTATATTCTCCTCCTAAGGGTTCCACGAGCGGATTGGTGGGTAGTGGACGGTTTGTCGTTGAAAGTGAGACCGGTCCTATGGAACCTGAAGACGACGAAAGATTACCGGTTAGGCTTCCAGCCCTGATTTGCGCAGACGAAAGATAAACTTCTTGATCCGTTTGATTAAAATTAAGGTTGCCGGTGATTAGGTTATATTGCACGTCGTGAAAATGGTAGCTGACATACTCACCGGAATCGAATCCTCCGAACTGAAGAGTAAGAACGGCTCGCAATCGAATGTCGCCGCTATCTGCACGACCGGGAATGAGCTCAAGTTTGATAAGTTGATCTTTACCGGTGGTTTGACTAGATACAAAGCCGACGAATGTCCCAAACGATAAATTTTCTTGCGCAAACGCTTTAGGCAGAATGCATAGCGCAGCCAATAGCGGAATTAAACCGAATCTCATACTTCCCCCCGAGACAATGTTGGATTTCTAACGGACTGAAATCGAACTAAGACCTGGGAGGTTGAAATAAACGACGCGAATTATTACGATCTACGTATAGATAGGACGACAATCCGTGAGGTGCAGGCACAACTTCTTCAAGACCAAAGAACGGTCCTTGAAAAAAACTTTTCAAAGATTGGCAGGCAAAACAAAAGTGAGCGGCCACGTCGCCCAATTCAGCCGACATCGGTGAACGCGCGCTTAAATTTAATCCGTCTACGCGGGAAGCTTCGTAAACCTTTGAGCTATCGCCTTGGTAGGAATCGTGCGAATGAAATTTTCCGAACAGGCCCGCAACCGTCGCGATAATGGTTATGAAGATAATGGCCTGAAACTTCCAGCGATTCATGTGTAGTAATATAGAAATCTCATCATCAACTGTAAAGATTATCTTTTTTTATTACACGGGATGACAACAAATAAACAGAATATGTGTTTCTGCGTGAACCGCAGAATACGACCGCACGGAATTTCCGATTCCAAGACTGGCGAAGGTCTAGCAATATCACGTTACTCTTCTCAATCGAAGACTACTCTAGCCCACCTACAACTGCTGCGCGTAAAGCTTCATAACTTAAACTTATCATGCGACCATTAACAAATACCGCAGGCGCCTTGGTAATTCCGATTTGACGTGCATCAGCCACGTCTAAATCGATTTTCCATTTATGTTTCACAAGTAACTTATCGTCCAAAAAGCGCTCGGAAGGTAATCCGATGTGCGCTATGAAACCTGGAAGAAGGGCGGGGCTAGTGTATTTGCCATCTCCCCATTCTTTTTGGCGAGATAAAATTTCATCGAGGGTCTCGTCAAATTTTCCAATCTCACGAGCTTCTTCTGCCAACGCGGCCGCGACCCGGCCTTCGTCTCTGAATGGAAAATAACGGATGAGCACTCGAATATCTTTAGGAAATTCGCTCACGACTCTCTTAATCGTCCAGTGCATACTTAAACAGGTGTGGCACTGGGGATCTAGAAATTGCACGATTGTAATACGCGCGTGTTCAGGTCCGGAAGCGTAGCTATGCGGTTTGACAAGAATCGCCGCGTTCACGTTATTTAAGTCGATTGAGTAGTCAGTTTTAAATTTTTGCTCCCGATAGATGATGCGACCGAAAGTGAAAGGGGCAATCACAGCACAAACGATTAAAACATTCCGATTGAATTTTTTTTTCCGCCCTTTTGCTTTTTCTTTGCCGCTGCACATTCGTCATAATACCACCCCGGGATTTCTACCTTAGGTTTTCAACAAGCGTAATGCGTTTAGAATAACGAGAAGTGCCGCGCCTGTATCGGCCGCAACGGCGAACCAAAGATTCGTGTGACCGCTTACCGCGAGCACAAGAAATACAGCCTTAATCGCGATCGCAAATCCAATATTAAACTTAATCACCGACAGCGCCCTTCGGCCTTGAACGACCGCGACCGCAACCTGTTCAAGATCATCCCGCATGAGAGCAACGTCCGCCGTTTCCATTGCGGTGTCCGTGCCGGCCATACCCATTGAGATTCCAACCGAAGCTTGCGCCAAAGCCGGCGCATCGTTGATTCCATCGCCGATCATGGCGACATTACCGAATTTCTGAACGAGCTCTTTGATTCGGTCGACTTTGTTTTCCGGAAGCAAATCACCGAAGGCTTGCTCAATGCCTGCCTGAGCCGCGATTGCCGAAGCCGTCTTCTGGTTGTCGCCGCTGAGCATAACCACGTGCTCGACACCGCTTTTATAAAGCGCTTGCACGGCGGCCTTCGCGTTCGGCCTCATCGCATCACCGATGGCAAGGTAGCCTAGCACCTCCCCTTTCTCACCGTCGTGAGGAAGGTGTCCCACGATGACGACCGATTGCGCTTTTTCTTCAACAATTTTAAGACCTGCTTCAAGTGCGGGCGTGCAAACGCCGAGCTCATGAGCGAACCGATGATTGCCTAGAAAATAAATATGCGAACCGATTCGAGCTTCGGCGCCTTTACCGGCAATCGTTTTAAAGTCGGTTGCAGCCTCCGGTCGAACACCTTTTTGTGCCGCATATTCAATCACGGCTTTTGCTAGCGGATGGGACGACAGCTTTTCGATCGACGCGGCAATCGTTAAAAAACGAGCATCGTCTTCCGATCCAAGCGTGACCATTTCGAGAACTTTAGGTTTTCCTTCTGTGATCGTTCCTGTCTTATCTAGCGCAATGGCTTTTATTTTGCCCAGGGCTTCTAAGAACGTGCCACCCTTCACCAGAACCCCACGCTTAGCCATTGCCGTGAGGCCAGACACAATCGACACGGGCGTTGAGATGACCAGCGCGCATGGGCAAGCCACGACCAATACGACGAGCGAACGATAAACCCAAATATCCCAAGGCTGACCGAAAAACAAAGTTGGCCCAAGAAGCGTAGCTAGAGCTAACAGGAACATGACCGGCGTATAGATCCTTGCAAATGAATCAACAAATCTTTCCGAGGGAGCTTTCTTAGACTGAGCGTCTTCGATCAGTTTAATGATTTGCGCAGCCTTAGATTCAGCCGCACCCTTAGATGTTTTGATTCGTAAGATTCCTGATTCATTAATCGTACCTGCAAATACCGTATCACCCTTCTTCTTCTCAACCGGTAGCGACTCCCCGGTCAACGGAGCTTGATTGACTTGCGATTGACCGCTATCCACGACGCCGTCGGCGGGGATGCGCTCACCAGACTTAACCAACAGAAGATCACCGATCTTCACCTCTTCGATACGAATTTCGGTGGTAGTTTCACCGCCACCGATCCGAAGAGCCATTTTGGGCGTTAAATCCAAAACTTCCCTGATCGCCCTTCGCGCACGAGCTACGCTGAATGCTTCCAGTAATTCCGACACAGAAAATAGGAATACAACGGTCGCCGCCTCGGAAAATTCTTTGATCGCAAACGCACCGATCACCGCTACGGTCATCAGCACGTTCATGTCCAAATGGAACTTCATCAGCGCACGCGGAACTTTCGGGAAAATCAGAGCGCCGCCCGCAATTACCGCCGCGCCGTAAACAAACGCAGACACGTTAAACAATTCAAAACCAAACTCTAGGGTAAGCCCGAGCCCCAGGAGAATCCCTGATGTGATCACAAGCATTAGACTTTTTCGGGCGATGAGCGGCGCGACGGCGTCGGCCGTCGCTACCTTTACCCCGGCCGACTCGACTTTCTTGCGAAGATAGTCATCATTTACTTTCGGACCATGAACGATACGAACGGTCGATGCCATAAGGTTAGCGTCGACCTGTTTAATTTCGGGATGATTTAAGGCGAGGCGGATGGCATCGACTTCATCGCTGCAATCCATCCCCGCTACTTTAAAAACTGTAACCATTTCTTCCATAAAAAAATCCTTCTTAGATTAGTGAGCCACGCGGCCCTGAAAGCGGTGTTCGAACAACAAATAAACCGTCGGCAAGACGATGAGCGTGAGGATCGTAGACGAAATGATCCCGCCGATCACGACCGCTGCGAGCGGCCTTTGTACTTCAGCTCCAATTCCGGTCGAAAGCATCATCGGTAAAAATCCGAAGATTGCCACGAGCGCCGTCATCAAAACCGGTCTCAACCGAATGAGCGCTCCGGTAAGAACAAGATCCCGACCGGTCATACCTTCTGATTTAAGTTGATTGTAGTAGTTCACGAGAACCACGCCGTTGAGCACTGCGATTCCCGACAAAGCAATAAATCCAACACCAGCGGAGATACTGAAGGGCAGACCGTTCAGGATCAAACCGATCACTCCACCGACAAGCGCGAAGGGAACGCACAAGAAGATCAGGGCCGTTTGTCCGACACTTCCGAATGCTGAGTAAATCATCAGCAAGACAACGATCAATGCAATCGGTGTAAGTATGAGCAAACGCGCCCGGGCCTTTTGGAGATTCTCAAAGTTTCCACCCCACTGAAGATAATATCCTTGAGGTAGCTTCACTGAAGCGGCCACGGCGGCCTGAGCTTCATTGACGAAACTTTCTGTATCACGTCCGCGTAGATTAATCAGCACGGCCGAGCGACGATTTGAGTCCTCTCGATTGATGGATCCAAAGGTCTCCGCAAATTTAGTGTCCGCTAGGTCACTCAAAGCGACCGTAGTATTAGCACCGATTCCTACCGGAAGGGTCTTTATCGTATCGAGGTCCGACCGTTCCTGTTCACCTAGACGCACTACAATCGGGAATTTTCGCTCTTGATCATAGATAAAGCCTGCTTCCTTACCACCGAGCGCGATGGAGATCGTCTCAAGGACGTCAGAAACGGAGGCGCCGTATTTACTCAGCGTTTCTTCTTTAGGCGTGAGGCGAAGAACGGGACTTGTGCCGGCCAAATCAACTTCCACATCGCCCGCGCCTTGCACCTTTGTTACAACGGCCTGGATCTTTTTCGCTAAATCCATATTCACCGATAGGTCGGGTCCGAAAACCTTGACCGCAACATCAGCTCGCGTGCCTTCAAGCAATTCGTTAAAGCGCATTTGAATAGGCTGCGAAGCCAAATAGTTCTGTCCGGGCAATTCCTTTTCTAAGCGTGCTACGAGACTTTTAACGAGCGAATCGAAAGTATGCTTTCCGCCTGATTCGGGTTTAGGCCAAGTATCCCGGTCTTTAAGCATAATATAGGTATCAGACACGTTTACGCCCATCGGATCGGTCGCAACTTCGCTCGTTCCTATTCGCGAGAACACGACATCGACTTCCGGAAATTCACCGATGATTTTTTCAGCTTTCACCTGAAGAGCTAAGGACTGATCCAAGCTGATATTAACCGGCCGAATCATGTGAAAGGCAAAGGAGCCTTCGGTCAGTTGCGGTAAAAACTCAGCGCCGCGGGTGGCGAAGAGAAATCCACCGACAACGATCGCGCCAATCGCGAAAACAATCGTTAGCTTTTGGAGCTTGAATGTTGCAAGCAAAAGCGGCCGGTAGGCCTCACGAATCCAATGCATGAGCCTGGGCTCCCGATCGGTCGCGCTTGAAGAAAGAATGACCGCCGCTAACGCCGGCACCGTCGTAAACGAAAGGGCCAATGCCGCTAACACCGCGAGGGCGAATGTTGCCGCCATCGGTTGAAACATTTTACCTTCGATGCCGGTTAAAGCGAAGATCGGTCCGAAGACAACTACGATGATAAGCTGACCGAAACCGGCGGCTTTTCGGATTTCAACCGACGCCTCGTAAATAACTTTTTGCAGCTCTTCTTTCGTGAGTTTTCGTCCTTGTTTTTTCACCATGTCATGAATCGCTCGCACGCAGTTATCGATGAGAATGACGGCTCCATCGACTATGATTCCGAAATCGAGAGCTCCGAGACTCATAAGATTTCCTGAGATACCCAAAGGTTTCATGATGAGGAATGTCGCGAGAAGAGAAAGCGGAATGATTGCGGCCGTGATGATCGCGGCTCTCACGTTTCCGAGAAGCACGATCAAAACTAAAACAACGAGACCCGCTCCCATTGCCAGATTATGTTCGACCGTACCGAGTGTGGCGTTGACGAGATCTGAACGATTATAAACGGTAGTTAACACTACTCCTTCAGGAAGAGATTTTGAGATCTCTTCGACTTTGTCTTTCACGCGTGTAGCAACCGTACGACTGTTTTCTCCGAGGAGCATCATGACCGTACCAAGCACGGTCTCGCGACCGTTGTGCGTAGCCGCGCCCGTGCGAAGCTCCTTGCCGAGCCCTACGGTCGCGATATCACCGATGCGGATCGTTCGGAAAGAATCGAGCTGTTTAACAGGCACTCGCTCGATATCGGCGGGACTTTTGAAAAGTCCCACGCCTTGAACCAAAAATTGTTCAGCCGTCTGCGCGATGTATCCACCACCGACGTTTTTATTAGTACGTTCAAGCGCGGCAACGATCTCTTCAAAATGAAGACCGAAAGCGGCCATTTTTTTTACATCCGGCTTAACGTGATACTGCCTTTCGTACCCTCCGCTGGTGTTAATTTCCGCTACCCCCGCCACAGTCAGCAGGCGTGGTTTCACGTACCAGTCTTGAAGCGCTTTTATCTCCATCATTTGCTCTAAACGCTTTTGCGGATCTTTAGCCGGCTCTTTCATGTCGAGCGTATACTGAAAAATTTCGCCAAGACCGGAGGATATCGGGCCAAGCCTAGCTTCGGCGCCGCCGGGAAGATCGGTGAGCACGCTTTGCAATCGCTCAGAAACCATTTGCCGGGCTCGGTAAATATCGACCGTATCGTTAAAAACAACGGTTACTTGAGACAGACCAAAACGAGTTACCGAACGAACTTGCAGAACACCCGCAAGACCCCGCATCGAACTCTCAACCGGGAAGGTGATTGTTCTCTCAATCTCTTCCGGTGCGAGTCCTTCAATCGTGGTGTTGATTTGCACCTGATTGTTCGTAATATCTGGTACGGCATCGATGGGTAAACTTTGGAACGCAAGCACTCCCGCGATGGCCATGACCAATGTGAGGGCAAGAACGATCCACTTTTTATAAACCGAAAAATGAATTATTTTATTAATCATAAAAATCCCCTTAGTGGGAGTGACCTTCGGCTAAACCGCCGAAGGCGGATAATTCCGCAATCCGTAGCAACCCAAGACCACCCGAAACGATTTCATCTCCCGATTGGAGGTCGGGTGAAGAGATCAAAACTTGAGATCCCATACGTTTAATTTGCTTAAAATCAATTCGCTTGAAGAATCCATCGCGTAGTCGAAAAAGATTTACTTCTTCTCCGGATCTAACGATAACCAATTCAGGTAATGTCCAGGGGGAAGACTTTTCCAACCGAACCGTTTTGATTTCGAAATTCTTCAAGGCCTCCGGAGAAAGCTTAAAACCTTTCTTTTCATCAGATTCTTGAATCCCTTTTTCGGGACCAACGCTTTCATTTTCTTCCTCTTTTTCTTCATGCTTCTCGCCCGGCTCACTCTTTTCATCGCCGTGGCCTTCGTGAGATTCTTTCTTAACCTCAGTTTTCGTCGATGCTTTTTCGTCGCCAGACGCCGAGAACCTAAATGAATAGAAAGCGATCAGAATTACCAATAGTGCATATCTCATAAGCTTCTCTCCGAAAGTTGGCCATCAAGCGTAAAGATATTGAAGAGCGATTCAATTGCCCGCAATTCTCGCTGGTGACGCGATTGTTCGAGATCTATAAATGATCGGTGCGCCTCGATAACTAAAGAACTCGGCACAAGGCCCTGTAGGAACAAACGTTCTGATTCATGATGTCTTTTTTCAATCTCGGGATGCGACTGCGTCGAATTTAAAGTCGCGACAGACTGATTATAGATTCGCACTAATTCGGCTCTTCGATTTTCTTCAGACTGCCGGCCGAGACTCTTTCGTTTCTCAGAAAGTGTGGCCCCCGCCCGCGCGGCGGTGCGCCCAGCGCCGTTAGCGTTGAACAGCGGGATCGGTAAGCTGACGTTGAAACCGTACATCTGATCCGAAGCGCCGCCTTCATTCAGCAACTTGACGGACGGACCTATGTTTAAAGTCGGCCATGCTTCCTGGTTCGCTAACGAAACTTCCGCGTTGGCGACTTCAAGTTCCGCGCCGAGAACGCGCAACTTTGGTGATCTTTCCGCGCTACCTTCTAGCGCCACTTGCGGCCACTGCGCGGGTGCGGGAGGAACTGCCTTCTTTAAACTTGAGGCAGTCAATCCGACCCGGAGCTTAAAGAAACTATCGAGCGCCGCGTACTCTTCAGAAAGCGTCGATTTCCTTAACTCGTAATCGCTTTTTGATAGGCGGAAGACGGTACTTGAAAGTTGTTGTTCAGGAGACAGCTTGGGACGTCTGCCGTATTGAGCGACGAGCTTAGAAAAAGTCGAGATCGACTCATCTAAGATCTCTTCTTCGTGAACGAGTTGTCTTAGACGATGAAGCTTCACCATCACCTCAGCCCGGACAGTGGCTCGAGCGTCGAGCACCATAGCTTCAGCGACGAGCACTGAGCCTTCGGCAACCTTTCTTCGAGCCGATATCTTTCCGGGCTCTACCGGTACGCCAAGACTCACATCGGTTTCAGATCGCGACTGCGAGCCAGCCCTTCCATGAAAAGATTCGATCTGGAACTGAGGATTTTTCCATTGAACAGCTGCTCCTACATTCGCTTTTGAACGTTCGAGCTCGAGGAGCGCATTCTGCACCTCTGGAGAGCGCTCCTCCGCGCATTTAACAATCTGTTGGTAGTCGCTTTGCCCTTCACATGGTGATTGGGCATAAGCCGTGACCGAGAACAGCAACGGAATCAATCCGCCGAGTCTAGCGTAAACCATTTCATTAACCTCGTTAAAAAGTTGTCGAGCTTTTTTTTAATTTGTGAAAACGATTGCGTATGGTTTACGCGCGCGGAGGGCGGCGGAGGCCCTTAATGAACGGATCTTTAGGAATTCTATCGATCGTTTGAAAACCAACTTGGTTGGTTGACGTATAAAGATAAACCATTTCGGTCAAAATGGGGAACGGACAATGGCCAAAGTGGCAACCACCAACATGACAAGGATCTGAGCAGTCTGAAGATTGAGATTCACCGTTGTGGTCAGAGTCGCCCGAAGCGGAAATAGATGCCTTTTTCTGCGAAGCCGAAGCCGAACCGCGGCCACAAAACAAATCAGCCGACGCCGTCGCGACAGGGTCAGCGCCGATCACGACACTAAAGAAGTTAAGCATAAGTACGAAAATCAGTAAACGCTTCACAAATAAAAGTATCGCAATCAAAACGGACCTGCGCAACCAGTTCTAACGAAATCTGACTCGTAACGGCGCACATCTCATTTTAATTGCACGCCGTATATAAATGAGACCGTAGAAGATCTGAATATCCCGATGCTTGAGCGAAGCAACGGCTCATTTTGGACGGCTATCGGTCTCAAAAGTTTCTCCACCGGCACCCTTCGCCATCTCTACATCAGGGTTGCTGGTATTTTGACCGCGCTCTTGGGTATCGTAATGCGGAGCTTCGCTTCTCGCGTTGTTCTGAATCCGGGGAGCAGAGGCTCTTCTCGTTTTCTTTACAGCTTTCGGTTTCTTAGTGGGAGTAGTTTTCTTCGCGACCTTTCTTTTCTTCTTCACGCCAGCCTTATTCGCTTTGCTTTTACTTTTCGTTTTTTGTTTCTTCTTTTTTGCCATTTCCCAAGCTCCTGTCCTTTAAGTGTTAGCGCCGCTCTCCGGAGCAGCTTTCCATTTTGTATAGGACAGTTCAAACAAAAAACTATTCGCCGGAGACCAGAGGGCAATTCTTGCCGATGCCTTTGCCCAGCTTTGGCTTCAGGATCTTGAGAATCTAGCCGACGGTCCTTCATACTAAATAAATAAAAACATCAACAAAGGGATTCTCATGAAGTTCAGGATGAACATCATTTGCCTTGGATTATCTTTCGGCTCACTTTTACTTTCGGGATGCGGCGACGCGACCCAAATGCGAAGCCAATCATCGACTCAACAACTCACTAAACCCGACGTGGAAGACTTTGAGATGTTCGACGAAGGATTGGTCTCGGCTTTTGGGTGCCAAAAAGCGACTAGCGCTCAAATTAGCGTGGTCAATCAGGGCAATATTAAGAAAGCCGATTTTTTACAGAAATGTGCGCGCGCGACCGGCGGCAGCGCTTGGTGCTCTCAATTAATCAGACCGAATCCAAGCAGTGTCTCAACTTTCCGCTGCACTTACGGCGCGACACAAGTTCACCAGCTCATACACCCGAATGAAGCAACATGGAAGAATGCTTTCGGCGCGGTTAGCCTGATCCAAGAGCTTGAACAAAAGGGTTTTCGAGTTTGCCAGATATACAACTGGTGGCGTCCGCAGCCGTACAATCAAAACGTGGGTGGAGCTGCCGGAAGACATCCTTTTGGAACTTCGGTCGACGTCCGCTTTTGTTCGAATTCTGACGCGAACCGTGCTTTCGACGAGCTTTGTAAATCACGGAGACAAGGAAAGATCCGCGCCATCGGACATTATGGAACGAGCGCGCTTCATTTTGGCATTGGTGATGCCACCGGAAACACGTGGGGTCGAACCTGCCCTTAGGCTTTTAATATCTATCGGGGCTAAATAAAGCCTCGATAGCTTGTCAAATTAGCATGACCAAGCGCCGTAGCCTGTCCATTATGGCTTGCCAGCCGCGCAGACATCGATCAGCTCGATATTTTTCATATCGTGCCGATCACAAATAACATCGCCGGTTTGCGGAACGACGCGCCCGTAAAACATGGTGAGCGTAAGAGTTTTTGTTCCTTCTTCAAGAGAGTGGCCTTCGAAAATACACATTCGAAAAATGCCCAGACGAAATTGCTTTTTTGTTTTAGCGCAGGTCACGAATACCTCTACGCGTTCAGGTTGCCCGATTGGTTCACCAACGACCTCGTGGCGGACCCGGACTTCGCCCACGCCGGCCACATCGTACTTCCCATTTCTCGTCGGCAATGTATTCGCTTGACTGAAACTCCCCGCCATCAGAATCATGATGTAGACAATTTTCTTCATCTAAATCTCCTATTGACCGTAGATCATATTGCAATTTTTTAACTGTACGTGCATGTGACCGGAGTGATCGGATTTACGAATCATGTTCGAGCCCTCGGCCCTGTAGAATATGACCTGCAATTCATTATTGGAGTCATTGGCCATGCACTTGGCAATATTAAAAAACTGTTCTGAATTTGATTTGAAACTCTGTCCACCGGAGCAAGTGATTGGACCAACATCAATGGCTTCACCCGCATTATGGCACGATCGACGAGCTCGGTGAGAAGCGTCGCCCATAATTCCCCAGTTTTGAAACTTACAATCCCCGTACTTCTTGGTGCACTCATCAAACCATTTACGAAATGGAGGTATGATCTTTCGCGGACCACCAAGTTCTTTCGCGCCGACTGGTGTTGATCCTCCCGTACCTTGAAAGCCGCCGGCGCCATAACCACCGCTATCCCCGACATCCGCGAACTCGGTACGTCTGCCGGTCACGTTACCACCACCCATGCCTCTCAAGAATTGACTAAAAGCATTCATCAACGCGTTCGACTCTTGGCTTGTCCGTGTATTTGAAGAAGTAGAAGTTGCAGCATTCGGGATTACGATCGGCCGTCCTGCCGGAGCCGTTGTCACCGCGGGGGGAAGGTTGGCGTTAGAGCTCGCGCCCGCCCATGGGGTAGCAGGTGCCTGGTTGGCGGTTGGCGAAACAGCGGTTCCCGGCACCACTTGGTTTTGAATGCCCTGCGCTCCGACATCGACGCTTATGAATAATGTCAAAAAAAACATCTCGAAATAATTTAGGCTTACGGGCGTCATTAGGATTTAAGAATGCAATCTGTTCGCGATAAGGTCCATTAATCCCTTCGATGCGGCTGTCAAAAGGTCTAGCTGCGGGCTCTATAAGCTTCTTATGTCATTCGAATGAGTTTCCGCCCTGGCTAAGCGATCCAGTCGTTGTGCCCGGATAAAGTTAGAACTGTAGCGCTGAAGTGAGATTCCAATATATACTAAGTTAGTATGATCAAATTTATTTACGTATTTTTAACGCCCTTTTTAATATACCTGGACGACGCGAGAGCAGCCGATAGTTCACAGCTGTTTTTATCGTGTGCTCATAATCTGCCCATCAAATTTAAAAGTAATGGGGTAATTACTGAGTTTAGGCCTGGTCGATCAGGTGCTGCGGTCAGCTTTGGAGCGGAAATTCTGATATTTCGAAACAACTTAGAACAACTCTCTATCACTGTCAGCCCGGCTACGCTCAAAGATCGAGGGCTACGAAAGCAAACACTGCGAATGCATTTCGAATCCAGTTTGTCGAATTTTTCCCTTACGTTTACCGATCTAAATAGAGTCGATTGGTTCTTAGAGTGTCGGATTGAAGACCCCCGACCTCCGGGAGGTAGCTTAAAATGAGGCTAGTATTTTTGCTGATGATCCTAGTAACAGTAAAATCCCATGCAGATGCGGGCGCAATCGCTGATTTGCTGGGTCTAGTTGAAACGACATTCCCCGAGAGCAAAGCAGCTTGCGTGGCGAATGTTTATAAAAGTGAAGTGAATCCGGGTGTTCAAAGCTCTACCGTTGATTATTATAGTATCCAGCAACTTTCAGAAAAACGTCTGAAACAACCTTGTTTTTCAACACTAGCGAGACGATTTTACGATAACGTTCAAAAGCAAGATCGAAAATTCACAGATAGCTCTTCAAGCAGTTTAATGGATGAAGCCGGTGCTGGAATCTATAAAAGTCTTCGTCCGTCATGGGTATGGGAAAACGCAATAGAATATTCCGGTGGCAATTCGGTCTTAGCTATGAGATTAGCCAATATCTGTCTATCGGACAATCTCCCCGTAGAGTACGACGGAGTTACTCGCTACTCGGAGGGGGAAAAAGCGGCAGCTCTTTCAAAAATTCAGGAAAAATTAGCTCGGTTAAATTCTGCAAAGAATAAAGATCCTGATTGGACTCAAGAAATCATACCTAAACTTGAGGTTCAGCAGGCTTCACTGCAAAGCACGAGCGAGGACCTACATCCCTACACCCTCAAATGTCCAAATCGCAAGTCAACCGCGTATGTGTCAGGATCACTACATCCATCGACAACCTTACCTACTGAGACCAGAGAAGCAATACTAGATATATACGATCGTAAAAAGTTTCCGGATAAACAGTATCACACCTACGCGGCAGCTGCCATTGGCTGTTCGTTGGCAAAATGTAATATTAGCGAAACTGAAGTTCGACTTTTTCAATCGCAGGCGGCAGCACTTTACCGTGGTATACGTCTATGTGGTTTTATTAAAACAGCCCAAAAGTGGCGAAACATTCTCAAAGAACGGAACGCGCTAGTTCCCAAAAATTTAAAGGCACTCTTGGAAAACCAAAACGAAAATAAGGAAGCGATCCAAAACCTTAAATACGCCAACATCTGTACGGTTTCCATGCAGAGCTGCCCTGTTTACAGTGATCCCCTTCCAAGCGACGATAGATTTGTTAATCTGATAAGTTCGTCGATCGATGCAGCGGAACTTTTCGAGAGCGGACAAATCATAAAATCTCTGCCATGTACGTTCGGCAATTATTCAGGTCCAAAGCTTCAGTCTGAAGATATCTTGCCTGGAACTTTCATCGACCGCCTTTGGTACAAAAATGGTTGCCGGAAAAATGGCTGGAATCAGAGTCGCTGCGATGAAGCCGCCAAAAGGCTAAGGTCATGGGAAGTTGATGAATTGTGGACCCGAGCTCAGCAAGAACGTGGCGCAATTTTCGGCTTCAATCAATGCAAAGGTCAAAAAGATCAGTCAGATGACAATATCGAACTTCAGGCCTGTAAGGCGATACAAAATGGCTCACTCGGAACAAAGTCGAATGCGGCAGAGGTTACTCGTTAAGTTCAAACACCCAAGCGGCAACTGGATGGAGCTTCACAATTGACTTCACTTCGGACGACCGAGCGCTTACAAGCGTAAGCACTATGAATTCATCACTGATCCCTATTATTCAAACCTCGATGTTATTTATTATTGCTGGGATATGCGAGATTGCTGGAGGATGGTTGATCTGGAAAACCATCCGCGACGGAAAGCCAGCTTGGTGGGCACTGGCCGGCGGAGTCATCCTTTTGTTGTATGGAATAATTCCTACTTTTCAAACGAGTCACTTCGGCCGCGTCTACGCGGTCTACGGCGGATTCTTCATTGTCATATCTCTTGTTTGGGGCTGGAAGTTCGATGGGAATATACCCGATGTTCCAGATATCGCGGGCGGGCTGATCGCCTTAGGCGGCGTAATGGTGATGATGTATTGGCCCCGCTAACTTCCAGATAACCTTTTGATTCGCCAAACAGGTGTCGATCTCTGCTAATCTCTTCAGTCACGCATTTTCACTAGATGATGACTCAATCAATAGCCACTCCGCTTTCGAATAGGCATCCAGGACCTAAATTTTTATTTACGTTTCGGTCCAGGGAAACAAATCGAGGGATAGGTGAAAAACTTGCTTCGGCTCCGCATTCAACACCACAGGTTCAAGCTCCTGCACAAGCGCTAACAACTTTGCTTGCATGATACGGAAGGTTTCCACATTTGCGGAAAAAACCACGGTGAATCCGAATGAATTCCCACTATTCGTATTCTGGCTTCGAGCTTGCGCCATGGTCTGCAATTGATTCCTCCACGCCAGATATAGTGCGGAGTCTCGTTTCAAATGAGTTTGGGATCGATTCTCTATCCATCGACCCCCGCTCTTCCTTATAATTCCATTTTCTTCTAATGAACGAAGGATCTCGGTGAGATGATTGCGAGAAATTCCTAAGATTCGCTCGAGTTGACTCGCGTCTCTCGCAAATTGATCTATTGAGATCGCCACGTGAATAACTTGATGAAGCGGCTTCAAATAATATGCAGGAAAAACTTCAGCTAAGGATTTTTCGGGTACTGGAAGATTAAGAAATGATTCGGTTTGAAGATTACGATTGCGTAAGTTCTCAATCTGTCTTTTCAAACCTTTTTTCCGGGCTTGGACCGTAGATTTCTCATGCTCGAGCAGGAGCATGAGATACTTTCTTTCAGATTTATCTAAGCCAAGACCGACGCAAACCTGGAACAATTGATCAGCTTGGAAAACCGCACGGCCACTTAACGCGTTGGTGACGTGAGCTTTTTGCACGCCCGCTAGTATCGCGAGTTTTTCGAAGGTGATCGCCTTGCCTTCCCGCTTTGCCTCTGAGACTAAACTCTTGATGATTAAGCGCAGGTCATGTTCAGCGAAGATATTCATAGTTTGATAAAATCATACTTACAGCGGATCGTATGTATAAAATAAATTTACTGTAAAAATTTAATCCGGTAGTCCTCTGCACTAATGCGAATGTAAATTTCCTCCGGGGGTTATCCTATGAGTCTTCGAGTTCTCCTAAAATCTTTATTTATCCTTGTGTCTACGAGCGCGAACGCCGGGACGTGGAGCAGCGGCGGCGGAAACGCGGTCGTGTGTAGAAATCCTCAGGGCGCGATACTGAGCGCCGAAGTTTTAGACTTCTACGAAGCTAGGCTGATGCGCTCTCAATTTCAGATTAACCTCGGACCCACAACTGCATCCTTTTTTGAAAAGGTTGAAACTGCATTTAGCCGGCTCCAAGTTCTAAATCCGCATCGAGCCAATCAGTACCGGCAGGACGCCGCGAAGCTTTTGAATACCGCAACATTTGTGTCGGGCGTTCAGTTAATTGAAATCCCTGACTCTCACCATTTATTCATTCCTACAGGATGTAAAATCGAACAAGCGGCGGTGCAACAGATCCCACAATTTCCAGGCGATTTCGAGTATATTTTTAATGAGGACATATGGAATGCTATGGACTCAACGTCTCAGGCTGGCCTTATAGTTCACGAGGTTGTTTATCGAGACGGGCGTGCGAACGGCGCGACGGACTCGACCGTTGCCAGATACCTAAATAGTTTGATGGCTGTGAATGAGCTTCGCTCGGTCGGCGGCATTGAAAATTGGCTCAAACTACTCGCGGCGCTGAAATTAAAATCCGGTGATGTGTTTGGCGTAGATGTCATTTTATCTTCGGTTAAATTTTCGTCCGCTAACGTGCCGAAGGAAGCGCTTCTTGCTCAAACTCAAGATGTCCTCATGCCAAACGGAATGACTAGAGAAACAGACGGAAAAATCAAATGGCATCCAAACGGCAAAGTCGCTGAACTCACTCCAGACACGAAGAAAATAAAATGGAGTGTTTTAGGTCAGAATTTTGATTTTACAAAAGTTTCCTTTCACGAATCAGGTGCGTTCGCCTCAGGTTTGGTTCATGGATATCCGAAATTGACTTATAAAGGCCAAGAGTTCGTTATCGCGGGCCTAGCGCTTTTCGAGGATGGAGTAGTTCAGTCTTTCGATTTGACGGACGATTTCTTCGTTTATATCTCAAGAGATAATCAGACTCTAAACTGCACGATTGAGGCTGTCTTTTACCCTTCTGGCCTGCTTAAAGAATGCAAAGTCAGAAATCGACCCGTGGAATCCATTAGTGAAATCCAGCTCCCCAACAAATATGATTTCTCATTTGTTGGGGCGGCAACCGTAAAATTAGACATTCGAGGAAGAATTGTTGAGATATCGAGTTCTGCAACCGCGGGCAAAGTCGGCGGAAAATACTATCTCGGTTCGCACAACGGCTGGATTGAACTTGATTACTTGGTGTTTAAGGATAGCTACCTCAGTTACGGAAAACTTCGATGGGGAGTTACGCTTAGCTACGAGGATGGAAGAAAGTATTCATATCAAAGCGGTTCTCGTATCTTCTTCGATAAAAATGGTTGGGTTGTTGATGAGAAGTAGCTGATTAATGAATCCTCATCAAGTTAACCTCTGGCATCTGACCGGAGGTTACCTTGATGTGAGAAGCGTCCTCCGAACGATTTTGAAACTAGACATATTTCATACTGAACTTAAAGCGACTAAAACGCTAATCTACTCGCTTTAAGTTTAGCGTTCCGCCTGAGGTAGCAGTTGCCTTAGCTGCACGGGTAATTGCTTGATAGAGATGATTATACTTTTCTAGCGTTCGCGGACTTGATTGCCCAAGCCAAATCCTCGCGAGCATTGCGTCCGAGGTTTGACCGATAAGATAGGTCGCCCTCGAATGGCGCAAACAATGCCAGGGCCGCCACTTTAATTTTCTCGAGCGATAAGCCTCCATCAGACGTACGGTCGATGTCGAGTCGTTAATACTTCGGAATAAAAGGCAATCGCGTGGGGTTTGATCCCGCCTCATGTTTTCGTGAACTTCACCAGCAACATCCACCAAATCATTCCAAAGAATCTTATCAATAATGGGCAGAACCCGATTGTATTTTTCTTCGATTTTCTTTCGGCCCTTGAACGGCGATCGGGTTACTCGGCCAAAGACGTCAACTTTTCCCAGCTGCCCGTCCGCTACGATGTAGCCAAAGTAATCAATATTGTAGGCATTAAGCTTGTTCTTTAAAAACTCACTCGCGATCACACCTTGGAAAAGATCTCCGACACTGATGGCGGCTGCTTCGTTAAATCGCATTCCGGAAAAATAAAGAAAGCGGTAGAAGATCGCTTCGGTCCTGAATCCCCTACTTTTTAGCTCTTCATAGATCTGCTCCATCTCTTGCGGCAGGACAACGTCGTCAATCGTCCTAGAATACAATAGATACTCTGGAAACGCCGGGCACCTTTGCGAGAATGTGATCGCACGCTCGGCTTCTAAGTGGTCAAGAAAAGTGTTTAAGGCTTTGATCGCATGGTTTTTAGAAGCGTAGGCGATAACGCCTTTGCCGCGTATCTTTTGCGCGGTTTCAAGCCAGGTGGTGAACTTCTCGAAATGATCAGCCCAGAGATCTAGAAGATTAATCTTTTGTTTTTGCAGAAAAAAGAAAAGTACGTAGTGGCGCAAATAAAAACAATTGTTCTGCCAGGAATTGGGGGCCTTCTTTTTTTGTTTTTCTTCGTAAAGGTCCGCGAGCTTGGCGAAGGAGTAATATTTGTCCTGCCACTCAAGCCTTCGCTGAACCCGAATCTTCTCAGATTCAACTTTTGCGGCCAGAAGTTTTAGACATTCGCGCGCGTCGTCTTCATCGACGATATCTCGTCCAAAGCGTTTTCTTACTTCGGCCTTGGTCAGGTGAGTTTGTTTTTTTATTTTTGAATCGTAGAAACTAAATCGGTAATAGTGGCTGCCGTTGGCGTTTTCTCTGCGCTCATACTTCACTTTGGTGTCCCTTCGTATAGGGGGATTTACCAAGGTAAAACCGAACACTCCCGCCGGTCCCGGATAGGTCAAATACCGCAGTGCGGTAAATCACCTAAGTCATTGTAATCATTGAAGAAAACTCGGGACCATGTATGGCGGGGTGGACGGGACTCGAACCCGCGGCCTTCCGCGTGACAGGCGGACGTTATAACCAACTTAACTACCACCCCGCATCACGTATCGGAACCCAGGAATCTATTGAAAATACGCGGATTAGGCAACGATTGATTAAATGTATCTCTAAGGTTCTAAACGCCGCGTCACCTGGGAGTGGGCGCGCCTTCGGGAACACGTCCGGAAATTCGCTAGGGTACGGAGCGCCTCGTAGGGTACGGAGCGCCTATTTCTCGGATTCGCTCTCGGCTAGGTTGTTGGATTGGGCGGCGCGGACGTTGTTCCAGATGCGTTGGCTGACCGGGCCCGGGAGCAAGCGGCCGACTTGGCTCGCTTGATCGGGCTGAACGGCGGTCCAATGGTAGAGCAATTCGGCTTTGATTCCGGCCATTTGTTCGCGCACCGGGGCGGCGACCTTCGTGTCTTCGACCTGCTTGTCGGCGATGACGTCGGCGATTGCGCCTTCGGCCGTCGCCTGGTCACCGTTTTTCAAGGCGTCCACCAAAAGATCGAGTGCGGCGTCTTGCTCTCCGATGGAGAGCATCGGAACTTTCGTTAGGCGGTCCGAGAGCGAGCGTAAAAAAGAGGCATTCTTCAGCAGAGCGGACTTCGCGGCCTGCTCTTTCGGTGACGGAAGAACTTTAGTCTTTAACTGGGCGTAGGAATTTAGCTCTTCTTGAAACTGAAATTTGATCGGACTCACTTCTACTCGCGCCGGCGCGGGTGAATTTGCGGCCGGGACCGAAGCCGGAATTCGCGCGGCAATGACCGCGGAATCGGGATAGGGTTTCGATCCTGCGCTACGGTCGGCGGGATCAGACTTCGCTGAGTCGGCAGAACCATTCGCTGATCCATCCGCGGACTTCGAAGACGAGGAAAGGAACCTCGTCATCGAGATCCCCCACCCGCCTAGTATGATCAATGATGCGATGATGACCGGGGTTTTCTTCATTTCGCGAAGACCCCTTTGATCATGGCTTTGCGGAACAGTTGCTTGTTCATGTTCACGGCGCCTTCGTTTTGGAAGAAGGCCGTTCCGTTCAAGTAACCGTTCGTGACCACGATGTTGTGCTTCAGGTCAGCCGACTTAACGAAGAGGTTATACACTTTGCCGTAGTGGTTGAACTTGCGGATCGCGACGACTTTGTCCTCATTGCCGCCGAGTTTCACCAAGCTGTCTCCCACTTTCCAGTCGCCGGCGAGTTTCATCGTGCCGTCGGCCGTCAAGATCGGGTGATTCGGCGTCAAACGTAAAGTCTGACCCGATTGCGCAACGAACTCGAGCATCTCGTGATTCCCGTCAACCAACTCGGTCACCCACTGGTCGACCAAAGTTTTCTGAACGGTTTTGCTGCTCATAGAGCTGTTCGAAGCGAGCGTACCGACGAACTTGAACTTATCATTCCAAGCGTTGATGAAGGTTGCGTACTTCAAGTTGCCCGTTCCGCCGTTGCCTTCTTGGCTAAGGATCATCTGTTCGGGCGTCGAGCATGAAGCCAAACATACGGTCGCGATGTAAGCACCTTCGGGAACGGCGCACGATGCGCTTTCTTTCTTAGGTGCGATCCAGGGCTTGCCGTTCGCGTTCATGAAGGTCGGGTAAACAATGCGACCGTTGAGCAGCAAGTTCTCTTGCTTGTACTTCGTCATCTTCTCGTAGCCTTCGAAGCCGGCTAGGAAGTCTGCGATGGCGGGTACCGACGGAGCGCACTTTAACAACCACTTGAAGCGGCCGTTAGCGTCTTCGTTCGACAACGAGTCTTGGCTGCAGCGGTGAGCGACTAGTTCTTTGCAATACTTCTCTTCAACCCATGCGCCCGGCACGACGTTCGTGCTTTCCAATTGAACGGCGTGGTCGATACATGCGTAAGCTTTCGTAGTCGTGACCGTGCGAGTTTTTGAAACTGTTCCGATTTGGTTCGAGGGACAAGCGACCGACGAACTTGCGTCTTCGATGATCGAGGTGATGTCGTTGCGGCGTACGGCGTTCGGGTTACCGTCGCAAAGGCGTTCATCGACCGGGCGGTTTTGACCGCAGCGATCGGCGGGAGCAACAACGCCGGCGCCGTCGCGGCATTCGTAAACGCGGGACTGTTTGCCGCCGCAATCGGCCGAGCAAGCCGAGTAAGATTCGGTCGGTGACCATGAGTAGCTCGGGCAAAGGCCGGGCGTCTTGATCGTGCCGGTGCGTGAATTCGTGACCGAAACTTCGCCTTCGTTACATTTCTTGTCGGCGACGGTGTTGAAAATGTCCGTGATGCCCGTTTCGCCGAAAGCACAAACTTTGGGAACCGAGATTTGACCGACGATTACGCCGACCTGCGTGGAGCCGTGAGCGCCGACGCCTTCGCAACCGTTGTGACACATTAAATATACGTTTGAGATCGAGCCGCCAAGTTTGCCGTTATCGCAAGTGCGGGTCTGGGCAACGCTCGAGCAAGCGCCGGCCGGAGTTTGCGAAGAGTAGAAGGTCTTCACGCCGCCGCTAGCGAGGTAGTACTTACCGTTGATGAACAAGATGTTCATCGCGGCGTTGTCGACTCCGGTCATGGCTTCGGCGGGCAATTCACAAGCTTGGCCGCGGCATTCGCCTTCGCTGGTCAATTCTTTTACGCGTGAAGTTTCAACCCAACGTTTCATCTCGCCCGATAATTGGCAGGTTTGCACGATGCGGTTGCGGTACGACATCGTTTTCTTGCCGTTGATACCGCAAGAAACTTCTTCGCTAAAAATGTCGCCGGAAGCGTCGCGCGTCTGGCCGACGATCGAGCACAAGTTCGGATCAACGGGACCGGGCTCTTCAGGTTCGGGTTCACCTGCGCCGGGTAACACTTCGATAGTACGGGTTAAAGACAGAATCGGTGAAGTCGGGTTCTCGCGGCTGAACAAATCAACGCGTACGTTGAACGTGCCTGCGGTCGTGTACGTGTGCGTGACCGTTTGGTTCGTGCCGGCGGCGGTATTGTCGCCGTAATTCCAAGCTAAACTACCCACGCGGAAGGCCACGCATGCCGGAATATATACGGACATCGTGACGGGCGAGTTGACGTTGGCTTGGGTCGGTCCGCTTGTCGATAATTCGCGAACGCACTCCAAACCATCCGTGGGCGGAAGAACCGTAATTTTGTGAGTAAGGACGGCGGTGTCGCCGTTCGTCGCCATGACGTTTACGGTGACCGTAAACTGACCGGCGGACATAAAGGTGTGGTCTTGCGCGTTCGTTCCGTTGGTCGGAAGCGAGCCGTCGCCGAAATTCCACTGCGCCATCGCAAGCGTCACGCCCGCGGGGATCGCGATCTGGAAGCTGTGTTCAAGCTCGGCCATTCCGTACTGGGGGCCGTTGATCACGAGGTCGGTGCTGACGATAGTTTTAGTTGAAACTTCGTAAGGCGTCGTTGAGTTGGGGTCCGTAATTTTTGCGGCGACGACGTATTCACCGGGTTTCTTGAAAGAGGCAACGTAGGCCGAACCCGAACCTTTTCCTTGGGCGCCGGCGACCGTGCGCCAAGCGACATCCTGGTTCGCGTTACAGCTGACGTCTTCGGACAAACTGTATCTGGCGGCATCACCCGGCTTCGCAGCGACGGCTCCGTTGATGTCTATATTAGACGGATCAATTGCCGGCTTCTGCAAACCACCACAAGCGGCTTGCGCCGTGAGTGAAGCTTGCGTGGAAGTATTGCTGGTCTGTCCGCAGCCCGCGGCGATCAACAAAACATTCGTTAGCACCAGAAGAAGTTTTTTGTTTGTCATTACGTGTCCCCTTTAATCCCAGTTCCGTGGGATGAACTTAGTTTCACAGGGTCTAGTAAAAAACAAAAGCAATGCGTCGTAAGTGGATCGTTACGAAATGCACAGCTGTTTAGAGTATTTGCGAAATTTTATGAATTTGAAAAGTGACGCCGAAGTTGCAAAAAACCGTCAAACGAATTTCACGAAAACTGTCAACGAAGTGTCCAGCGCTCCGCCCGCGCGGGAATTTTCGGATCAACCTTCAGCCGCGGAGAAAGCAAAAAACTTTCTTCTTCGGTGAAGAGTCCGGGTACGAAGGGCCTCAATTCGGCGATGCGCGCGATGATTTGTCTCAGAATGAGACGCCTTCTTTCCAGATTAAACTCGCTTTCCAGCGCTTCCGTGAGAGCGTCGACCCGCTTATCCGAGAATTTTTGGAAGTTGTACGGCGCGCCCGAGTGCCAGACCAAAGACGTAGGTTCGTTGATCAAGCCTCCACCGCCGGCGGCGGCGTCGAAGCGGCCTTCGCGTAAACGTTTGAGCCACTGGTCATCATCTTCTACTTTAACTATGTGCACGCGCACGCCGCAGGCCTTCGCGTCGGCCTGAAAGAAGCTCATCCAGCGTTCTTGCTCATTCGACTTCACCAGGACGGTGAACTCAAACTTTTTGCCGTCTTTATCGAGCGTCCCGTCTTTGTTCGAATCCGACCATTTTTGATTTTTGAAGATGGTCCGGGCCGCCGCCGGATCATCGGCCGTCGCGCGATCGTCCGGGCGAGCGCGCGGCCGAAGATCGGTGGCCGGCGAAAAGAGGTCCGACATGATCTGCATTTGTCCGCCGAAAATCTTTTGGTTCATCTCTTTTCGTCGCCAAAGAAGTTGAAGCGCGCGTCGGACTTCCGAATCCCGGAACAATGAGTTTCCGAGATTCAAGTCGATCCACAGGCCGGAACCTAGTCCGGTCTTCAATCGAGTTGCCGAGTTCGGATCCGGAGACTGTCCGGCTTCGAGCGCGTAGAAATCCAACTCTCCCCGCTTGCGCATCTCACCGGCCAGCGCCGCGGACGCGATCACCTTGATAGAAAGATTATGTTGCGGTTTTAAAGGCCCCAACCAGTTTGGATTCGGTTCTAACTCTAGGTAGCGCGCAAAACTTTTCATCTTGAACGGACCCGTGCCCACGATGTTCTTGCGAAACTTTTCGAGCGCAACGTCGCCGTAAAAGGATCTCGGCAGTATGCGCAGCGAGGTCAGCGTTGTTTCGAAGGTTTGGTATCGCCAGTTCTTCATTTTGAAGTCGACCGTAAGTGGATCGATCACGTGAACCGATTCTATCTCCGACCACATGCCTTGCCATATCTGCGCTTTGAACTTTGGATCAAAATAGGCGTCGAAAGTGAATTTCACATCCGTCGCCGTGAGTGGATCTCCGTTATGAAACACGACTCCTCGCCGAAGTTTCACGCGAAAGGTTTTGTTTTTAGGATCGAGCGACCACGACTCGGCGAGCACGGGTTCGATCTCGCCCGTGTAAGGATTCGAACGTGCTAAGGCTTCCAGGATATTTCCCGTGACCGTGAAAGCATCGATGCCGGCCACCGAGAATGGGTTCAGTGAATCAAGCGGTTGCGTGATTCCTTGCGTGAAAGTTGTGACTGCTTTGACGGTCACGACTGCCGTGACGGGCACGTCGGCCGCAACGGCATGAGCCGTCCAGCCACTCGCCGCCAATAAAAAAAACAACGAAATTAACAACGCAGCATTTCCTTTCCGGACAGGAAACTCGGTGTCATTTTTTGAGGTACGCGATGACCTTTAATTCGACGGAGATCGGCGTCGGTAATTTTGTGATTTCGACCGTGGTGCGGGTCGGGCCGATTTTGGCGAAGTAGCTGCCGTAGACTTCGTTGAAGTCTTTGAAGTCGGCGTTCAGGTTGGTCAGGAAACAAGTCACGTCGACGACGTCGTCGAGGCTCGAGCCCATTTCTTCAAGAATCATTTTGATGTTTTCGATCGTCGCTTTGGTTTGTAAAATAATATCGTGCGACTTCGAACGGCCTTCGGCGTCTAAGGTGACGCCCGGAATTTCTTTTTTGCCGAACTGGCGCGGACCGATGCCGCTGACGAAGATAAAATCCCCGACTTTTTTCGCGTGCGGATAAGGGCCGACGGGCTCGGGCGCTTTTGCAGATACGAAGCTCATGTGCAATCTCCTTGGCTAATAGCCGTTGCTCTATAACTGTTGGCTGAACGGATCGAAATACCAGCGGTCGATGTCGGGATCCCACTCGTCCCAGGTCGGTATCGCACGCAACTTTTCTAAATAATTCTTAGGGACCAGCCCGGGCACCAAAAATGCTTTTTGCCGGCGCAAAGGATACGGATTGCGCAATGTAAAACCGAGCACGCCGAGAATCGCGCGCGCGACGTACCAGGTGGCTTGCGGATTCCAGCCGTGGGCGATCTTGATCACGACGCCGAGCCCCTCGGGAAAATCGGGATGCACGATTCCTAGACCAAGCAAACCGTCGGCGCCTTCTTTGGCGATCACTTGGCCGTTGCAGGATTTCATGACCGTGGTGTCGAGACGATTAAAGCCGCCGACGATGTCGGGGTAACGGATCATCGCCTCCCAAATCCAATCTTCGTTGCGGTTCTTGGCGAGGCCCGCGTAGCATTCGGCCAATTCTTTGACCGTCATCGCGACCGTGGGCAAACCGTCGCCGTCGCGCGCGATGCGCTTAGGCTGAAAATCTTCACCGAGGTAGCGCCGTACGACTTTTAGGTATTCTTGAAAAACTTGGTGCGAAGGAAGAGTGTACCCCGCGCGGTTCCAGCCTTTGAGCCGTGCGCCGCGAAGAATAGCCGCGTGGTGGCCCGACGAATTGTTGTACCATCGTCTGGGCCGGCGCACTTGCCGGCCGAACTGCACGAGCGGCAAATCGAGCGGCGTTTGCATCAATCCCCACTCGCTTTCGCTGAGCAAACTTTGCGAGACTTCGACGTGTTCGGCGGTGCCGTTGTGCGAAGAAACCGAGACCGCTTTTTGGCGCCAGTCGGTCACGTCTTTAAGCTCTTCGCTAAATACTTTAATGTAAAACGGCTTCATCATCGAGCGGCCGTAGCACAAGACATTGCCGCCGAAGGAGTGAATCATCTTCGAGCCCGAATACCAGCTCACCGCGCCGTGCACGGTATTTTCGCTGACGCCGTTGCGGCGGTAATCGACGAGCGGTTCCCACTCGACGTCACGCCCGGTGGGAATGCCCTCGGTGCTTTCACCAAAGGGGTCATTGGGGTAAACGTCTTTGACGTCGATCAAATCTTTTTTCATCGGGGGTTGCTCCCCGCCCCCGCGTCGTCTTCCACTTCGAGATCGTCGGGCTCGTCGGCGCCGATCTCCGCACCGACATCGATATCCGCGTCGGCTTCGAGCTCACGGAGCGAGGCATGCGCCGCGGGTTCTCCGCCGCCGAGCACGTTGCGTTCGCCCGGGAAAGATTCGGGATCGTTTTCGTCAAACTCGAGGTCACGCGCGGCCTTCGAGGACGGCGTAAGCGAAACGACCGCGGCGCCGCTGCCGTAAACCGGTTGATATTCCATGACGTTGCCGGCGTAGAGATTGTTTTGCCCCATGACCGAGGCGAGCCACCAAAACGGTTTGAAGTTGCCGACTTTGTGCACGCGCGCTTCTTTGTGAAACTGTCGCGACAATTGCGAAACGTCCTCGAGGCGGCCTTCGCCCAAGAACTCTAAAAATTTCTGGTTCCATTCTTGATCTTTGAGCGAATGGATCTTGTCGTCTTGGGGTGCGGTGACCTTGTCGTGAATACGATTACTGAGTGACGTCACGACGATCGCGATGGCTTTCTTTTTTTGTTTCAGCAGCGCATCCCGCGCCGCTTTGCCGAGCACGATCGTCTCGGCGCGATCGGAGTAAACGTTCGATGAAACCACCACGCACGGGATCCGGTTGTCGGGATTGACGATTTTGGAAACCACCACGCTCCCCGTGTCGATCGGAAAACCGTGGTAATTGATTTCGCGCGCTTGCAGGTTCCGGGCTTTGGCCATTTCGACGTAGGTTAAAGCGAGTTCGCGGTCGGCTTTGATCTTGTACGGGATAGATCCCACCGCGTGGAACTGTTCGTCGACGTGAACCCACTCGGCTTCGGGGCGCGCCAAGATTTGGTGTCCGATCACGCTGGGCCAGTACGTCGAGTAGATCATCAAAACGTCGGCTTCGCTCTTCGCGATTTCATCGCGCACTTTATCCATCGCCGAGCGGATCTTTTGCCAACCCGGATTGGCTTCGGGCGTAAGCAACAAATGCGGCAGGCCCGGCAGAACGTAACCTTTAATTACGGGATTCACGCCTGGCTCCATTCCACGATGGCGTTGCCGGTGCCGATGACCGTGCCGTAGCCGTGCACTTCCGCCGGGTAATCGGGAAAATTCATCGCGGACATCATCCACGAAAGCGCGCCGCTGTCGGTTTCGGCGCTGGCTTGTTCGGTAAAGTCGGTCAGGATGTCGATCATCTCGCGCGATTTGCCGCGCTTCATGAGATCGATCATTTTCATGTCCCAGAGATATTGATTGTGATTGTTGATGTGCTCGAAGCTCATGTCTTCGACTAACGCCGGCTCCTTGGTGAAGTGCCGGTGGCTTAGCGAATTGCTCGACAGTAAAACCGCGCGCTTGCCCGAAGCTTCGACCGCCTCGCGCGTCGCCTGCCCAAGCTTGAACATCTGCGCTTGCAAGACATCCATATTGAAGTACCTGGCCGAACCCACGCTTGAAATGCCGACGATCGGCGTGTCCCACGACGGATTGGTCATATGGCAAGAAACGATCGCGCCGTAATCGATGCGGTAATCTTTGTTGCGCATCATCTCGGTCGCGAGGCCGGCGGCCTCCGCCTTTTGGCAGATTGCTTCGGCGAGCGGCACGTCGACTTTTAAATCGTAAGTGTAACGGAACAAATTCGGGAACACCGGATCGACCGACAAACCTTTGAAATGCGGTACGCCCAAAAAATGCGTTCCGCTGTTCGTGCGCCAGTGTGCGCTTTGCACGATGATGACGTCGTATTCGATGCGCGCGAGTGAACTGCGCAAGCGTTCGTAAGCCCAGCGCAAAGTCTCCCAACCGCATTCGGCTTTCGGCTCGTTCTGCGGAGGATTTTCGGCGTACACGAGGTGCGGCGGATGCGGAGCCAAAACTCCGGCGACGATTTTACCTTTTGCCATACTTCCTTCCTATTTCAACTGGATGCAGACGGTTTTGGTTTCTGTGTAAAAGTCGATGGAGAGGTCGCCGCCCTCGCGGCCCAGGCCCGACGCTTTGCTGCCGCCGAACGGGACGCGCAAATCGCGCTGCAACCAGGTGTTGACCCAAACGGTGCCCACGCGCAAGTCGGCCGCGATCTTGTGCGCTTGGTTTAGATTTTTGGTCCAAACGCTGGCCGACAATCCGTAGGGCGAATTGTTGGCCCACTTCACCGCTTCGTGCGCGTACTTAAATGAATTGATCGTCACGACGGGACCGAAGATTTCGGTCTGGTGGATTTCGCTGCAGTTCGTGAGCTCTTTGATGAGCGTGGGACGCAAGAAATAACCGCCGCTCAGTTCGCCCGGAAGTTCGGGCACGACGCCGCCGGCGATGATCTTGCCGCCGTCTTTCTTGGCGATTTCGAGCATCCCTAAAACTTTATCGTACTGCGTTTTCGAGACGATCGGCCCCATGAAAGTTTTCGGGTCCATTGGGTCGCCCACGACCATGTTGTCGACGTACTTCGCGAGCTGCGTGCAAAACTCTTCGTAGATGTCGTCTTGCACCAAAATCTTGGAGCCGCACAGGCAGATCTCGCCCTGGTTTAAGAAACTCGCGCGCGCGATCGACGGGATGATCTTGGCGATATCGACGTCTTTCATGATGATCGTCGCGTTCTTGCCGCCGAGTTCGAGCGAAAGTTTCTTTACGCCGGGGGCCGCGAGCTTCTGGATCTTTTCGCCGGTGGCGGTACCACCCGTGAACGAGATCAAGGGAACGCCCGGGTGCTGCACGAGGTACGAACCGGCGGGATCGCCTTGACCAAGAACTATGTTACACACGCCTTTCGGGACGCCCGCTTCATTTAAAATTTCGCCGAGCAGGAAAGCCGTCTTTGACGTAAATTCAGACGGTTTACAAACTACGGTGTTGCCGCAAGCGAGGGCCGGCGCGATTTTCCAACTGAGAAGATATAGCGGTAAGTTCCAAGGCGAAATCAAGCCCGCCACGCCGACCGGTTGGCGTAGCACGTAGTTGATCGCCTCGCCGTCCATGTCGGTGGCCATCTCTTGCTTGTGCATGATCGCGCTCGCGAAGAAACGGAAATTCAAAGCGGCGCGGGGCATGTCGAGCTTCTTGGCGAGTTCTAACGTTTTGCCGACGTCGCGGCTCTCGGCCTCGGCGAGTTCATCGGCGCGGCGGTCGATGATATCGGCCACGCGATTCAAGATTCGCGAGCGCTCCGCGGCTTTCAACGCCGACCAATCCTCAAACGCATTTTGCGCGGCTTGGATGGCCTTGACGACGTCGATCTCCGTCGATGCGGGAAGTTCATAAATTTTCTTGCCGGTGACCGGGCTTAATTTATCGAGGTATTTACCCTCGATCGGCGCGACGTATTCACCGTTAATGAAGTTCCTTAACTTTTCCATCACTAGTTCCTCAACTCGGGCACGACCTTTTCCATGAATTCGGTCATGCTGCGTTTCACGGCTTCGTTGTCGTGATTGTTGAAGTCGAACCACAACATGAGCCGGTCTTCGGGATTATATTTCGCGCGGATTTGCGCGGCTAAGCTTTTTGCGTCGCCGGCCAAAGTGTTGCTGACCGCCTGATCGACTTTCTTTTGGTCTAACGTGCCTTCCATCGCATGCCAGTAAGTGACCCAGGCTTTTTCGGCGGCGGCTTTCGCTTTTTCGGTCGTGCTCTCTAAGAAGACCATCGCCGTACGCGGCATCAGGTCGCGGCGCCACGGCCCGCCCGCCTTGTTGTAATCGCGCGCGAGACGCTCGTGCGTTTGTTCAATCACTTCGGGCGGTGTGATCGAGAGATTAAACACGCCCGTAGGCAAGATGGAGTTGGCCAAGGTTTGCGAAGCAGGGTCGTGCGTGCCGATCGTTAGCGTTAATAAATCTAACGGTGCATCGAACGGAATCACGCCCAGTTTTTCGAAATCCCAGAAGGGCGCGATCGGCACCGAATTTTGTGAGGTACCGGCCACGTCGCGCACTTTGTTCCACTCGTCGTCACTGCGGAAGTCGGAGCGGGTCAGCGCATGCATCGCGACGTCCTTGCGCGCAAGCTTTTCGCCTTTCAATAAACGTAGGAAAATTTCGGTGGCCTCGAGCAGGATCTTACCTTTGACCGCCGGCCAACCCGCCCGCTCGATCGCGTTGCGCGGTTTCACGCCGTAAGGACGGTTCGAAAACTCAAATCGGCCCGAAGCGAAACCAATATTCAACTTCCTGGCATCGCCGGTGAGCTCGCGGGTGACACCACGTAAAGTTAAAAAAGTGCGGATCGCTTCGGCGTGCGCGATGGGCCCGCCGTTGCACATAATGTTGCGGATGGCGGAACCGACTTCAATGTTTTTTGTTTGCGCGAAAATCACGTGCGCGAGCTGCAGGATATCGGTGTTTAAACCGATCTCGCCTTTGAAATGCGGAATCACCGGCTGCGAGCTACCTTTTTGAATTTCGCATGACAAGTGAGTCTCGGCCACCCATGCGCAGCCGTATCCTAAGCGATCGGCCAGCAGCACTTGATCGAAAAAATTTTGGAACATGACCTTTTCGGAAGGCATGTAGCCATCGACGTCGGTTTGGCAGATCGAAAAGAAAACGTCGAACTTCATAACGATCCCGTACGGCCACCGTCGACCGGGATGCTTACGCCCGAAATATAAGCCGCGGCCGGCGACGCGAGAAACGCGATCGCGGCGGCGGTCTCGGTGGGCAGACCGATGCGGCCCGCGGGAATGGTTTTCACCCACTCGTTTCGAACTTCTTCTTCAGATTTGGCCGTCTTCGCGACGGCGCCGTTGATCAAAGATTCAAGGCGCGGGGTTTCGGTGAAGCCGGGTAAAATATTGTTCACCGTAATACCCGAGGCCCCAAGCTCGAGCGAAAGAGTTTTTGCCCACGAAGCCATCGCTCCGCGCACGATGTTTGAAACACCGAGGTTCGGTATCGGAATGCGCACGGAAGTCGAAAGCACGTTGATGATGCGCCCGTAATTCGCGGTCTTCATACCGGGAAGCAGGGCCCGCAAAATGACTTGCGAGGAAAGTACATGACCACGAAATGCGCGCTCCATCTCATCGGGCGAAGCTTCGCTTAACGGACCGGCTTTGGGGCCGCCGGTGTTGTTGACCCAGATGGTGACGTGACCGATATCGGCGACGAGCCGGCCAAGGGAAGTCGAAATATCTTCGAGACGTTCAAGATCCAGCGCCAGCGTGCGGTGTTGCGTAGGGTTCGGTAAGGAGTTTCGCACTTGCTCGAGCACTTCGCTCCGCCTGGACATCAGGATTACGCGTGCGCCCTGTTCGGCCAAAGCCCGCGCGGTCGCCTGGCCGATGCCTTGCGAAGCTCCGCCGACCAATGCCCAATGACCTTGCAATGACAGCTCGATATGTACCTCCAGAGCGAGTGGACGCATTGTGGCTAGCGTGGTGGATTCAGTCAACTGGGGGTGATCGCGCGACGCTCTGTTTGACTCTCCCCGCCGTCTACTTGAAACTCTTCTTTTGCCGGAAGCGAGGCGTATGAACAAGAAGAGCCCTACTCTCGATTTGCACGGATACAAAACCGACGAGGTTTGGGATGCCGTTGAAGCTTTCTTGGGAAAACATTCCTCAGCTAAGCAAGTGCGCATCATGCCCGGCAAAGGCACCGGCGCGGTCAAAGCGAAGGTTGTGGAATATCTAAAACTCGCACACTACCCTTGGAAGCCCGAGCGCCTCGACAACGGAAAAGTAAACGACGGCGTAATGGTCGTCTTCATGGAATAGACAATAAGCCTATGAATCTAAGTATGGAGCAAATATGAGTACGAAGACCCCCACCGCCGCGCAGCTATTATGGCTGGATATGGAAATGACCGGCCTCGATGTCGATAAAGAAGTACCGATTGAGGTGGCCGCGATCGTGACCGACTGGCAGCTTAATCCGCTCGGGCAGTTTCATACCGTAATCAAACAACCGCAAAATTTTATCGACGGGATGGACGATTGGAATCGCACCCACCACGGCGAGAGCGGCCTCACGGCGCTGATTCCCGGCGGGATGGATCCGCTGGAAACGGACAAAACGTTGGCGAAGTTCGTGCGGTCGCATTTTTCCACGGACCGGGGCATTTTAGCGGGCAATTCGATCGCCCAGGACAAGTTGTTTCTTAAGAAGTACATGCCGCTTACGGACGCACTTTTGCACTACCGCATGATGGACGTGACGGCATGGAAGGTCATGTTCAATGGCATGTACAATTTGCGCTTTAAGAAGAAGGATGGGCATCGAGCGCTCGACGATATCAATGAAAGTATTAACGAACTCAAATACTATCTAAGTCATATAGACCCGAAACGAGGAACAACATGAGAATTCTTTTACCCGCCTTGACGGCGGTACTTACGATCGGCTTGCAGACCTGCACGCCCGTCTTCGCGCAGTCGGAGGCCGGCCGCGGGGTCGCGACTTCCGAGGGCAAAACGGCCGAACGGGTCGCGAAGAAGAAGGAAGCAAAAGCCGAGAAGAAAAAGGCTAAACCGGCCGAACGTGCTCCGAACAAAGCGACAGAGCCCGTCGAGACCGAGAAAACGCCGACCGCCGAAGAAGATAAAATCGGCGATACCGAGACACCGAAAGCGGTATTCGAAAAAAAGTTGAATGAGCCTAGCATTGAGGAGAACGAGCCCGTCTCGCAAATCTCCCCTTCAGTTGGTCGTACGCTAGGCGCGGCCCGGTCGAACCGTCAGAACACTAAGTGGACGGTGACCGCAAATTATTCCTTATTCGAAATGTGGACCCTAACGAAGTATGGGTTCACGGCTTCGTACAATGAAAATGAATCTACATCTTACGAGCTGAGCTACACGCGCGGCTCACTCGGCTTCGGTTACTACGGTATCAACCTCGGTTCGATCGATGAACAACGGTTGTCCGCAAGCTGGCGGAGTTTCGGTGGCCGAAATTCTTTCAGCTTCGTGACCGGCATTTACTATAACGAACTGGATCTGCACCTCGGCAGCGCCGCCCTGGATTCGGTCATGGGACCGCAGCGCTCGCGGGTCGACTTGCTCAAAGTAAATACCGCCGGCGTAAGCTGGGGCATCGGTAACCGCTGGCAAACTAAGAACGGCTTCACCTGGGGCGGAGATTGGATTTCGATCAGCGTTCCCGTTTGGATCGTTCAGCAAAAACATCCTTTCGTCGATGCGACCACGAACGAGCATTACCGTGATGAGGCAAAGGATGCCTTGCGGTTCTTCAGACGCATTCCCGAAGTGGCGGCGTTGAAGGTTCAATTAGGTTTTAGCTTTTAAAGCGCGCGCGCGATTCTTTACGCGGTCCATTCAAAATTATTCTAGCCACTGTCCACAATTAGTTTCATAACGGTGGAGACCTCAAGGATTAGGAGGATTATGAAACTGGTTTTGGTCCTTGCGATGTTCATCACCGCCCCTTTCACTTATGCGCAAGACGGCGATCTCAAAACGCGGATCGCCTGTTCAATGTTCCTCGCCGAAAAACCGCCCGCGGTACAAAGCGAGGGCCGCTTCGCGCTGCCGCCACTAGAATACTTAGTCGATCGCAAAGGCTTTGACCTTTCTGAGCGCGCACTCTTTATGGAGACACCGCAGTTGAACGCGAGCCGCGTAGGATTACCGCAAGAGATTCCCCTGATTGGACAACTTCAAATCGACGGCTACCTTAAGATCACCACAATCAATCCGTTTACGGGCAAAGTCGTTTCTTCCGAGGCCGACATAAGGATCAAAGCTCCCCCCGGGGTCATGTACAACGGCGCGCCTATAGATTCATTCAATGTTGTCTGCGATTTCGAGGATGAAGACCGGTAGCAAAAAGTTTGGTCAGGTGGATGCCTAAAAACGGCATCGCCCGCGCCCGGCGCGTTTATATTGACCGGGATGCCTCCTAAAGCAGGAATGTATTCTGCAATTCTTCCTACCTTATGTACCCCCAAGATATCCCCCTTTTAGTTGCGCTGGCGCTTACCTCCACACTTTCGTTGAATGCCTGGGCGAAGTTGCCCGAACCGACCAAGCCGGTTCCCAAAAGCATTCAGCTTTTACAAGCCGATCCCTCGCTTGTGCACCGCCTCGGCCTAAGCGCCGATGAGCAGAACGCGCTGATGGACGAGGTGATTCGTGCTTCGGAACAGGAACGCCCGGCCGCGCCCGCAACCTCCGCCGGGGACGGAAAAGACGGATTAATTCACAAAGCGAATTTCTTCGAAGACCTTTTCGGTGGCGCAGAACCTCCGCCTCGCCCGGCCGCCCCCGCGATCCGCATGCCGCGCGCTCCGAAAGAACCGGTCGTCGTGTTCGATCACGCCAGCATGGCCGATCCGGATGACTGGAAAGTGAAATACTTCGACGTCGTTATCGTCATTAATAAAGCGAAGTCCGGACAAACTATTCATGTTTACCAAAAGATTGACGATGCTATGCCCGTCTTGGTGAAAAACGGCGCGAAGGTGTCCACCGGCCGTGAGATCCCTGAGTTATCGAACGAAGACCGTTACGCCGCGGGGATGGCCGAGTCGGACCACGCACCTAAATCATCTTACTTCTCGAACACGCCGACCGGCTATTGGACCCCGATCCGTTTGAGCATCGATCACGTTTCCGGAGATTGGGAAGATGCTGCCATGGACCACGCCGTATTTTTTCATCCGCGCGGGATCGCCACCCACCGCGCGCCCGTCGGCACCGAAGATAAATTAGGCCGCCGGGCCTCGGGCGCTTGCATTCGCATGAACCGGGCCGATGCGCGCGACCTGTTCTGGTTAGTTCGCCGCACCGGCGGGCCGGTCACGCCGGGCGAAATGGCCGGCGGAAATTTTGAGCGAACGGCACCCGGGCCTTCGTTCGCAAAAGAGTTGGCCGCACAGCGGGCGCAGGGTTTCAATACCTACGACGTTACGCCCGAAATTCCTGACTTCGATCGTTCGGGCAATATCAAAATGGAAGCCGACGGCGTGACCCCGGTCATGCGCCCGAGTCTTTCACGCACCTTGGTTGTGGTTGAAAGCCGCGAGACTGCGCGCCCGCGCGCCGCGGACTTAGGTCGCTAATAAATCTTCGATCCGAACCGGCAACTCGCGCACGCGCACGCCGGTCGCGTGGTGCACGGCCGCGCAAATCGCCGGCGCGATCCCGGCCAAACCGATTTCGCCGACGCCCCTCGCGCCGTAAGCGTTCGCTTCTTTATCCGGGTAATCCAGGAAAGTAACGTCGATCTCCGGGCAATCTGCGTGCACGGGCATAACGTAGTCGGCCAAGTTCGCGTTCGCGATGAAGCCGTCACGCGCATCGGTCACGGCGTACTCGAACAATCCCATACCTACGCCCATGACGATCGCGCCCTCGATTTGGTTACGCGCGGGTTGGAAGTTAATGATCCGGCCGGCGTCAATCACGCTGACCACGCGGCGAACTCTTAGTTTTGCCAACAGCGGATTCCAGCCGATCTCAACGAACTGCGCGCCGAAGGATTTTGTCGAGAACTTCTCTTTATCCATCGCCGCCATGTTGCCCTTGACCGACGCAAGACCCGCGGCCGAACTCATGTTGAGTTTTTTAAGCAGCGAAGCGAAATCCATTTTGCCGCCGCGTTTGCCTGTGACGAGACCCTTTTCGAATTTAATTTCGTCGTCCTTCAAACCTTTGAACGGCGAACTTTGGATTTTTGTCGCGGCGGTAAGCAAATTCTTTTTCGCTTTCTTGCACGCCTCGACCACCGCGGGCACGACCGAGCCGGTGGCCATCGAACCACCGGCGATCGGACCTTTCGGAAGGTTCGTGTCACCAAGCTCAACGTCGATCTTGTCTTTCGCGATCCCCGTCTCCTCGTGCACGATGTTCGCGAGGACCGTGTACATGCCGGTACCCACGTCGTGCGTGCCGCAAGAAATTTTCACGCGGCCGTCTCTTGTGAATTCAACCGCGGCGTCGGCATCGAGCCGGCGCGCGGGCCAAGTGCACGCGGCCACGCCGTAGCCGATGATCTCGTCGCCGTCTTTCATCGACCCGATCTTCGCGTTTCGTTTCGACCAGCCGAATTTTTGCGCGCCGAGCTCAAGGCACTCTTTTAAATGGCGGGACGAAAACGGCTTCTTCGTCATTTGATCGTCGTTGGTGTCGTTCAGAATACGGAGCGCGACGGGATCCATGTTTAAAGCGATCGCCAGTTCATCAACCGCGCTTTCCAAAGCGTGTAATCCGGGCACCGCGCCGGGACCGCGCATCGCGGTCGGCACGCTTTGGTTTCTGCGCGCGACGCCCGAAGTGACTTTCACATCGGATACGCCGTAAAGAAAGCCGCTCACTTCACCGCAGTTTTCTTTGTATTCATCGTCCATGCTCGACTGGCTGGCGTAATCGTGGATCAGCGCTTTGAACTTTCCGTTCTTATCGGCGCCGAGCTGAATGCGCTGCTCGGTGCGCGGGCGGTGGCCCACGTTCGTGAACGCCATGTGCCGGTCGGTCACTAATTTAACCGGACGATTAAGCTTACGTGCGGTAGCCGCGGCGATCGCGCTGTGGGGCCAGCACCAGAGTTTACCGCCGAAGCCGGAACCTAAGAATTTCGTGATGACTTGCACGTTCTCCCGCGGAATGCCGAGGATTTGCGCCATCACGTTTCTTTGCGCGTGAATCGCTTGCGAAGTTTCATACAGGGTGACTTTGTCGGGTGAAGTCCAATGCGCGACCGTCGCGTGGAGCTCGATCGGATTGTGAACTTCGGTTGGCGTGACGTAAACGTGATCGACTTTTACTTCCGCCTGCGCGAACGCTTTCGCGGCGTCGCCCCGTTCGTGATCGGTCTTCTTCAAGTCTTCCTGCTCAAGTTTGCCGCCGAGCTTCGGTTTCTCGCTCACGTACGAAACCTTCACGGCTTTCGCGGCCGCCTGCGCGAGTTCAAAAGTTTCGGCGACCGCGACGGCCACGTATTGCCCGTAATAAGTAATGAGGTCGTCTTCGAAAGGCGGACGCGCTTCGTCGATGCGGTAATCCATGCTCGCTTCTTTGGTCGGCCGGTAAAGGGCGCCGATGTTCTCGCGCGAGTAGACTCCGAGCACGCCTTTCATCGCGCGGGCCGAGCTGGAATCAATCGCGCGGATTTTACCTTTACCCACGGTCGCGCAAACCGGCACGGCGTAAGCCATGCGCGGAAAGTTAAAATCGGAAGTGTATTTCGCCTGGCCCGTAACTTTTAAGGGCGCATCGTGCCTGGCTTCGCGACTAGGTTTTACCGTTTGGATTTTATCCATTTTAAGCCTTTAGTGCGTTTTTAAGTGAATGAGTCAGGCAGCGTTTAGCGAGTTCGACTTTGAAACCGTTTTCGCTTTGCGGTTTAGCGTCTTTCAAAAAAAAGGCGACCGCGTCTTGAATCGTGCCGCCGTTAAGCAATACTTTTTCGGCTTCGGGGTTACGCCAGGGTTTCGTCCCGATGCCGCCCATCGCGAATCTTAGACGCGTGAGTTTACCGCCCTGGATACTCGCGACGACCGCGCTCGAGGCTAACGCAAATTCGTACGAAGCACGGTCGCGCAGTTTCAAATACGACGTCACCGTGCCGGCGGGCAAAGCCGGCAAGCTTACCGCCGTGATAAGATCGCCGGGCTGAAGCACGGTTTCTTTTTCGGGCGTGTTGCCGGGCAGAAGATAAAATTCATCGATGTTGATGAATCGCTCCCCTTTTTCGCCGAGCACGTGAACACGCGCGCCGAGGGCCATCATCGCCACGTTCATGTCCGACGGATTCGTCGCGATGCAATCGTTACTGGTCCCGAGAATGGCTAGATTGCGGTTGTGACCGCCGATCGCGCCGCACCCGCTTTTGGGCACGCGCTTGTTGCACGCCCTCGACGGATCCCGGAAATAGGTGCAGCGCGTACGTTGAAGTAAATTGCCCGCGGTCGTCGCTTTATTGCGCAGTTGCGCCGACGCCCCCGCGAGTAACGCCTGCGACAAAACGGCGTAGTTTTTCTTTATGTAATCATTGTGCGCGAGATCCGAGTTACGCACGGTCGCGCCGATTTTTACGCCGCCGTCTTTTTGCTTTTCGATCGCGGCGAGCGGCAACGCCGTGATGTCGACCAACGCTTTCGGCCGTTCGACTTCAAGCTTCATAAGATCGATCAAAGTGGTGCCGCCGCCCAAAAATTTTATTCCGTCGGCGCCCGTCCTCGCAGCCTCGTCGAGGCTGCCCGCTTTTTTATAACCGAAGGATTGCACTACACACCCCTCACGTCTTGAATCGCTTCGAGGATATTTTTGTAGGCGCCGCAACGGCAGATGTTTCCGCTCATCGCCTCGCGCACGTCACCGGCCGCTTTGCCGCATGGCTCTTTGAGCAGTGCCGTTGCCGACATGATTTGGCCCGACGTGCAGTAACCGCATTGGTAAGCATCGTGTTCCATAAACGCTTTTTGCATCGGGTGCGGCTTTTGCGTCGTACCTAAGCCTTCGATCGTGGTGATCGCATCGCCCTGGTGCGCGATCGCGAGACTCAAACACGAGTTCACGCGCTTGCCGTTCACGTGAATGGTGCAAGCCCCGCACTGACCATGGTCGCAGCCCTTCTTCGTGCCGGTCAGGTTCAGATTCTCCCGCAAGCAGTCGAGCAGCGTTACGCGTGGTTCAATCTTTAAATCATAGTTTTTGCCGTTGATATTCAACCGCACGTCTTGCGCGCCGTCGGGTACGTAAGGCTTTTCGGATTCGCTGATGGGCGGCGCATTTTGCGCATTGCTGATGAGCGGTAAGGCCGCGACTCCGGCACCCGCTACGCCCGCGTGGCGCAAGAAGGAGCGCCGTGAAACTTTAGAGTTCTCCTCGGACATACGAACCTCCGCCGGGAAAACGCTTTGTTTACCGGCGGGTACTATACTGAAAACTTAATGAAAAGGTGTCAACGGCGAAAGGCGCAATGTCGCGCCCTTGCCCTGCTTAAGGTCTAGTAACGGTAGTGTTCAGGCTTGAACGGACCGGCTTGTTCGACGCCCAAGTACTTCGACTGTTTGTCGGAAAGCTTGGTCAAACGAACGCCCAATTTTTCCAAGTGAAGCGAAGCGACTTTTTCGTCGAGCTCTTTCGGAAGCAAGTAAACGCCGATCTCTTTGTACTTCGAGCGGTTGCCCCAAAGTTCCATCTGCGCGAGCACTTGGTTCGTGAAGCTAGTCGACATAACGAACGAGGGGTGACCCGTTCCGCAACCTAAGTTCACCAAACGGCCTTTGGCCAAAACGATGATCTCGCGGCCGTCTTTGAACGTATGGATATCGACTTGCGGTTTAACTTCACGTTGTTGCGTGTTTTTGTTTAACCAAGCCATGTCGATCTCGATATCGAAGTGACCGATGTTGCAAACGATCGAACCGGTTTTCATTTTTTTGAAATGCTTTTCGGTGATGATGTCGAGGCAGCCCGTCGCGGTGACGAAGATGTCGCCTTCTTCAACGGCTTCTTCCATCGTAACGACCTCAAAACCTTCCATCGCGGCTTGCAGCGCGCAGATGGGATCGATTTCGGTGATCAGAACGCGTGCGCCGTACGACTTCATCGAAGTCGCGCAACCTTTGCCCACGTCCCCGTAACCGGCGACGACGACTTTTTTGCCCGCGAGCATAACGTCGGTCGCGCGCTTGATACCGTCGGCCAGCGATTCGCGGCAGCCGTACAAGTTATCGAACTTAGTTTTGGTGACCGAATCGTTAATGTTGATGGCCGGGCAACGCAGTTTACCGGCTTCGTGCAATTTATGAAGATTGTGAACGCCCGTGGTCGTCTCTTCCGAGATGCCGACGATTTGTTTCATGTGCTTCGCGAAGCGCGGCTCGTGCATCATGTTCGTCAAATCACCACCGTCGTCGAGGATCATGTCGAAACCGCCGTCGCCCCAGCCGGTGATCGTTTGTTCGATGCACCAAGCGGCTTCGGCTTCGGTCTCACCTTTCCAAGCGAAGACCGGGATGCCGGCCGCGGCCATAGCTACGGCCGCGTGATCTTGAGTCGAAAAGATATTGCATGAAGACCAGCGGATTTTTGCGCCGAGCTCAACGAGAGTTTCGATCAAGACCGCGGTTTGAATCGTCATGTGCAAGCAGCCCGCGATTCTTACGTTCTTAAGCGGTTTCGATTTGCCAAATTCTTTGCGCAAAGCCATCAGGCCGGGCATTTCGGTTTCGGCAATTTTGATTTCTTCACGGCCCCAGCGCGCCATTTCGGCGAAGGCTGCGGGATCATTCATCGCGGCTTTGCAGACTTTGTAATCGACGTCGGCGGTGCCGGCGATCTTGCCGTTGACCTTGGTGGCCGCGGCTAATGCGACGGCCGGTTTCTTCGACTTGTTGTCGCCCGGTTTCGAGTCTTTGCTCGCTTTGGGATTGGCTTTCATGGCTTTGACGCCGTTATTCTTAGTGGCCTTCATCTTAGAAACCTCGCGCATATGTTTACCTCGTGATTGTGTGGAGGCAGCATATCGGCGCTCCCGAACGATGGCAACTACGCTGCTCGCGGTACGGCATAAAAGACGTACCTCCGACAGACGCGAAATGTCTAAACCTGGGTCATGATCTCGAAGCCCGCATTGGTGATCAACACGGTGTGCTCGAATTGGGCCGAAAGCGTGCGGTCCATGGTGTGATAATACTTAATCTCGCTGCCGGGAATATCAAACTCGTCGATGGCGGCGTCGGTCTCATTGACCATCGGCTCGACCGTAATGCAAGACCACGGCGTAAGCTTTGGCCCCCGCCCCTTCTTACCGAAGGACGGAATCCACGGGTCGCCGTGGAAGGTCGTGCCGATACCGTGCCCGCCAATTTCCCTAACGACGTGGTAGCCGCGCTTGGTGACGAACTTGTTTATGGCAAAGCCGATGTCGCCCGTCGTGGCGAAGGGCCGAATTTCTTCGATCCCTTTCCACATCGCTTTTTCGGCAACGTCGGTCAGGTCGCGCGCTTTGTCGGAGACATTGCCCACAAAGAAAGTGCGCGAAGTATCGCCGAAATAGCCATCCAAGATACAGGTGACGTCGATATTAATAATGTCCCCGTCTTTTAGCGGCGTGTCGTCGGGGACCCCGTGGCAGATCAAAGAATTGACCGAGGTACAAACCGACTTCGGAAAACCGTGGTAGCCCAGCGGCGCCGGGATCGCGCCGGCCGAAAGCGTAAAATCATGCACGATCTGATTGATTTCGTTAGTGGTGACCCCCGCGCGGGCCCACTTACCGGCATGTTCGAGAGTTCGCGCGGCAAGCTTACCTGCGGCACGCATTTTCGGGATTTCGTCAGGCTTTAAGGGATTCATAACCCATGACTAGCAGAATCGTTTGCGCTCGGCAACTTAGGCGCGGCTTTTACGGTGCTTGCGGGCTTTTGCTTTTTTATTCTTCTTCAGGAGTTTCACGTGAACCATCTTAGCGGTCGACTTTGAGGTCGTTGCGTTGACTTGTTTATCGCGACCTAAGGTGCCTAAAATTTGCGCCGAGCTGCTTTCGTTTTGCGCGATGACAACATCGAGATCAAGGCCCCAAGCCTGCGATGAGAGCAACAGCATTCCGGCTAAGAACCAACCCAACCCTTGCGTGCCACTCGAGAACATTCTCATCGCTACTCCAGATATTTACTTGGGACCCTGACTCGTGCTGGTCCCTATAGCAAACGCTGTACCCGCCGCGTAAGTGCGGGATCTCCCTCTGGAGAATGGAATTCGTGCGAGATTTTTGAAAGTTGGCGCGCATTTTTCGTTAGACAAGTCTGTACTCCCTACAAACTCGATTGACCTACCCGTCGAAGATTAGGCGGAGGTCCTTTAGCGTCTTGATATCTTTGCGCGAGATAAATCCCTCGGCCTCCCGCTGATTCAATTCAATATATTCCTTAACGATCCCGAACGCCTTCTTCCACCCCCGCACGATGCGCGTGTGCGGCCGGTAAGCCCAGAGCCTTTCCCCACCCATGACGCCTTTCAAAGCTAAGCCCAGACGCCCCGTAAGCTCCCGTATGAACGCCGCCCACCGCTTAACCCGCGGAAGCTTAATCGCCATGTGGAGGTGATTGCCCACGTTCGCGCGCTTATAAATCTTCACGCCATGCTTCTTCGCGACTTCGCTAATGATGCGTTCGACGATGCCGAAATGCTTTGGGGTTCTTAGGACGCTCTTCGTGGCCCTTAATGTGAGGTGAATCGGCAGCTTAGAGTCCAACGGGCGAGCCTTCTTCGGGTTTCCTTTGAGGTCCGCACCGCCGAATGAGTCTTTCGGTCTTTGGAGTCCCTCTCCCTTGAATTCTTGTTGGCGTTTGCGGTTCGACATGCGGTGTTTCTAGACCATCGCTCCTTATAAAACAACGGTTTTTTGTCTTTTGGCGGTGCGTAGTCTGTGCTTTGAAGGCCCCATTTGTGTGGTGCAGGGATCTAGCGTCCTGGCAGTGGCGTTCCGACGCCGTCCGCGGCGTCGGAAATTGAATGTTTGGGAGGTTTTTCTTTTGGTGGGTCCGTCGAGATCGAAGAATTCAAATACGTTTTGTCCTTCAAGGGCTGTAAAGGTTTTTTCCTTTTTTGAGAGGGGAAAACCTTCTTCATTTTTTAGGTCGGACCGGCTGGATGCCGGTTCGAAGAGGCTTCGCAGGGATGGACGGGCTTTGCGGAATCGTTAGGGCCTCTACTTGGGGGCACTTCGCCGGGGCAGAGACCAAAAAAAGCCCCCGGGGTTACCGAGGGCTTTGTTCAAACTTTCGAAAGCGTGTGCTTTCTTGGTTTTTTACTTGAGGTGTTTCGAAACGAGTTTGGTCATTTCGAACATCGAAACGGTGCCTTTGCCGAAGACGGGCTTCAGTTTGTCGTCCGCGTTGATGTTGCGGCGGTTTTTAGCATCTTGAAGATTGTTCTTCTTGATGTACGCCCACAATTTTTTAACGACTTGCGTGCGGGGCAACGGCGAAGCGCCGATGACTGCGGCAAGAGCGTCGCTGGGAGTGAGCGGCTTCATGAAAGCAGCGTTCGGAGTGCGCTTAGCGCCGCCGGCTTTTTTAGTCGTAGCTGCTTTTTTCGTGGTCGTTGCAGCTTTCTTCGTGGAAGTTGCGGCCTTCTTAGTGGTGGGCGCAGCTTTTTTCGTAGCTACTTTTTTAGTAGCGGTTTTTTTGGTGGCCGTTTTTGCAGCGGCTTTTTTAGTCGCTTTTTTCTTCGTTGCCATGGTGTTTCCCCTTGGTTGTTATTGTTTGCCTACACCGTGATGATACTGACTAGATTCTGCATGTCCAAAGAAAAATGCAGAGGGAATCGTTTTTTTCATTCGAGAAACTGCGTTTTCCCCTCGGGGAATCTTTGAAAAACCGCCCGATCGCTCGCTTTTCCCCTCGAGAACCGCGAAGTCTCACTCGGTGAAACGCGTTTTCCCCTCTAGAAGTGAAGCTGAAATTGGGGTGATCCGCCCGACTGTTCGTCTAGCTATGGTCGGGCTCGCTCATCGAAAATCTGATTCATTCCGATACGAAATCATATGGAAAAGCAGAGCTTCCGCGAAATTTTGGCCGGCCTCCTCGAGGAGAATGACCCGGCACCGAAGACGGAAACCGCTGCCGCTTACACCCCCGAGCCCATTCCTGAAATGCCGACTTTTCATTGGGAAAATACCTCCGCCACCTTCGCTAAGCCGTCGGCGCGCTACGCAACTCCCCCGAAGGCAAAAGTTGCCGCGACCCCCGCGCCGGCTCCGACCATCACCGCTGCCCCCGCAGCCGCCCCCGTCGTCAAAGAGCCTTCGTGGACCATCAGCGAACTGAACTCAACCGATCAACGCCTCGTAAACTCGCTCGTTAAACTCGGCGCGAACGAAGTCGCCACCGTCATTTCCGTATCGCTTTTGAAGAAGGCTTACCGCCGCCTGGCGAAGCAGCTCCACCCCGACACCGCCCTAGCCGTGGCCGGAAAACAAAAAAGCCAGGAGGACTTCCTGGCTCTTCAGTCTATATATGAAGAATTGAACGCGAGCTTGCGGGCGCAATCGACGCCGATGAAGTCGGCCGCTTAGTTCGACCCGCAATATCAAATCTAGTGCGACAGCGAGCGGTAATGGATCCGCTTCGGAACCAAAGTCTCAACGCCGAGACGCCGCTTAAGATCGGCCTCGTACTCGGTGTAATTGCCGTTGAAAAACTCGACCTTTGAATCCCCTTCGAACGCCATGATGTGCGTACAGATACGATCCAAGAACCAGCGATCGTGTGAGATACACACCACGCAACCACCGAACTCCAGCATCGCCTCTTCCAAAGCGCGCATGGTGTTCACGTCCAAATCGTTGGTCGGTTCATCCAGCAGAAGGACGTTGCCGCCGTTTTTAAGCATCTTGGCCATGTACAGGCGGTTGCGTTCACCACCCGAGAGCATGTTGACCTGCTTTTGCTGGGAATCGCCGGTGAAGGCGAACCACGAAGCGTATTGGCGGGCGTTGTATTCGCGGTTGCCGAGACGAACGACATCTTGGCCATCCGAGATTTCTTGCCAGACCAGCTTGTTCTCGTCGATGCCGGCGCGGGCTTGGTCGAGGTAACCGAGCTTCACCGTCTCACCCACCTTGAACGAACCGCTGTCGGGTTTTTCCTGACCGGTGATCAAGCGGAACAAAGTCGATTTGCCGGCGCCGTTCGGGCCGATGATGCCGACGATCGAGCCGCGCGGGATCGAAAAGTTTAGGTTTTCGAAAAGCAATTTGTCGCCGTAGGCCTTCGACACGTCTTGCGCTTCGATCACGATTTCGCCGAGGCGCGGCCCGGGCGGAATGTAGATTTGCATCTCGGCTAGCTTCTCGGGCGCGGGCTCTTTCAACAAGTTTTCGTAAGCGGAAATACGCGACTTCGATTTGGCTTGGCGGGCGCGGGGGCTCATGCGCACCCATTCCAACTCGCGCTGCATCGAAGTTTTACGGCGGTTTTCTTGTTTCTCTTCCTGTTCTTGGCGTTTGTCTTTTTGTTCGAGCCACGAACTGTAATTGCCCTTCCACGGAATCCCTTCGCCGCGATCGAGCTCAAGAATCCAACCCGCCACGTTATCCAAAAAGTAGCGATCGTGAGTTACCGCGATGACGGTACCGGGAAATTTGTGGAGATAGTTTTCGAGCCAACCGACACTTTCTGCATCCAAATGGTTGGTCGGTTCGTCGAGCAGCAAAATGTCGGGTTCACTCAAAAGTAAACGGCAAAGCGCGATCCGGCGCTTCTCACCACCGGAGAGGTTCGTGACCGGTGAATCGCCCGGGGGACAACGCAAAGCTTCCATCGCGGTTTCGACTTTTTGGTCAATCGACCACCCGTCTTTGGCTTCGATCTTTTCTTGGACGGCGCCCTGCTTCTCGATCAGCTTTTCCATTTCGTCGGGATCCATATCGGGATCCGAGAATTTATCGCTGATAGTTTGGAACTCTTTGAGCAGATCGTTGAGCTCGCCGAGGCCCATCATTACGTTTTCTTTTGCGCTTAATGCATCGTCCAACTTCGGATCCTGCTCGAGGTAGCCGACCTTGAACGCGCGCGCGGGGAAAGCTTCGCCGACGAAATCCTGATCGACCCCTGCCATGATCTTAAGCAAACTCGATTTTCCCGAGCCGTTCAGACCCAAAACGCCGATCTTCGCACCGTAGAAATACGAGAGATAGATGTTCTTCAAAACGAAGCGGTTCGGCGGATACACTTTGCCGACACCCTTCATGGTGTAGATGATTTCATTAGCCATGGCGTGGGTTCTCCTCTGAGATTCTTAGATCCCCCAAGCTGTAACGAAAGCTTTAGACCTTGTCAAAAGACTCCCGATGTACCTATGCTTTAACCGTGAAACCGAAGGTACAAAGACATGCGGGCGTTCGTGAACTGTGTCGGAAGCTGAAAGGTCAGCTTGAAGAACTCAGCGTCGAACTCACCCAAGACACCAAACTTGCCGACGAAGAGGTCGCGCGCCGTTCGAAGTTGCTTGAACGGTTGAAGAGCCAGCTTCAAGAACTCTCCACCTGAGAATTTTTTCGTTATCGGCGAATACCTCGTGCTTGCGCCGCGCGGCCATGACTACGTTGTGGCTCAGCCGTGATCCGCTTCTGGATTCGGCGCACCCGGAGGAAATTGTATGTTGAAGTGGCTCAGCCTTCTCGCGCTCGTGACCGGTCTCCAAGCTCACGCCAATGACGGCGGCATCGTAACGGTGGACGTGCTCGGCATCGCGCCCGCAGCCGGGGTATCGACGACCGAAGTTAAAGTTTACGGCGAAGACACGCGCAAGCTCGCGCAAGTTTTGCCCGTTACCGACGTCATGGGTGGCCGCAGCGTTCACTTGGTGTCGGGTCAGTGGGCGGCTTCCATCTACTGCCAAAAACAATACGAACGCCCGTCGAACGGCGAAACTCGCACCGACTGGATGTGCACGTTCTCGCTGCAAACCCGTGCGGAGAGCGGCGTGGATGATGAAGACGGCAACAAAGCCGTCGGTGAAGCGAAAGACTTCACGCGCTTCAACGGTTCGCCCGAACGTCGCGCTTTGGGCATCGTGCCCGGCGGCAATAGCGGAACCGTGTTTAACGTCTACGGGGAGAACTTGAATTTACTGGCGACCAAATTACCGCCCACTTTGACGTTCAATAGTGACGCTTACCAAGTTGAGTTTTTGTGCGAACGCTCGTACCGCCGCCCCACGACCGGCGAAATGCGCAACGATTATTTCTGCAGCCTTCAAGTTCTTAGTCAATAATTAGGCGAATGAAATTCAGCCCGCTGAAATTCAAAACGTTACTTGTCGGAGGCTGCCTGATCTGGGCGGCCTTCGTTCTTTCCGTAGCTCAGTTTTCCGGCTTTCGTGCGGATTCGGCCGCTGCTATGAACTGGCCCGTCGCTTTGATGCTCACGCCTTACGGCTTGATCCAAAATCTTCTGTTCGGCGCGAACGCCTATCTTCACAAAGTCTACTCGCAGACACCGGCGCCGTTAAGTTTCGCGGCTCCGCAAGACCGCTGGTACTGGCACTACCTACAAATTTATTTGCAATCCAACTTGCTCGAAGTGATCCCGATTTTATTTTTGTGGCCACGCTGGCGCCCGATGGGCCAAACCGCTTTGCGGGTCAGCGCGGTCAATCTGTTCACGCACCCGATCGTGTTCTTTGGTGTGATGCGCCTGCCGTTCGGTTACCTCACCAATATCTTGATGGCGGAGACCTTTGCCGTCGTCACCGAAGCGCTTATTTACCGCCGCATGGGCCTGCGTCGCCCTTTCCTGACTTCGTTGTTCGCAAATCTTGTGAGCTGGCAGTTTGCCCCGGTGCTCACCGTTTACTTCTTCTTGTGGGAGAAGCTGGGCTGAGGCCCGAAACAATGCATTAGACCTTGGCCTAGCAAAGGAGACTGACCGACCTCCGGCTCGATCATCTACGCTATCCGCGATAATATTAATTCAGCGTTACGCTCAAGCAAACTTATCGCGGTTAGGACACAGGATGAAATCTTGGATAGCGAACCTCTCGGTTGGGACTCTCCTACTCACGTTTACATTGTTCGCTCCCGCACGGAGCATGGCCGAACCGAAGATCTATCTCTATACTTTCAATCTAGAAAACACGCCGGTCAAAGCCGCGGAAAATCTGGCGAAGGGTCTTCGACTTCTAAAAAATAAAAACTGTATTGACCTTCGAAGCACGGGCTCGTCATCAAACGATCGTATGATTCAGTCCGGCGGGGTTGGCCTGGTTCTTAATGAACCGCTTTCGGAGAAAGAAAAAGAAATACTGCACAAGGCGATCTGTGCGCCAAACATGGCCTTTTCAAGATATTGGATTGTGGATTTACTCCTTCCCACCGCCGAAGCGGGGTTAGCAACACCCCTTACCGAGGACGGTTGGAATTCTTTGAAGGAAACTTGTAAAGTTACGATTTCGGAGAATAGCGCGCCGTGGGTTCAGGTCAAAATTAATGCCCAGCCCCTTCCGCCGAATATAAAAAACATTCCACCGTTAACTCCTGCCTGCAAAACGGGAGAATACGCCGACTCAAAAAATCGGGGCATGTCGAATCCAGAAGCACAAAAATTCAAAACGCAGTTTGAGAAATGGGCCGCGAAAAGAAAAAAACCCTCGCCGTTCGAGTACAGTGCGGAGATTGAGTTGACCTGGCCAAACGAAGGTCTTTGGAGGTTCGGTAACTCCGGAATGCCTACAGCGAACGGCAATAAAGCCATCGAATCAACTCCGCCCCCCGATACGCTAAAATGAATTCTGCCATTCGTAACTTAACTATGAGCTTATCCCTCGTCGTTATCTGCGGGTTGGAATCCGTAGCGGCCCAACCTGCATGCAAACCTCAACAACGCCAAGAAACGGTGAGCCTTAACTTAGCGTTTAATCAAGGCCGAGTGAACCGCGGGTTCGTGGATCTCAACAACGTCGCGGAAGACGCACGGACGCAAAAACAGCTTTCGCAAATATGGAGCGCACGTAGCTTCGAGATGAATGAGCAAACGCCGTTCCAAACGATGATGGAAAAAAAAGAGCTGCTAGCCATCCTCACAAAAAATATCGGAAGCGCTAAATACGTTAATTTCAATTATTCAGGGCACGGTATTTTGCTCGCGGACGGCGAATGGGCGATTCCCTTGCCCGCGATGCCGCCGTCCCTGCTCGCAAAGTGCCGCGGCGATATCCGTTTGGAAAATGACAAAGCGAATGCCCGCAAAGCTAAGTCGTGGAGCCCAGGCTGCGAAGGGCTTGAGAAATACGTCGTGAGAAGTTCGGACTTACGGAAAGCTTTCGCGGGCAAAAAGGTTTTTGGATTAAATGATTCTTGCTTCTCGGGCGGTTTAGATCTTGGGCCGAACTCTTCGATGCTCAATTCGGCGGGCCGTGACCAGATCAGTGATGATAGCGCAAATATCACGCGACTATCCGGCGAAGTAGCTAAAAGGGAGTGCGTGCCGCTCGGATCAAACCAACCAAAGACCTTCGATGATCTTCAGGGCCTATTCTTGACGGCCAACGGGGGGAAACAGCTTCCGGTAGATAAGATTGAACAATTGATTTGCGCTAGCCCGGTGAGCCGCACGTGTAAGTCTCAATTCATAACAACAACCGACCAACTTGCGAACGTCACCGGCAACCGGGAACAGAATAGCTCTTGGACCTCGTGCTATCCGCTATCGAAGGCCATGCCGCCGGCTTGTCAATCCGGCACCACTTCTTCACCGCAACAATCTTCAGAATCGTTTCGCTAGGCGCAAAAATTCCGTGCGCACAGAATTTTCTGCGCACGTTATTTAATGAAATCGATTTGCAGAGTTTGCGTTCTGCCGGCGATGTAATCGTTGATCAATTTGTACGGATCAAACTTTTCGCTGCGGGTAGTTCCGTTCAAGCCGAAAGCCTCGTGCGGAGTTACGCCTTGGCCAAAACCGCGACGGCCCAAGCTGTCGTATTTCATGGCCCGGAAAAGCTTGGCTAACTTATCTAGCTCAAGTCGCGCGGTTAACGAGCGGGTTGTTCCTACGCTTAAGAATTCCTCGATGGCGAGTGCGCCACCCTCGACGCTCTTACTCACATCTTGCGCGTTATGGAAACCGCCGCCACGGCTTAACGCGGTTTCGGCGAACCGGGAGCTGTAGAGCGTGCGATCAATCACGCTGAATAGTAATATCTCGGCCAAGTCATGGTAACCTTCGCCCAAGCTTTTGATCGTCTGAATCACGGGCAAGAAGCTGGGAATATGCGAACCTTCGTAAACGGGATGCCACAGCTCGCGTAAGGCAATCTTCATCGATTCGGAGTGACCACCGTAGTATTTTTCCCTAACGATATCCAGCGCCGCCCGGATCAGTTTTTGATCACCGGAACGAACGAAGCTGTTGAACATCTCGCTCGCAAAGTGTTTTGCGGGTTCACCGATTTCGAAGGCGCGGCTCAACACGGGCAAGAATTGCTGGAGCTCTTTGGGATTCCGTTCAACGTCAGCCCGCATCTGATAGAAGCTCCAAAGCTTCTCGGCGAGCTTAACGTCCAGGATCCGGCCCGCCGCAAATTCTTTGAGATACTTTTCGGCGATAACGATATGTTCGCGCTGCCAGAGTCTGATGTAGTCCTCTTTGGGACCGTTCTCTTTGGCCCAGGAAAGTTCGATGGACTTTTTGGCGAGCAATTGCTGAACGGGCTCTAGCTCACCGATGATTTGCCCAGGTCCCGGATCTATCGCCGCGATGAAGGCGCCAAGATCCCGCTTCATAGCATCGCGGTGCTCTTTCAGGCCTTGCACGATCTTGCGTTGCACATTTTGATCATCGAGTTGCGCGCCCGCGACGATCGAATTGATCACACCGTCGGTGAATTTTGCGAGCTGACTCAAGAAGGCGTTCGCGTCCTGAACGTTAAGCCGGCGCCACGGATGATCGACCGGGTACAATTTTACGTCGACGATTTCCATAATGCCAGACAAACCGCCGGCTGCGGAGAATTCACCTTCGACAAAGCTATCAGCCTGATTTTCAACTTTAAAAACTTTAAGGCCAAGTGTGCCGACGGTTGTCTCGACCGCTAACTCTTCGGGATTTGTTGTGTTGACGCCCTTAAGCGTTTTCCCAACCAAGGCGGAGACGAGTCGGAGTTGACGATATTTAGAAGAGTCGGCAACGGGCGTCTTTAGGAAGCCGTGCGATTGTCTCAAATCTTTCTGAACAAGCACCGCGCGATGCTTTAATTCAGAAATTCGCGGCTGGGTGGTGACGTAACCAAAAAACTCACACAAACGTGCCGTGATCAAATCACGTCCGTTGACGTTCTTTTCTTCGGCAGTTGCGTATGGATAGGCGGTCCAGAGCAGATCACTCTTGTCACTTTGCGGACCCTCAGCGTAGGTCGCCCCGGTCCTTACCGGCGTCCTGAAGATGTAAACGTCTGAGAAAACATAGCGCAATTCCTTTTTTGGCTGATCGAGCTGGGGCATGAACGACGAGGTCAATGCTTTAGCTTTTCCAAGCCATGAACCTACCCTCGCGAGAACACCTTTGCCGGTAAGATCCTCTAAACAGCTGGCGGCCCAAATTTGGCTGGTACCGAATACAAAAGGCACAACCATGAAGTTTAAAATCGTTTTACGCATGAAATCTCCCTGCTAAGGACCTAGAGTGCGAACCTAATGCCACGCGCGCCCTGGAACCGTCTCATTTTGAGACAGCTTCAACCCGCCACTTGCCCGTCCAAACTGAACTCAAGCTGATGAACCAAATCATGGTGAAACGAACAAAGCGTCGTGAGATTCGAGGGCTCATTACCTCCACCCCGAGCCACCTCAACAATATGGTGAACCTGAATCCATTGGTCTGAATTGCATCTCGTGCCCGAGGCATCCAACGAGGTACATTTACCTTGGTCGCGCGCAAAAACCGCATGCCTTTGCGCCGCCGTTAGGGGTACACGCTTAAACTTTCTGTGCGCACAGAATTTTCTATTCCCATCCACTTCGGCAACGATTGGATCTACAATCGGCTCCACCGCGACGGCGTCGCCTAGCACCGCATCAACCACCGCCAAAGCTTGGGCGCCGGCTTTTCTTTTCTGAGCCCGCTCAGCTTTTTGCACGGGATCATGCCGGCGAAGGTATTCGTCTAAACTCACCTCCAGAGCAAAACCCATCCCGGCCTCACAATTTTTCTGCGCACGTAAAGCTTGCACCCGTTTCAATTTGTCCAAAAATTTCGCCGAGACCTTAACCGTGAGCTCAACGCATTCTTCGGAGTGGATTTTAGTTCGCTCGGCTTTATATCTAGGATTTCGACGACCAAGCTCCATATCCAGTTCACGGCTCGACTTGGTTTGCGCGAGATGAATCAGTTCCGCCGCATTTAGCGGATTGATTGTCGACATCAACCGACTCAACACGAACACGGAAAGATCCGATGCAATTAACTCCGGAATCTCAAGCGCTTTTCGGGCGACCGCAATGAACATGTACGCGACCGGCGGAGTGAAACCTAAAACATCAACGGCGTAAACATGCAGGCTTCGCTTATTCAGCGCACGCGGCAAACGCGTTCGCTCGGCATCTTGCAATATCGAGATAAACTCCAATTCAAAGTTATGAAACTTGGCCCGCGCCTCTAACGCTCGTGCGTGAATTCTTTTTTGCTCTGTGTTCATGGTGAACCTCCGAAGTTGCATGACCATAACACGGCTTTTTGAGAGAGCGGTTTGATGCTCACCTACTCTTGTATTTAACCTTTGTTTATTCACTCATATCGCCTTTGTATTGAACGCGAATTAATAATTTGATTTTGCTTTCAAGTTTCTGTTTTTAACTGCACCATCCGCGCACAAAGGCTTCGGAAAATCCGTCAAATCTATTTTGGTTTTGAGAAATCTTTTTCAGATTTTCTGTGCGCACAGAATTTTACTTCGAGGGCCTCATCGTGGTGTTGCGCTGATCTTCCATCCTTGAGAGTGGCTTCTTGCGGCCGTCCGCGGCCGCAAGACTTGGATATTTGGGAGGTTTGAATTGATTAGGATGGGATAGACGTGAAGAAGGATGAGGAGGAAAGTGGAAGTTCGACCAGTGGAAAAACTTCGATAAGCTCTTGGGCATGGTCGACCTTGCGGAAGAAAAAGAAAAGAGAGAGAATGTGAGAGCAAAAGAGAGAATGGGCGTTAGCTACTTTCCTGATTAGCCTTCGAAATTTAAATTGGATTTCACTTTTCAATACTCTCCGCCCGGATGGCGGAGAGGCGCCACTCGCATGGAGGGATCATCGCTGCGTTAAAGGGATGAGGCCAATCGGAGATAAATTTACGAACTAGGAAATCTAATCCGGCCGGGTCAAACGGATAACGGAATTACGCAAAATTTCATCGGAGATCCGAGTCGTCGTTTTCTTCGGCTTCACACGACGGACTTTTGGTTCACCGTCCGGGGGAAAGACGGAGACTACGTTTTCTTCGCCGGTGCATAGGACGACCAGCTCGCTTTGTTCGTTCAATTGATAGAATTCGATCAATTTTGGATTGGCGATCGATTCTTCGTTGCAGTACAGGTGCGCGTCCCAGGTTTTGCCGCCGACGACGAGTTGACCTTGCCCAATGTTTTGTAAAAGCTGGGAAGTGTCTTCGACGCGAATTGTTTTTAAAGATGAAGTGACCTTAGCGATGCCCGCCGCAGACATGACACCCAAGACTCCGCCTAGTGCACCGATCGCGAAGGTCTTGACGGCTTTTCTCAACGGATACCTTCCCGCTTGCCGCCGCCGAGACATTCGGGCGAGGCGAAAGTGGCGCCGTGCTTTTTCTCCCACTCGGGAGCGGTGAACGCTTGAACCGAGAGGGCGTGCACGTGATCGCGCAGCTCCGCCGCCAAAGTTTCGTTTACCAAACGATGCCTATCTATGCGCGACAGACCTTCCATGCGGGCCGAGACCATAACGACGCGGAAATGTTTTTCGGCCGAAGCGGCTAAGCCGTGCATGGGGCTTTCGTTCGTGATCTCAAGGTGCGATGGAGAAAACGCCGCGGTCAATTTGTCTTGGATGCGCGTTTGCCAGACCATTAGGTCGCCTCGATGTCGGCGCACACGCCGTAGTGATCGGAGGGCGCAAGCCCTTCGGCATTCGGCTTACCGATTAAAGAAGCGGATTTTACCGCGAGCTTCACCGACTTCGAACGGAAGAACAGATAATCGATACGCCGGGGCGAACGCTCGTGCTTGCGCGCGAGGGTCATCAGACGTTCTTTTACTTTCGTGGAAAAAGAAAGATCTTCGACGACTAAAGTGAGCGGAAACTTCTTTTGCAGCAGATGATTGGCTAAGTTCGTTTCGGAATCAAAAGTTAGACCGGGATCTTGAGGGTTGGCCTCGGCCCAAGCATCGCGGAAACCGTGTTCCGTGAATTTCGCGTAGGCTTTGCTCGATGGACGCGAATTAAAATCGCCACCCACGACGATGGCTTCGTAGCGGTCTTCCAAACTTTCGATCGTGCGGAATAAAACTTCGAGCTCGAGCGCACGTTTGGCGTTGCCTTTGGCCAGGCGTTCTTTTAATTCGCTCACCGCCGAGGCCGGAAGCTCGAGCTCATCGGCTAAGAAAATAAGCTCTTCACCGATGGTGTCGGTAGCCTCGAGTCCGTGGTGGATGTGCGCGTTCACCAGCAAAACTTTGCCCCAGCCGGGCAAGATAGTTTCGCACATCAGAGCGAAGCGCTCTTCGCGCAATTGCCAGCTGCCCCAGTTGCGCACGAAATTGGTGCCGGGGCGCGAGAGTGAAACGGCCTGCAGCGGCTTCATCGCCCACTTACGACGGACGGCGGTAATCAAACCGGAATTGAGATTGTAAGGCACGCCGACGCCGAAGAGTTTCATGCCGGTGAGGTCGCGTTGGAACACGCCTTCCGAACCGACGGCTTCGCTCAGCAAAGCGCAGCGGGTGCGAACGGGATTGGCTTCTTGGAAAAAGTGAACGTCGGCCTGGACGGAGGCGGCCACCTCGAGTTGCAATTGCTCACGCAAACTGCGGCGGCCCGTAGGTTCTAAAGCCTCCATCGAAACGGGGCTTGAGGGACTTAAGCCATGCCACAGATTGAATGTTAAGAATCGCATCAACGCCTTATCTATGGGCGGTTATGTACGAGCTGCCGTTGTTCGTCTTCGAAGATCACCTGAATGGCGGCGTCAGAAACATTGACCACGAAACCCAAACCGAATTTGGGATGTTCGAGCGCCGAACCGACTTCAAAACCCTTTTTCATATTGTACGAAGTGGGTTTGTCGCCGTTGTTGTCGCGGAGCTGAGTCCACTTCGCAACGTGGGTCGAGCCTTTGGCTTTGGACTTAGTCGCGCCGGGTTTTTTAGGAGCCGCGACGCGAGGACGTTTGGGCTCTTCAAGTTTGAAGGTATTTTTCGATTTACAAACTTCGCATTCGAGTTTGGCCGAGGTCAGCGAGGTGTGGGAGAGAACGACTTGGTAGCGGTCCGTCTCACATTTGTTGCACTTGAAGTAGACCTTCTTGGCGACTGCGGGTAATTGATTCATGCGCTAAGATTACCCTTTCCGAACGTAGACAGTCAACCTTGCGTCGAGCGGTTGGCTTCGGATTTGGGCCGCGTTCAAGAAATACCGCGTACCCCCCGCTTCCAATTTGGTCTGAAAGCTCTTTAAACTGTTCTCGTCCTGCGGATCCACTTCGAAACCCGCGGGCGAGAAACGTTTTTCGAAGTCGGGATCCTGCTCGTGGGTAAAAAAGCGTTTCCACTCTAATACATTGGTGCTCATCCGGTAAGTCAGCGTGTGAGCGTACGAATGGACCGGTGTGTAAGCCGTAAGCACCTCGAAGTCGCCGTAATGCGTATGGAGGCGAACGGCCGGGCTTTTCCATTGCGTGATCCCGCAGAGCGTTTCAACGTTGGCGTACCAAAGCGCGAACGCTTTCGAAAGGAAGCCGAGTCCGTAGATACTCTGCTCTTTAGGCACCAGCGAATTGATCGAGCAGAGATTGTGCGCGATCCATTCTTTGTGCGCCATCGCGGGAATGCAGATAAACAAAGAGACCGGCAGCCACTCGGTCGAATCGGCCGGCTGCAATATTTTAATCATCTCGGGAGTGGCTTTTGAACGGTGTATCGCAAATCCCGCCACGAAGCCGGGCATGATCGCGCAATCGTAAAAAACCCAGCGGGGCATCGGCATATTGCTGGCGGCAAACGCGTGAGTTTCGAGTCGCAAAATTTGATCGGCGAAATCGACTTCATCCATCCGTAGTGGATTTTTGTAGATGGGCGACATCTTGAACCAGTCGGTTTTAAAACTCTGACCGGGCGTCGCGATACGATTTTCGGGGCGAACGTAAACGTAGGGGCGCAAAAATTCACTGCCGAGCCATTGCAGCCTCGGATTTTTTAATAGCTCAGACATGCTTAAAATATTCGCGTAGATCGTCTGGTTTGTCTATCACGCGCACGAGATCGTCGAGTCGGTCGCGGATCAAATTGGCGTGCGCCAAGAGCTCGAGCGCTTCGATCAACGGGGTCCAGATACCGAGGAAATTATAAAATACGATAGGTTTACGCTGGCTTCCGAGGCTTTTCAGAGCCAATGCTTCAAATGCTTCGTCGAGCGTACCTAACCCGCCCGGATAGACGATGAACGCTTCACTCTCACGCATCATGATTTCTTTGCGAGAAGACATCGTCGGGACTTCGAAAATTTCGTGCAGACCCGGCTGCACCAGCTCTTTCATAAAATCCATGACCGGTACGACCCCGACCAACCGGCCCTTCGCGCGAAGCACGCCCCTCGCTAACGCGCCCATGCAGCCGTTGCTGGCGCCGCCGTAGACGACCACGTGACCGTCACGGGCGAGGTTCTCGCCGAGCAATTCGATTTCGGAGAACAGCATGGGCGAAACCGCTTCGCTCGCGCTGCAAAAGACGCCGATGCGCAAAGTGCCCTACCCTTGACCGTCGGGGCCGGTCATCTTTTCGGGACGAACGACCTCGTCGAATTTTTGTTCGGTCAAAAGTCCGGACTTCAGCGCTTCTTCTTTGAGCGTGGTTCCATTTTTCCAAGCGGCTTTCGCGATCTTAGCGGCGTTGTCGTAGCCGATCGTGGCGTTAAGCGCGGTCACCAACATGAGGCTGTTGTTTAAGTGGCTCTTGATTTGTTCGACGTTGGCCTCGGTCCCCTCGACGCAATGTTCGCGAAACGAATCGCAAGCGTCGCCGAGCAGGCGGATAGAGTTCAGCACGTTGTGCACGATCAAAGGTTTAAAGACATTGAGTTCGAAGTGCCCGGTCGCCCCGCCCATCGCCACGGCCATGTCATTGCCGATCACTTGCGCGCACACCATGGTCATCGCTTCGCTCTGCGTGGGGTTCACTTTGCCGGGCATAATCGATGAGCCGGGTTCGTTCGCGGGCAAGATCAACTCGCCGATCCCGCAGCGCGGGCCGCTACCGAGCATGCGGAAGTCATTCGCGATTTTCATGAGCGAACACGCGATCGTTTTGAGCGTGCCCGACATCTGCACGAGCGCATCGTGGGCCGCGAGCGCCTCAAATTTATTGGGCGCGCTGGTGAACGGTAGGCCGGTCTCTTCGGCGATGATCTTGGCCGCGGTCTCGGCAAACTGGGGATGCGTATTCAAGCCGGTCCCGACGGCCGTGCCCCCGAGCGCCAGCTGATGAACGTGCGTGAGCGAACTTTGCACACGCTGCACGGAGTTTTCGAGTTGCTGAACGTAGCCCGAGAATTCTTGACCCAATGTTAAAGGAGTCGCGTCCATCAAATGCGTGCGCCCGATTTTTACGATCGAAGCAAATTCTTTTTGTTTTTTCTCTAGCGCATCCTTTAATCCTTTAAGCATGGGAATGAGATGCTGGGTCGCGCGCTCGGCCACCGCGATGTGCATCGCGGTCGGGAACGTGTCGTTAGAGGATTGCGCTTTGTTGACGTCGTCGTTGGGGTGAATGCTTTTCTCGCCCGCTTTGCCGCCGGCTAGGATCATCGCGCGGTTAGCGATGACTTCGTTGGCGTTCATGTTGGTTTGCGTGCCGCTGCCCGTTTGCCATACCACGAGCGGAAACTCGGCGTCCCATTGGCCCTTGATGACTTCGTCGGCGGCCTGCACGATGAACTTCGCTTTTTCTTCCTTGAGCAGACCCAACTTTTGGTTCGCGCGCGCGGCACTTTTCTTGAGCACGCCCAGCGCGCGGATCATTTCGCGGGGGAACTTGTCGCCGCCGATCTTGAAGTTCTCGATGGAGCGTTGGGTCTGTGCGCCCCACAGGCGCTCGGCCGGGACTTTGATTTCGCCCATCGTGTCCTTTTCGACCCGGTACTGATCCTTCAATTGATCGCTCATGCGTGCTCCTTTGAAATTAGCGCTAAAAATAACGGCTTTCACGAATGAAGGCACCCAAAAGTTGGACTTGCGCGGCGCTTTCCGTTACTTATCCAGCACCGAGGTATTGATGCGCTACTGGCTTATAAAATCCGAACCCGAAGTTTTCTCGATCGACGATCTCTCGAAGGCAAAAACTACGCTCTGGGATGGCATTCGCAACTACCAAGCGCGTAACTTCATGACCCAAGACATGAAACCCGGCGACCAAGTGTTGTTCTACCATTCGAACGCGGAACCACCCGGGGTCGCGGGCCTCGCCACCGTCGCGGGCCCCGCCGAGCCCGACCCAAAGCAGTTCGACAAAAAGTCGGAATACTTCGACGCGAAATCCACCAAAGAAAATCCGCGCTGGCAATGCGTGACCATCGGTTTCCTCGAAAAATTTCCACGTCTCGTTGCGCTTGAAGAGTTGAAAGACAAAGCCGAGCTGAAGGACATGCTCGTGGTCAAAAAAGGCCAGCGTCTCTCGATCCAACCCGTAACGAAAAAAGAATTCGACGTCGTTAAAAAGATGTCCGGAGAAAAAATGTCCGGAAAAAAGATGGTCGCGAAAAAACCGGCCAAAGAAACAGCCGCGAGCAAATGACGCCTTCGGTTCAACTCGCGCCGATGGAGGGCGTGCTCGATTGGATCCTGCGCGATCTTCTCAGCGAGGTCGGTGGTTTCGACCGCATGGTCACCGAGTTCGTGCGCGTGACCGAAAGACTTTTGCCCGCGCACGTTTACCATAAATATTGTCCCGAGCTGAAAAACGGCGGCCGTACCCGCAGCGGGACGCCCGTGTTCGTGCAGCTCCTCGGCGGGCAAGCCGGCCCCGTGGCCGAAAACGCGGGCTTCGCGGCCGAACTCGGCGCGCCCGGCATCGATCTTAATTTCGGTTGCCCGGCCAAAACCGTGAACCGCCACGACGGCGGCGCCTCACTCCTGAAGAACCCCGAACGGTTATTTGAAGTCACGAGTGCCGTCAGGCGCGCGGTACCCGCGCACATTCCCGTGACCGCGAAGGTGCGTTTGGGTTTTGATCACAAAGATTTTCACAAAGAGATCGCCCACGCGGTCGAACAAGCCGGCGCGGCCCACATCGTCGTGCACGCGCGCACGAAGGCCGAGATGTACACGCCGCCCGCGCACTGGGAATACATCGCTTCGATGCGCGAAGGCCGCACGCTCCCCTTCTTGGCCAACGGCGAGATTTGGTCCGTCGAAGATTACCGGCGCTGCACCGAAGCCTGCGGCGTTTCGAAGGTCGCACTTGGTCGTGGAGTCGTGCGCCGACCCACCCTCGCGCTCGAAATCCAAGCCGAGCTGCGTGGGGAAAAGGCGTTCGTTCAGGACTTCGATCGCCAAGACTTCATGCGACGTTTCTTCGCGATGAGCCGCACCGAGCGCGGCGACCAATTCGCGGTCGCGCGCCTTAAGCAGCTTTTGCGTTACTGGTCCGTGAATGATGAACGAGGGTTCGAATGGTTTACCCGGGCGAAGATATTGAAATCGGCCGCCGAGGTGGACCAGTTCTTCACGACACTCGATCAGGCCGTCCCGATACGTGCCCAAACCGTCGCTGACACGGCCCAAGCGCTATGTTAGTTTTCTTTTAACTGGAGGTTTTAAAATATGTCGTCCGTACAAGTTTACACCTGGGGTGCCTGCCCGTTTTGTATCCGCGCGAAAGATCTTCTAAGCCGTAAAGGCATTGCGTTCGAGGAAGTGAACCTTGACGGCAAAGACGACGAACTCCAGCAGCTGCGCACCAAAACCGGCCAGCGCACGGTCCCGCAAATTTTCATCGACGGCAAATTGATCGGTGGTTTTTCGGATTTAGCGGCGCTGGATTCGAAGGGCGAACTCGACCGCTTGGCGGGTCGCTAAGTCGTTGCGGTTATTTTAACTCGGGATTGGGGCGCGTTGTCTTCGATCTTCACGATCCTTGGTCACGCCAGCATCTTTGATACTGAACGTCTCTACGGCGATCCTGCGAAGTAAAAACCGCAACCGTTAATCTAGAGGTTACGGGACAATTGCTTCCAGACTTTCTTTGCAGCTTCCCGAGTTCGGCTGGAACTTACTGAGAGAATTATTCCAACCAAAGTTGCAAGGTCCAGCGTCAGCGCCATCCATCGCGGGCCGTCGATATTGAGGTCTATTAACCAAACCAAATAGGCGACCCATATTCCGGCCAGAACTAAAAGCATTACTGTGGTCAGGGTATAGCCCGCTATCAGGACAATCGGTTAAGCCAAAATTTCTAGGATCTTTTTCAGTTTTAATACCTCGTCCTCTCCGATCCTTACTTATCCACAACGACTGCGCGGTTGCAGTGATTTTGTTGTGAGTGCAAGGTTCCCAAGTTGGTTTTTGTCCAAATTTTCCTGATCTTGTGAATTTTTATGGCACAATTTAGGCACTATCCTTTTTCATGCGGCACCAGACATGTTCAATTGTTCTCTGACTCGCCGAATCTAGATCTGACTTTTTATCACCGGTAACGGCTTCGACTATTTGCTGGCTTGATTTGCCACTTCTAAGCCACTTGTTTCTGATCCACAATCCATAGTCGTGATGAAACTGAATGAGATCACTTTCTTTCGAACTCTTGATGGCCTCCAAGGTCTTAGCGTTTGAGGCTTTTACTACCTCATCAACAAATTTAGCGGCTCGCGTGTTCAATTTTACCGAGCAATCTGGTCCGCTCGCCATCGCCTTAAGGGAAATGGCGGCAAACATTGAAAGGACGCACAAGATTGAATTCAATGACATTTGCACTCCTATTATGGGCAACGTGATGTCTTTATGGGCAACGTGATGTCTTCTTGGAATTGGGGTCGTATTTTAGAATGTTTCCAGAGGGTGTACCAAGCCATGACGGGCGGCCAATCCAATCTGCGCCATCAATATCCGGACCTGAGAAATTTTCAGCGCCAGGCGAAGGACCACCATGAGTGTGATAGATACCCGCTGGAAAATTACCCGGCTGAATCGGAATTCGGCTGGAATTTTCGTCTCCACCGGTCGGATCGGTTGCGAAGAAATTTCCCGACGGATCTTTAAAGATGCTTCCGCTGTATTCGCGATTTTCTCTTCTGGAAGTCGGATTGATATAATTTATCGCATCACGAGCGGCGGCGTCGGGGGTTTTGAATTTGTCCCCTGGCTTGAGACCGCTGGGATCGATCAGGTTGATGGGATCGTTCATCACATAACCGTAAAGGTTCGTATCCCCCGCGCCAAAGAGGATCGGATCTTTGCTGGCCCAATGTCCCGTCTCCGGATCATAATCCCGAGCACCAAACCGCACGAAGCCCGTCGCATCGTCTCGCAAACCTCCGGCGAAACCGAAAGGCTGGAAATTCAATGCCGTCGAGGAAATAATTTTTCCAAATTCATCGTAGGATATTGATGAAGCAATCGCGCCGGTAGTGGAATGAACAACGGCGACGATGCTACCCACATGATCATGAACGAAACGGTATTTGATATTGCTCTTGATCATGTAATCCGGCGAATGAGAATTGTTCAAGTAGACGAAGCGCGCGACCAGATTTCCCGAACTGTTCAATTCAGCGATGAGCCGGCGCTTCTCGTCATAGATATAACGTTTTTGAAGCGTGCTTCCTTTTAGAATGTCTATGCGATTGCCAAAAGAATCATTTCTATAAGTGTACGAGTCCGTTAACGTCGTAGCACCGGAAGCGTATGTACGAGTCATTCCCGCCATCGCGCCCAATGAATTATAAGCGTAAGTGAAGGCCTCAACGCTGCCACTCTGCGTGCGACCGCTTAATTCACCCCGGGCGTTGTAAGTGAATGAGTAGTTACCGTAGGTTAAAATTCTGTCTTGGTTGTCGTACGTTGCTGATGTCGTCGTCGAACCTTGAACAACGGAAGACCGGTTGCTGTTAAGCGAATAATTATAAGTCCTAGTCAGGACGCCTCCCGTCCATACCTCGCTCAGGCGGCCGGAAGTGTCATAGACATAGTCATACTCCGTCAAAACGCTGCCGTTTGTAACATCTCGGGATGTAATCCGCCCCAACAGATCTCTGCCGTAAACTTCTTTGTAGGTCTGATTGCCTGAATATAAATGGCGGTAGGTCGAAAGTTCGCCGTACGTTGAGTCGTAAGCAAAAGTTTCGGAAGAATTACCGAGGATATTTGACGATAGCTGTCCCGTGACCGCACTTAACGTGTTCGTTAGAGTACCGGCCGTTTTTGGCAAAAAAATAATCACTCTCGCAAGTTAGTACGGAGCACCATAGATTGCGGGCCTGAGAAAAACTTTTCTAAGGCCTCACGCAGTTGCGCGTAGTCTTTGGCTTTCGACGTCGACGCGAAAAGAAAATGGCCGAACTCGAGCCAGCCGCAGACCATGCGCAAATAAAATTTGAAACGTTTGAAGCCTTCTTCGAACGTATAATATTTCTCGAGCAAACTTAAAAAATGCCCACAGGATTTACCGAACTCGGCGCCTTCTTCTTCGGGAGTCGAGGGAGCGCGGCCGGTCATGCCGGGCGGTGGCGCAAAACCTAAGCGTTCGCCCACTTGCCACAACAGCCACGGTCTCGCCGCGAGGCCACGGCCGATCATGACGTTGTCGCAGCCACCGATGTCGAGCATCGCGAAAACGTCGTCGAGGCATTGCACATCGCCGTTACCGACGACGGGAATCGAAACCGAATCGCGCACCAAACGAATCTGCCGCCAGTCGGCCGCGCCCCGCCGCTTCATCGCGCCGATGCGCGGATGTAGAGTGACCCAGTCGGCACCGGCGTCGGCCAAGCCTTTCACGAAGCGAATCAAAAACTCTTCGTCGTTTTGCAAACCCGCGCGCAGCTTCACCGAGACCGGGACGCTCGAATTGCGTTTGGTCATACGCACCACTTCGGCCGCGTAACCGGCGTCACCCATCAGCGCCACGCCGTAATTGTGCTTAAGCGCTTTGTTCACCGGGCAACCCATGTTGATGTCGACGCCCACCGCGCCCCAATCCACCAAACGTTTCACGCTCTCGGCGATCGGCGCTTCTTCGTTGCCTAAAATTTGCGGAACCAAGTGAGTTTCGCTCGCGCAGCGGTAAGTTTCGGCGGTGTTGCCCAAAACCTCACGCTGGAGCCGCCATGACGAGAGCATCTCCGTCGGCCAGAAAGTGACGGCGCCTTCGGGCAAGTATTTCATCACCATCAAACGCAGCGCCACGTGCGAGAGTCCCACCATCGGCGCGAGGCTTACCGGAAAATTCACCTGACCACCGAGGATGGGCCTGGCGTGCTGCATAAAAGACGGCGTGACGTTCATCCGCCCAACCTAAAGCTTTGAGGATCATGCCACAAGACGATATTGTGCCTCCGTGAACAAAATAGACTTAGGAATCTTAGGCGGGGGACAACTCGCACGCATGTTGGCCTTAGACGCTTTCCCGCTCGGGATCAGCGTTGCGGTCCTAACTCCCCAGGCGAACGATCCGGCGGCGCAAGTGGTTGGGCAAACACGGCTCGGGGCCTTGTCGGATGAGAATGATCTGCGCAAGTTCCTCGGCGATTTACGCGCACTCACTTTTGAAAGCGAATTTGTCGACATTCCGAAACTGACCAACTGCCTGCCGAAGTCGGTCTACGTGTTCCCGAACCTCAAGGCGATCGAAAATATCCAGGACCGATTGACGCAAAAACAGATGCTCGATCGCTTCGGCATTGCGACCAGCCCGTGGATTACGGTCGGGAATAAAGCGGATCTCACCGGCGCCATCGAAAAATTTAAGAACAGTTTCGTGCTGAAACAACGCCGCTTCGGCTACGACGGTTACGGCACCTTCGTCGTCAAGAACGGCGAACACGACCCGATGATTTTGCAAAAAACTTCGCACGGCTTCATCGCCGAGGCCTTCGTTGATTTTAAGCGTGAGCTCGCGGTTTCGTTCGTCAGGGGCAAGAACGGCGACTTCTTGCAATTGCCGCTGGTCGAAAGCGTTCAGGTGAACTCCCGCTGTTTCTCGGTGACCGGTCCGGTCACGCATACGAAGCTCGGCGCGCTCACCAAAAAGGTCCGCGTGATGATGGAGAAAATCGATTACGTCGGGATCTTAGCGGTTGAGCTGTTCGACACCCCGAAAGGTTTGGTCGTCAATGAACTCGCGCCGCGCGTACACAACTCGGCCCACTACTCGCAAGATGCGCTCACCTGCAGCCAATTTGAATATCATGTCCGCGCAGGTTTGGGCTTACCGCTGCCGAAAGTTGAACAGCTTAAGAAAGCTTTCGCGATGGTCAACCTACTCGGCGACGGCAACGGCGAAGTGCAGTTGTCTCGCGCCCCGAAGGGTAAACTCCATTGGTACGGCAAAAGCGAGAACCGCGCCGGCCGCAAACTCGGGCACATCAACGTGACCGAAGCTTCACCAAAAAAAGCGCTCACCAAAGCGCTGCAATGGCGAAAGGACTTCAAGCTGTGAAAACGCAAGTCGGAATTATCATGGGCAGCCAAAGTGATTTGAAAGTCATGACGGAAGCGGGCGAAGTCCTTAAATCTTTCGGTGTGAAATTCGAAATCAAAATCGTGTCGGCGCACCGAACCGTCGACCTCATGGTGGATTACGCAAAGGGAGCGCAAACACGCGGTTTGAAAATCATCATCGCGGGTGCGGGCGGCGCGGCCCACCTACCCGGCATGGTCGCTTCGATGACCACCTTGCCGGTCATCGGCGTCCCGGTCGCCATCAATAAACTTAACGGACTCGACAGCCTACTTTCGATCGCCCAGATGCCTAAGGGCGTGCCCGTCGCCACGGTCGCGGTCGACAATTCGCACAACGCGGGCCTGCTGGCGGTGCGGATCTTAGCCAGCGCCGGTGACCAAAAGTTAACCCGCGCGCTCGAAAAACATCAAAAAAACATGACCGCCAAAGTGAAGAAGAGCCAAGCCTCGCTTAAAAATTTCCTCAAGTAAAATTAGGTCTAAGATCCTGTACCGGATTGAAACACCGGGCCCCGCAAAAATTAAATACGCGCGCGCGAAATTCCGAAATGTTCGTATGGAAACGATCGTACTCGCCGAAGATTCACCACCGAACCGCAAGATCCTCACTCACCTGCTCGAGAAGCTGGGCTTCCGGGTCGTCGCTTGCGAAAACGGCCTCGAAGCTTTTGAGGCCTTAACTTCAGACAAACACGACGTTAAACTTTTGATTTCGGACATCATGATGCCCGGGATGGACGGTCTTGAGTTGCTGCGCAAAGTCCGCGGGCAGGAAAATCTCAAGTCTTTGCCCGTGATCTTGATCACCGCCGTTTCCGAGAAAGATTATATCGAACGCGCTAAGGCTTTGAACGTAAGCGGGTACATTTTAAAACCCATCTCGTTCACGCGCGTGCAAACTTCGATGAAGGCACTCTTCCCGAACAAAGTTTTCCCGAAAGCGCCGGCCGCTTAATGAACGCGAAGGCCATCACTTCCGAAACCATCGTCGCCCGGCTCGAAGATCTGCCTTCCCTGCCGTCGATCGTTTACGAACTCAGCCGCGTGATCAATGATCCGATGTCGTCGACCAACGACGTCGAGAAGATCATGGCCAACGATCAAGGCCTGACCTCAAAGGTTTTGAAGATGGTCAATTCGGCGTACTACGCGATTCCCGGTGGCGTAAGTTCACTCGCACGCGCGATCGGCTACATCGGCTTCGACACCGTAAACCAACTGGTCCTTGGCGCATCGATCTTAAAAGCGCTCGAAACCAAAGGCCCGCAAAAGTTCGACATGAATGAATTCTGGAAGCACGCGATCGGAACCGGCATTACCGCCGAAACGATCGCGAAATTCGTGAGCCACCCGACCCCGGCTGATTTGTTCACGTGCGGGCTCGTCCACGATATGGGTAAGGTCGCGTTGTACACGCTGGAATCCGAAACCATGCTCGGCATCGTCGAGCACGCGCAAAAGAATAATGTTTCTTACTTCGAAGCGGAAGCCGCGCTGGGTTTGCCTTCGCACACCGAGATCGGCCAAGCGCTTGCGCAAAAATGGAAGCTGCCGGTCACCATCCAGGCCACGATCGCGCATCACCATAGCAAAGACCTTAATCAACGCGGAGATATCGCGGCCGATCTTCACCGCAACGTGGACATCGTTTTCTTAGCAAATCTTTTGACCCACGCGATGAAGTTCGGCAAGTCCGGTCACGAACGTGTGCTCGGTGCGCCGAAAGACGTGATGGAGCGCTTGACCCTCGATCCCGAAAAACATCTGAAGCCGTTGCTTAGCGAGATCCGCGGCAATTTAGACAAGGCTTCGGATTTCTTACGCGTGCTCGGGGGTCCGCAGTGAAGCCCGGTTTCCTCCCCCATTTGTACGAAGAAGTGGCGCAAGGCGCGATGTTCGGCATCGTGGTTTTTGATCAGGCGAACGGCGATTGCTTGTTCATTAACCCGATGGCTAAGAACATGCTAGGCACCGCGACGCCGACCATATCGGGCATGGTTCCCGCGAGCGATAAGCCACCGTTGAAGAGTTTCGCGCAAGACATCTTGGCGGCCGACGGCCTTTACCACGACATCGTCATCCGCACCACTGAGAGTTCCTTCATCGGCAACGTCGGCGTCCGCAAACTCGAGGTCGATGGGCACGCGGCTCACCTGCTGATGTTGCAAGACGTAACTTTGCAAAAGAAACTTCAACGCGACATCATCGCTAAGCAAGCCGAGATCAAAGCCACTTACGAAGAATTATTAAAACAGAACCGGGCCTTGCGGGAACTCGATCTTGCCAAGAATAAATTCATCGCGCTGACCACGCACGAGCTGCGCACGCCGCTTTCGGCGATGGTCGCCAGCGCCGAGATTTTAAAAATGGGACTCTACGATTCGCCCGAAGAGATGCGCGAATTCATCGATATGATTCACGATCAGGGCATTCATCTACAGGAATTAGTTAACGACATTCTTGATTTCGCAAAAATCCAAGCCGGCAAAATGGATTTTTATCTCGAGCAGCATAATCCGGAAAAACTGGTCGGCAACATCGTCCACAATTTTCAAAGCATGGCCGAGACCCATAAGGTCACCCTGAAGATCGAAAGTCCGCCGCAAGAGTTGCTCGCCTACTACGACGAACTTCGCTTGAAACAAATCGCCTCGAACATCATCAACAACGCGATCAAGTACAACCGCCCCGGCGGCACCGTGCGCGTTCACTTCACCGACGAAGTCGATCACATCCGCCTTTACGTTGAGGACACCGGCCGCGGTATCCCCGCCGATCAATTCGATAAAGTCTTTAACGAATTCGAAACCGTGGGCCAAATGGCCGATCACCACAACGGCACGGGCTTAGGCATGCCGATCAGCCGCAAACTGAGCGAAGGCATGGGCGGCAAGCTCCAGCTGACATCGGTCGAGGGCGTCGGCTCCACTTTCTGGGTCGAACTGCCCAAAGAGAAAATCATGGATCCTGCCCTCTACCGCCCGCGCTCTGAAAACATCGGCGACCCGGCGGCCTAAGGCCCTCGGCCGGAATTGCTGCTTAATTCCGGCTTGGCGCTTCGTTCCGCCTTGCCTGACGCGACCCCAAAACCCTCTCCCAACCCCCCTCAGCCTTCCGTGCGGATATATCCGCACAATAGAATTACCGTGCGGATATTCCGGCACGGAATGCTGAGTGTCCTAAATAGGCGAGCGGCCTCACGCGAATTTCTTGTGGTGATGTTCGAAGCTCCGGGGCCCGGCCCATGTCCGGGAGTGGGGGGCGCCTTTTAGTAGAGTAGGAATTCGCGGCGTTCTTCTTCCCAGGCGGATTCGTCTTTACGTAGGGATTCGTCCCAGTCTTTGATGTTGGGTTTGGCTTGCGCGACCCAATCGCGAAGCATCGAGTGGCCGGACAAGATGTCGATGGGCATGTGTTTTTCTTCGTACTCGTAGGGCGGTTGACGCCAGATTTCGAAGTCGGGCTTCACGCGGTGAACGGCTTTGAAAAACAAATTCACCAAGCGATAAGGTTTAAACGTTTGCGGATTATAGAAATGCCCGTCGACGTGAACTTGCAAAGCCGAGACGAGTTCACCTTTGAACTTGTGAAAGGTCGGCTCGTAAAACGCCGGTCGGATCACGCAGCCTTCGAGCCATTCGGGCGCCATGCTCTGCATTTCTTTTAAAACAACGTTCATGTCGATCTTGGGCAGACCGAAAATTTCGAGCGGCACTGTCGTCCCGCGGCCTTCGGAAATATTCGAACCTTCGATCAACACCGTGCCGGGATAAACGCGCGTGCAGCTAACGCGCGGGATGTTTGGCGAAGGATTGACCCAGGCCACTTGCGGCCAGCCGTAGTTCGGGACGTCTTTCGGGCGGTAGTCTTTCATGCCGACGACGTGCAAATTGATCTTCATCTTTTTGTGATCGCGGTACCAGAGGGCGGCTTCGCCCAAAGTTAAACCGTGGCGCATGGGCACGGGTGCCGCGCCGACGAAGCTTTCGAACTTCATGTCGAGCGTGTGCCCTTCGATCTCGCGGCCGGCGGGATTTGGGCGATCAAGAACCCAGATCTCCTGGCTCGTGCCGGCGACCGCGTCCATCATGTAAAACAAGGTCGTCAGGAAGGTGTAGATGCGGCAGCCGACGTCTTGCATATCGATGAGCAAGACATCCCAACCCTTCATCATCGCGGGCGTCGGGCGGCGAACCTTGCCGTAGAGTGAGTAAACGGGAATGCCCAATACGGGATCGACGTAATCGTCGCTTTCGATCATGTTGTCTTGTTTTTCGCCGCGCATGCCGTGTTGGGGGCCGAAGGCCGCGACGATTTTAAATTTCGGATTGAGGGAGAGCAGATCGAGCGAGTGCTTCAACTCTTGCGTGACGCTCGCGGGATGGCCTAAAAAAGCCAGACGCTTATCGATCAATTTTTCTTGTAGATCACTTTCATTAAGCAGGCGCTCGATTCCGAACTGAAACATGTGTACCCCCACCTAGAAGTTTAAGAAAAATCAGGGGGAATTCAAGTACGCATGCAGATTAGGAATCTGATCTTTAAGGAAGGGCAATTGGACCATCACCCTGGTCGGCCGCTTGGGCGTATACCCCGGAGGGTAATCGCCGTGGACAAGTTTACGTTCGAGCAGCTCGAGGCTGCTGCCCCAATTTGAAGGCCCCACCGCCCCGTCTTTCTTAGGGTCGGCGGCGTGGCAGGCCGTGCAATGAACGGCGTAGAGTCGCTTCCCCTCTTCAACCGGTGAAGCGACTTTCGTTTCTTTTTTGGTGCAGGCCGCGCCCAGCAGGATAAGCGCGAGCATGAGAATCCGCATAAAGATTAACTAACTAGATAACAAAGTTGTTGATCAAGATGATCACCGCGGTGAGCACGAAGCTGCCGGTGATGACGCCTTTGATCGAGGTGATCGGTCCGGCTTTGCCGACGATTCCGTTGGCTTCAATCGCGCCGACCAAAACCAAGATGATCACCCAATAGAGACCGACGTTTGAACTCTCGTCGACGGGGTAATTCAAGTGATTGGCCGAAAGCATGAAGAACAACATCGGCACCGAGAACAAAACGTTGGTGCGCGAAGCGAGCGTCGCGGCGACGCCGGCGGGAACGGCGGCGGGATTTGCGGGTTGCCCTGCGGCCGTGGCAACGGCGTTAGCGATCATAACTTTTTGTTTACGCCAGATGATGCCCCAAACGTTCAAAAACATAAGGGTCGCCATGAGCGCGCCCGTTAAAATGTTAATCCAGTACGAGCTAGCCATGATCGACGAACCGTTTTTCACGTCGATGTGCGCGCGGTACATGAGCAGGAACAAACCGGTTAAGAATGTGTAAAGTGCGCCGTAACGAAACCACCAAAGGGCGCGCGGCGCGAGCTTCTGCAAAACCTGCGACTTAGCGCCGGCGTCGGTCTCGGCCATGAAGGCGCCTTGAACGAAGTTAAAGTAATAAAGCAAACCAATCCAGATGATGCCGGCGAACACGTGCAACCAACGGAAAACGAACATCAGACCGATGGCCGGATCGAGCAATGAATCAAGCATGAGCGAACTCCCTAAATTTCTGTTTTATTTTTGATGGATTCTTTTTGGGCGGTGGTTTCCGATGCGCTTTCGCGAAGCTGCTCTTGGCGAGCCGCCTCTTTTTCGTCCTCGCCGTCGATGCCTTTCTTGAAGCCACGGATGGCATCGCCCATCGATTTACCTAGACCCGGTAAACGTGACGGACCGAACAACAACAACGCAATACCAAGGATCAAAACTAATTCCATTGGTCCTAAACTCACTGAAAACCTCCCGAAGATCGAACCTTTATGACAAAGAGATTAGCGCAAAATCGGCGCGCGGAAACCATTCATGTTGGGAATCGCGACAAGCCGCGCCAAAAAACTTATCCACATTGGGTCCGCCGATCCGTCCCGATTTTTTGGTTTGTGTTCGGATCTCCGAGATCTATTGCCAGTCCCGAGCCGGTCCCTGCAAAATTTTCATATACCCCACCCGCGTAACAGGAGGATCCATGATCAAAGGAATTCTACTCACGATTCTAATGCTCACCGGTTTTACGACCGTCGCCGAGAACTTCCCCGTTAAACCCAATCCCGCGATGACCCAAGGGGACTACTGCAACCCGAGAGATCCGGATTTTGTCGACTACCGTTATAACGAAAAAGTCCCCTACTGCGTCCGCAACGTGTCTTACGCGCTGAAGAAGGAAATCTACGAAGTCTACCGGGTACCCGCGAAATGCCGCCGCGAATACACCGTCGACCACTACGTTCCGTTGTTCATGGGCGGCTCAAACCACGAAGGCAATCTTTGGCCCGAGCACAAGAACGTAAAAGCCACCCGTCAGAATTTGGAAATGGAATTGTACATCGAATTGAAGAACGGCCGCATGACCCAAGCCCAGGCGTTGCAGATCATCACCGACGCCAAAATGCACCCGCCGAAAGTTGAGCCCTCGAAGTGTCACATCGACAATATGGTGCCGCCGAACATGATGCCGGCCGGTCAGCCGGGCGAGGCCGTCCTACAAGACGTGAACTTCGCCGCCGAAGACCAAAACGCCGATCACGAGTAGACCGAGCACGACCCGGTAGTATCCGAAAAATTTTAGCCCGTGCCGCTCGACCACGCCGACGAAACCTTTGATGGCGAGCGCGCCCACCACGAACGATACTAAATTCCCGTACAACAAAACTTCGATGTGCTCGCGCGTAAGCTCCGGCCAAGCCTTCAGCAATTTGAGGAGCGAAGCTCCGGCGAGCGTCGGTACCGCAAGGAAAAACGAAAACTCGGTGGCCGTTTTCAGATTCAGTCCCTGATGCAAACCGCCCCAGATGCTGGCCGCCGAGCGCGAAACGCCCGGGATAAACGCCATCGTTTGAAAAAAACCAATCTTGAGGGCCGAGGGCACCGGCAGCTCTTCGATCTTAAGACCCGCCGTTTTTTTACGCGCGACCCAAGCGTCGGTCAGGATCAACAGCACCCCGCCGACCAAAAGCGCGATCGCCACGATCCAAACGTTACCGAGCACGACGTCTATATATTTCTTTACGGCGAGCCCGATCGCGATCGCGGGCAGCACGCCGACCGCGACCTGCGGGTAGATTTTAAAATTGAGTAAAAAGCGGCGCCAGTAAAGCAGCACGACCGCGAGGATCGCCCCGAACTGCACCATCACGGTAAAGTCTTTTACGAACGGATCCTGATTAATTCCCATCATCCACGACGTCAGGATAAGGTGCCCGGTCGATGAGACCGGCAAATATTCGGTTAAACCTTCGACCACGGCGAGTATCAACGATTGCAGTAAAGTCATGCGCTCAAGGATGATTCCGCCGGGCGCGGGAGGCAAGGTTTTTTAACCCGATCTCTTTTAGATCTTTTTGCGTCGTGATTCAAAAACGCTGGCCGCCGCGGCCGAGGCAAAGATGATCACCGCGCCGAAGGATTCACTCAAACTTAAGGTTTGGCTTAACAGCAGCAACGCAAAGATGAGCGCAAAGGGCGACTCAAGCAAAAAGATGAGGCTGCTGACGGTCGCGGATAAAAACTTTTGCGCGCGCACTTGCAAGAAGAAGGCGATGACCGTCGACCCGAGACTTAACGCGAGCAAACCCGCCCACGCGAGCATGGACCAGTCACCGATGTTCGCCAACTTCTGCGGTAGCGGCTCGAAAAAAAGCACCGGCAAACAGATGAGCGCACCCCAAGCGGCCTGCACCAAATTGAAAACGAATGGCTTCTCGATGTTGGGGCTGACCAAACCGAGCCAGTAAATTTGGAAGGTCGCGGCCAGCGCACAAATAAAAGTAAGGACATCGCCGATATTGAGCGAGTCGATCCCGACGTTGACGATCAACCCCGTCCCGACCAGCGCCAAGGCGACGCAGGCCCAAAGAGTCCAAGGTAATTTTTGGCGCGAGACGAGCGATTCCAGTATCGGCACGAACACCACGTACAACGTCGTGATGAAACCACTTTTGGTCGGCGTTGTGTATTGCAGTCCCCACGTTTGAAAGATCAGCGTGGTCGTTAGCAACAAAGCCGGTATAAAGCTAATCCGAATATACTGCGTGATCGAAGCGCGACCGGCCGGCGTAAATACAAAAAAGATAAGAAGCGATCCCGCAATCGCGAATCTCATGAACGTGATTTCAAAGGGCGAGAAAACTTCGAACGCCCAAATGGTCGCGATGAAACCGAAACCCCAGAGTGCGGCGGCCGTTACCAACTCGACCGAAGCGAGCACGCGGCGAACGGGCACCGCCATCAAGCCACGCCTTTTTTAAGCCAGCCCTTGCTGCGAAACCAAATAAAAATTCCCACGGCGACCGAGAACATCAAGCCGAGCGCCATGTAATAGCCATGTTCGTTTTTCAGCTCGGGCATGTTCTCGAAATTCATGCCGTAAATGCTGGCGATGAAGTTGATGGGCAAAAAGAAACAACTAAAAATGGTAAGGACTCGCATGACCTCGTTGGTGCGGCGCGAAGCTTCGTTGGTTTTTTGCGACTGCAAAGAAATGTGCAGATTGAGTAGCGAGCCGATGCTCTCCGAAGTTTCGTCGGCGTAGAAGTACAAATTATCGATAAGTTCGCGCGCGTTCTGGAAGTGCGGCATGAGCTGTGCCTCGGCGCTGGCCATCACCTTGGTCAATGGCTCGAGCGTGCTGCGTAAGATTCGCTTATAAACGGAAACCTTACGCTTCAGATAATAACCCTTAGCCATGCGAAACTTCCGGTGCGTGCCGGCGCCGAAGATTTCTTGCTCAAAAATTTCGAGCTGCGCGACGCAATCGAGAATGGGCCGTTCGTAACTGCGTACGACTTCGTTGATCGCGTCGGCCAGGATGTGTTCGGGCGTGTAGGCCGGATCCTTACCGCTACGCTTTTGCCAACGCTGAACCATGGCGTCGAGAAACGGCTGATCGGTGCGGTGAATCGTGATGACGAATTCATCACCGTAGAAGATCGCGACCTTGCGGGTAAGCTCCTGCACGGTGTCGGATTCGCTCGAGCATTCGCGGTCGAACGCGCGTAAGACGATGAAGCTAACTTCATCGATCATCTCGTATTTGGGCAGATGCTCGGGCTGCAAACAATCTTGCACGGAAGTCGGATGCAGACCGTATTCGGCCGCGACCTCGTTCAAATACTCCGGGGTCGGATTACTAATATCAAGCCAGTGAAAACCGGTGAAGTCGATGCGTGTATTTGCCATACCTCGCAATCCTAGGCTAAGCCTGAGGCCGGGGGTAGGAAATGATTAAAACTTTATTTTTATTTGCCGCGCTTTATCTAGGGGCCGGTTTTCCGGTCGCGGGCGCGAACGAATCCATAGCGCAGCTACCGAGAAACGAAAAAATTTGGAGCACCGCGGATCAACGCTGGCTCACCATTCATGAATGGCAACACGAAGCGATCGAAAACGGTGACGTCTTAGTCATCGGTGAGCAGCACGCGGTCGACGGCAGCTTGTCCGAGATCGTTCATCACCGGAACCAGGTCCAATTGATGGAGCTGATCGCGGCCACTCATCCCGTATCGCTCGGCATGGAATTTTTCGACTATCCGAGACAAAGCTTCGTCGATCAATACACTTCCGGAACAATAGCCGAGGCCGAATTTCTTCGCGCGATCGGTTGGGGCGGCAACGCTTGGCCCGTGTACCGAGATCAAGTCAATTTGCCGGCGGCCAACGGGGGCCGCACGTGGGCGCTGAACATTCCGCGCACCATCAGCGGCAAGGTCGGGCGCACGGGTCCGGGCTCCCTCGATGAGCAAGAGATCTCGAAGTTACCACCCGTTTGGGAGCCGGGCTCGGCGCCCTACTTCGAACGTTTCAAAGAAGTCATGAACGGTCACGTCCCTGAAGAACGATTGCAGAATTTCTTCTGGGCGCAGTCTTTGTGGGATGACACGATGGCGTGGCAAACATCTTTGCGGCGTGATCCCGCCGGCGTCTTCGTGATTATCGCCGGCCAATTTCACGTCGATTTCGGACACGCCCTACCGGCACGTCTAAAAGTTTACGGGTTGCCGCAGGTCAAGACCTTGGTGCAAGCCGAAGTGACGGAATGGAACGCGGAATCGCTCGCGAAAGCGGTTGCCCCCGACCCCAAGTACGGCGCGCAGGCCGATTATATTTTAGTATACGAACTGCCGCCCGAACCGGCGGCCACGTCTAAAGCAGAACACCTTTAAGAAGTGCCGTCGCGACGCTGAAGTAAATTACGAGTCCGGTCACGTCGACGAGGGTGGCGACGAGCGGCGCCGATGCGGTGGCCGGATCAAGCCCGAGTTTGCGTAGACCGAACGGCAACATCGCACCGCTCAAAGAACCCCACATGACGACGCCGACCACGCTGGCCGCGACCGTGATCGCGAGTAAGGTCGTGTGCTCGGATAAGCCCGATTGCAACTGCCCGCCGAGCATGACGCGTAAAAAACCGAGCGAGCCGAGACAAAGCCCGAGCGCTAGCCCCGAAGCCAGCTCGCGAAACAAAACCCGCCACCAATCGCGCAAACGAATTTCGCGAATGGCGAGCGAACGGATAATCAGCGTTGAGGCTTGCGAGCCCGAATTACCGCCTGAGCTCATGATCAAGGGAATAAACAACGCGAGTACGACGGCCTTTTGAATTTGTTCTTCGTAGGAAGCCATCGCCGTCGCCGTAAACATTTCGCCGACGAACAGGACCATCAGCCAACCGGCGCGTTTCTTAACCATGCTAAGGAACGGCGTTTTGAAATAAGGAGCGTCGAGGGCCTGCATCCCCCCGATCTTCTGGATATCTTCGGTCGTTTCTTTTTGGACGACGTCGACGATATCGTCGTACGTGATAATCCCTTTCATGCGGGACTGATCGTCGACCACGGGCAAGGCCATGTATTGGTGACTGACGAAGAGCGAAGCGATTTCTTCGCGGTCCATCTCCTCGGGGATGGTGACCAGCTCGTCCTTCATAATTTCGCGCACCTTTTTATCGGGCTGCGCGAGCAGCAGCTCACGGAACGAAACGATGCCCAGCAACTTTTGGTCGTAGTCCAGAACGTAAGCGTAATAAATAGTTTCGACCGGGGTGCGGGCCTGCGCGCGCAAGTAGCGGATAGCCTCTTCGACCGACATGTCGGGACGCAGGCGGAAATAGCGCGGATTCATCACGCCGCCCGCTTCGTCTTCGGCGTAGGCCATTAGGCCCATAACTTCTTGCCGGGAAACGGCGTCGAGGAGGAGCAAGACATCTTGGCGGTCGTTCGCCGGCATTTTTTGGATAAAATCGGCCGCGTCATCGAGCGCGAGCAAACGGATCCACGAGCGTTTTTCGACCGAGGGCAACTCGTTGACCAATTCGATTTGCTCGTCGGGACCGAAACTAAGAAAGAGCTCCTCGGCGTCGATGCGCGGGAGGGCGTTGAACCTTTCTTTGCGGGTCTCAAGATCGAGGTCGGACCAATGCTCTTTGAGCGTATTGATGTCGGACCAGTCTAGCTCGGTGTTTTCGGTTTCCATGTTGGGCGGTATCCTTAATTTCTGGTCGTCATTCCTGGTTACTCCCCATGCGTTGTAAGTTCAAGTAAGAGTTGAGAACAACGGGGGATTTGATAGAACATTTGGTCCGGAGGAAATATGAATTTTGCCCTTGCGATCATCATCGTGCCCCTGCTCGCCATCACGTCCTGTAAATCGACCGGCGAGAAAAAACAAAGCGCGGGAAAGGCCCCACTCTCTTCCGATCTGACCTGGAAAGAAGCGCAGGCCCGCAAGGCCCGGGTTAGCGACGTCCAATACAAAGTCTCCGTAAAGCTGACGGACGAACCCGGCGACAAAACCTTTAAGGGCAAAAGCGAGATCAGCTTTTACCTCAAAGATATCGGCCAGCCCCTGCGCCTGGATTTTTACGAGGGTAAAATCACCGCGATTAAACTCAACGAAGCCCCGCTCGGACCGGAAGTGAAATCGAATTATTGGATCAACTTGCCGCCCTCGGCCCTCAAAGTCGGCGCGAACATACTTGAAATCGAATACGAGCAAGACTACTCCCGCCAAGGCCAGGGCCTCCATAAATTCGTCGACCCGCAGACCAAAGAGGTTTTCCTTTATTCGCAATTCGAAACTTTCGACAACAATCGTTTCATGCCTTCGTTTGACCAACCGGATCTGCGCGCGATCCTTAGCCTGACGGTCGATGCGCCCGCGGCGTGGGAAGTCGTGTCCACCACGCTCGGTAAACCCGGCAAGGGCGAGAAGGGCCGCCGTGTTTGGATCTTCCCACCGACCGAGGCGATCTCGACCTACTTGTATTCGCTCGTCGCGGGCCCGTTTAAAATCTACAGCGATAAATTCGAAGATATCCCGCTACGTTTGCTTGTTCGCCCCAGCATGGCCAAGCATTTGCGCACCAAAGAATGGTTCACGTACACAAAACAGGGTCTCAAGTTTTTCAATTCTTACTTCGGCATGAAGTATCCTTTTAAAAAATACGATCAGCTCGTCGTGCCTGAATTCAACGCCGGCGCGATGGAAAATGTCGGAGCGGTCACCTTTAACGAGCGTTACTTATGGCGCTCCGAACCGACCCGTGATGAATTGCGCGGGCTCGCCAGCGTGATCCTCCACGAAATGGCGCACATGTGGTTCGGCGATATCGTCACCATGAAATGGTGGAATGATTTGTGGCTTAACGAAAGCTTCGCGACGTTCATGGCGACCCTCGCCTTGGCCGAAGGCACCGAATTCAAAGAAGCCTGGCAGGATTTCTTCGCCGACGATAAAAATTGGGCCTACTGGGAGGACTCGCTCGTCACCACACACCCGATCGAAGCGCCGGTCCCGAGCGTAAAGGTCGCGTTTGCTAACTTCGACGGCATCACTTACGGCAAAGGAGCCGCGGTCCTCAAGCAGCTGCGCGCCTACATGTCCCCGGCCGCGTTCCAAAAAGGGATTCAATCGTACATCCGCACTTACGCGTTCAAGAATGCCGAACAAAAAGAATACATCGCTTCACTTCAGGCGCAGACCGACCGGGATTTAAATCTTTGGGCGAAACGTTGGCTGCAGCAAAGCGGGACCGATAAAATCACCGCCAAGTGGGCTTGCGACGCCGGCAAATTGCAAAATATCGATTTGATCGTAACGCCCACGCCCGGTGCGCAATTTCGCCCCCAGACGGTCACCCTCGCTTTGTTTAACGAGAAAAACGGTAAGCTCACGGGCGAACAAACCGTGCGCGTTGATCTCACGAAGCCGAACGAAACTCTGAAAGGTCCTTGGCCGTGCCCCGCATTCGTTTATCCGAACTACCAAGACGACGGCTACCTCGCGGTCGCGCTCGATCCCGTTTCGCAAGCCTTCGCGCGCAACCACCTGAGCAGCATCGACGACAAATTACTGCGCACCATGGTTTGGGATGATCTGTGGGAGATGGTCCGCAACACCGACATGCCGCTGCGGGAATACATCAACATCGTTAAAGTTCATTTCCCGAAAGAAGAAGATCCTATCTTAACGAAGATGATCGTATCGACCATCTCGGGCCGCGAAGCTTCGGGAATTTTAAATTACTGGCCCCAGCTCGACGATCGCGTGAAGAAGGAGCGTGAGCAATTTATCGGCGACATCGAGGGTGATTACCTTCGTCGTTTCAAAGCCGCGAAGCCCGGCAGCGACGAACAACGCGTATGGTTCGACAATTACGTTCAGCTCGCGCGCACGCCCGCGGCGCTGGACCAACTCGTGAAGTGGGCGACCGGCACGAATCCGGCGCAAGCCGCCGGCGCCAAAACTCCGCGCCTCGCGAAAGAGATCGCGAAGGGTTTCCCGCTCGACATCGACCGCGCGTGGAGTTTAGTGCGCAATCTTGCGCGCTACAACCACCCGATGGCCCACGAGCTCATTACCGAGATGAAAATTCGCGACTCGAGCGATCGCGGCCAGCGCCAAGCTTTGGCTAGCGAAGCGGTTCAACCCGATTTAAAAATTAAAGAGAAGTGGGTGTCCGCGCTACGCCAACCCAAACCGTTGGTGACCTTCACCGAAGCCCGCGCGGTACTGCGCGTGTTGTTCCCACTTGAACAGCGTGAACTCGCGAAACGTTTCGAAGAAGATTTTTACGATTACCTGAACAAGAACGGCAATTCTGAGAATGAACTCTTCGTTCAAAGCGTGGCCGCGAGCCTCGCGCCTTTGTCGTGTGATCAAGAAGAGTCGGTGCGTTTGCGTGAGTACTTAAAGACACCGGGCCGGGCGTCCCCGACGGTGACGAAGGCTTTGCGCGTGAGCTTGGATGAAGACGAGCGCTGCCAACGCATTCGCGCGATGAGCAGTTTGTAAGACTATTATTCTACGATTCGGTTGAGAGCGGCTTCCAGCGCGTCCGCGCCTTCGGGCACGGTGAGGTCGGGCGCGTAGCCCGATTTCTCTACCCTGCGCCCGTCACGAAATTTGACGTTCATCGTCGCTAGCGAAACGACGATGCGCGAATGGGGTAAAAGCAAACGGCCTACGTCGCCGAACTCGACGGCGCCGTAGGTATTCTCTCCGACCAGTACCCGGCCGGGAATGTTCTCGAGCACTTGCAACGTCGTCTCGCAAGCCGACGCGCACGCACGATCCACCAAAACCAAAAGGTCCGGGCTAAATATTTTTGATTGATCAAAGGCGCTTTCGGGCAAGTTTTCAACGTACTGTTCCGGAAATTGCCCGTTCTTCGCCCGCTCCATCCACGATAAAATTTCGTCTCTCCGTTGGTACATGTACGGCGGCACCGCTGCGCCCTCCGCGCGTAAACGACTGATGTTGAGGGCCCAATGGTTACTTTGTAAGGCGAACGCTTCGGGAGTTTGGCGAAACCGGCGGCTCTCCACCGGAGAAGGCAGGTTCACGAACGGCTCGAGCCCCATAAGAATCCGCGCGAGCTCGAAACCCATCGAATCGTCACCGCCCGCGTTGCCGCGCAAATCGATGACGAAGGGCCGTGCGCTCTGCCGTAAGGTTCGAACCGCGTCCAAGAATCCGTTCCATCCGGCATCGAATCGCGGCAGAAATTTCGGGATCGCGAGCACTTCGATCGTCTTACCGTTACGAACGATAGTTTTTTGTAGCCACTGGTTTGTTGCGCCCGCGAGGTTCGCGCCCACGCGGCCCGGCGCGGGCCTGCGCCCGCAAGCTCGGAATTCCACACCCGCCCGCAAGTGAGCGTCGCGCACGTTTTCGAAAACCGCGGCTAAGCGCTCGCAAAATCCGAGCGATGATGTTTCTTCGAGACTGACCGCACCCAGACGCCGCGAGAACTCGGGGCCCGCGTAACCCGCGGCCACGGCCGCCTTCAGGTAATGCAAATCTTCTTTGATTTGCTGCCGCTCAAGGCGCGCAACCCCGGTGACGCTTTGCCCGGGCTCAACGACGAAGTTGTCCGTCGTGACACCGGCAAAAGCGCTAGCGGTTGAGAATAAAATCAGCGCGGATATAAACGAGTACACGACCCTCCCGGTGACGAAACGACCCCGAATCCAGGATCGCTACATGTCACGTTGCGAAGCCTATGCCGAGGCTAGGACTCGGCTCGCCGCTCGCGAAAGCTCTGCCCGCCGAGCGGAACGGCCATGCAGAGAGCCCGCCCCGGCGACCGCGAAGGCTAAGCGATCAGAATAAATTCATTTCGTTCGGAGCGAAAAGTAGGCACGGCAAAGCTTGCCGAATAGCGCATTTTCGAAAGGCGTCGAAATGAACAAATCGCCCGTCTGCGCTGGGCTTATTCGATTTCAGATTGGCCTTATTACTCCACGACGTCGATTTGTTCATTTCGACGCCTTCGGGAATTATGAGGCGTCATTTAAGATTAGGAATTCAATCGCGAGATTAGGGAATGCAATCGCGCAGGAGGCCCTGGCTACAGCGGGCTTTGATTCGCTCCGAGATGCGCATGAAGATATTTACGTCTTTGCTTTGGATCTGAAAGTTGCCCGGGCCGCCGCCCGCGATGCCCGCGAGTTTTCTCGTCGGATCTTGTTTACCGCCCGGCAAGAACTGCGAAAGATCGAGGCCCGCTTCGTCGCCGCCGGCGCCGTAGTTCGAACCTTGGCCGTAAGTGTAACCGCCGCCGCTCTCGCCGTTTTTCATGTTCATGCCCGCGGCCATCGCGCCCATGCCGCCTCCGCCCGAACTCATGCCGTGCAACACGTCGGTCTTCGAACCACCGGCCGCGCCGCCGCCCGGTCCAGCACCACCGCCGAGACTGGCCGCGCCGCCACCGCCGCCGCCGGGCATACCGCCCCCACCGTTCGGAACGCCGCCGACCGTAGGCGGAGTGCCCGCGGCTTTCGGCTCACCCGAAGCATCCGTTGCCGCCGGTGCCATCGCCGAATCATCGGCGGGATTGAAGCCACCGCCCGTCGCGGCCGTACCCGCGTCGGCGACCGCCGCGGTTGTTTTATTCCAAGAATCGGTCGCCGCGGCCGTACCGGGGCAACCGGCCAAGTTCGGGTTCACCGTGCAATCCACTTTGTCGAGCGCCGGGTTCACCGCTTGCGGTTGCGCCGCGGGGGTTTGCGGTTGGTTCATCATGCCCATCGCCATTTGCGCGAGACCCATCAGCATCGCGGGATTCATCGCGCTCGAACTTGATTTCGAACCCTTCGAATCTTTTTTCCCGTCGGTGGTGGCGGGATCTTTGCCGTCCTTCTTACCGTCTTTTCCGTCTTTGCCGGTGCCCGCTTGATCACCGGCTCCGGGTTTGTCGCCCGGGGCCGAACCGCTCAGCTTTTTACATTGTTCGGCGATATTGCCCGCGTTCATTTGCGTACGCGCTTGATCCAGAACTTGTTTGGGATCTAATTTTTCGCAAAACTGTGATGCTTTTCCAAGAGCCGTGAATTCAGGTTGGCTCGCGAGAGTGAAGCCCGCGCAATCGGTACAGGTCTTCGCCATTTCGGTGAGCGCCGTTTTCGCGGCGGTGCACGTTGATTGGCAACGTCCCTTCACGCCTTGGCAAAATCCACCGACGCCCGTGTTCACTTTTTCGGCCGAGGCGGTGGCGTCATCAAGTTGTTTGCAAGCGGCCTGCATCGTTTCGGCCGCCGCGGGCGAAGCCGTTGAGCCTTGTTTCCCGGAACAATTTTTTTGCGCGTTCTCTTGCGTTTGTTTGCAGCGTTCGGCCGCCTGCGATAGTTCGCGTTGCAGATCAGCCTTCGTGGTGCCCGAAGTATTCGGGCGCGCTAGGGTGCACTGCTCGTTGCCGTTTTGACCGCAGAAGGCCGTGCGAGCTTGATCGCAACGGAATTGTTCCATAGTTCCGGCCGCCGGATTCGCGCAATCGACGCCCTGGCTTCCGGCGAAATCCTGCCATGAACGCGGCGGTTCGGCCGCGAAACTTGCGCTGGAAAATAAGAAGGAAAACCAGGCCGCGAGGATGAAAAACGGAACGTGTTTTTGCATCCTTTTATTCTACACAATACCTAATGTTTTTAAGAGGGCTTTGGGGTCCCGTCTCATCCTGAGACGGCAAAACGGAGGCCCGACTTTGGGCCGGAAACGCCTCCGCCAACCTAATTGACTCCGTGCTTCAACCGTGGCGCGAAGGCCGGAGAAGTAGGCTAGTATGCGCGCTTGGCCGGATCATCACGAACCCTCCAGCTTGGCGTCGCCGAATTTGCCCTGCCCGTACCGCGGCTGGGCAGCATCGAATTGTATTCGGGCTACGGCGCCCTACCGAACGTCGGCTCCGAGATCCATATGGAGATCCAAGCCGAGCGTCTCAAAGAAAATTCGTACTACAACGCCGAAAGGTGGATCAGCCATACCTTCGCGCGCGGGAAATACCGAATCATCGTCGGCGGCCGCATGGATGGATTCCTGCCGGGCTCGCCCCCGCTGGTCGAAGAAATAAAAACGGCGTACCAGCCCGAAGCCTTGCTCGATGCGCTGAACCGCAATCCCGCGCACCCATACCGTCTACAATTACAGACGTACGCCTACCTTCATTTTTTACAAACGGGAACGCTGCCGCAAACGCGGCTGCACATCGTGAGCGCGCGCGATCGAACGAGCAAAGACTTGCGCGAAGAATTTGATTTGAAATCGTTTGAAGCCTGGATCGACCGGCGCTTGACCGAACTCATCAATGAAGACGAAACGTTCGAAAAATTAAAAAAACGCCGCAAAGCTTCGGCGGCGGCGTTTACTTTTCCGTTTCAGCACCCGCGGCCGGGGCAACCCGAACTCGTGCGCACCATCGAAGAAAACTTGAGCAAAGGTGGCTTAATCTTGGCGCAAGCGCCGACCGGTTTGGGCAAAACCGCGGCGGTTACCTTTCCGGTTTTGCGCGAAGCGATGACGCGCGGGCAAAAAGCGATTTACGTAACCGCCAAAAATAGCCAGCACTCCGTCGCCGAAGATGCTGCCCGGCGCTTGCAGGCGACCGGCGCGAAAGTGAAATCGCTGACCCTGCACGCGAAGGGCAAGATGTGTCTGAAAGAAGAAGTTCTTTGCAATCCGGAGTACTGTGAATACGCGAAAGATTATTACACCAAAGTTTCCGAAAAGAAATTAGCCGACAAGCTCGTAAAGAAGAAAAATTTAAATCAAAAAACTTTTTTGAAATTCGGGCGAGAGCACGAGGTCTGCCCGTTCGAATTGCAAATGGAAGTGGTAAGTAAAGCGGACCTCGCCATTTGCGATTATAACTATGTTTTTTCACCGCGTAATATTACGGGCAAGCTTACGTACAACGGACACGGCAAAAACACGCCGCCGAATCTTATCGTGGACGAAGCGCATAACTTGCCTCCCCGCGCGAACGAATATTTCTCGGGCCGTTTGTCGGCGAACGCGCTTGATCTCGAAGTTCAGCGCGCCACGCACCTGACGCCCGACCTGCGCGATGCGCTGGAAGGGCTGGCGATCGCCGCGCGTTTGCGGATCCGTTCGAGCGCGGCGCCAGGCACGGAAAATCGCGCCGGCAAAGTTGAAATCGACGAGCGTGACTTCATCGAACTTTTTCAACGCAGCCAAGAACTCCAGAATAACTACATCCACTCGGGCGTCGAACTGCAGCGTAACGATCCCGTGCTCGCGGTTTGCCACGCGATCTCCGAATTCGCGCAAAGTTTGCTCAACAAAAGCGAGGAGTTCTTTTGCACGTATACGCCCGAGGGCCCGTCGCTCAAAATCACCTGTTGTGATGCTTCGCTTTGGTTACGTGAATGTTACGCAAATTTCTCGAACGTCGTCGCGTTTTCGGCCACGATTAAGCCTTTTGATTACTACACGAAAATATTAGGCATGGACGGGCCCGACCTGAAGACCGCCGAGTTTGAATCGCCGTTTCCTAAATCACATCGTAAACTTTTAATTATTCCGCAAGTGTCGACCCGATTAAAAGATCGTGCGGGCAATTATAAAAAAATCCAAAGCGCCATCGAGCGCATCGTAGGCTTGCGCAAGGGTAACTACTTCGTTTTTTTCCCGAGCTTCGATTTCTTGTATAAAGTGGCCGAGGGACTGAACCTTCCCGATTTCGATATTCTAAAGCAGAGCCGCGAAATGCGCCGCGACCAAGTTGAATATTACCTCGAGAAATTGCGTTCGCAAGACAAGCCGACTTTGATCATGGCCGTGCAAGGCGGCGTTTTCGCCGAGGGCGTCGATTATCCGGGCCAGATGCTGATCGGCGCGATCATCGTGGGACCGGCGCTCCCGACCTTCGACTTCGAGCGCGAGCTTTTACGCGAATACTACGAGGGCAAATACGGCAACGGCTTCGATTACGCCTACACCTACCCGGCGATGGCGAAGGTGATTCAAAGCGCGGGGCGCGTGATCCGCTCGAGCGAAGACCGCGGTTTGATCGTACTGATGGACCGGCGTTTCCTACACGAAAACTACCTGCGCACCATGCCGGCCGACTGGTTGCCCGAAGACCCGGCGGCGCTGGTGTCGAATAAGATTTTGAGCGACATCGAAGGATTTTGGAACAGCCATGACGAAGCTTAAAGATTTACCCGTATTGTTGATCGACTGCCAAACGACGGGTATGCGTCCGTCGTCGGGTCAGCTCCTCGAGATCGCGTGGACCGTCGCCAGCGCGGCGGATACGGAGCCAAAAATTGAATCCTATTTGCTGGGCCTGCCGCCCGGTGAGCGCATTCCCTACCGGGTAAGTGAATTGACGGGCCTTACCGACAAAGATCTCGAAAACGGGGCTACATTCTGTGACGTCCTCGCGGCACTTAGGAAGTCGGCGGGGCTACTGACCGAACCGGCACTCTCCGTGATTCATTACGCGCAGTTTGAAAAACCGTTTCTGAACGATCTCTTCGAGCGCGAAAAAATTGAAAGCCTGCCCTTTGATATCGTTTGCTCGCACGCGCTAACGAAAAAACTTTTTCCGAATCTGCCGAGCCAAAATATCCGCGGCACGGCGGGGTTCTTCGGTAACCCGGTCGGCGCGCTCAAACGCTCGGGCGAACACGTGCGCGCGACGCTCGACATTTGGCGCGGGCTCGTGACCGAGCTCAATCAGAAGGGCATCGAGGATTACCCGGCTCTCAAAGATTTTTTAGCGCAGAAGACCAAAACTCCGAAGGGCCGCTACGAATATCGCCTGCCTTCCGAAAAACGTTTGGCCCTGCCCGACTCGCCCGGCATATACCGCATGATCGCGAAAAGCGGCGACGTGCTCTACGTCGGCAAAGCGACTTCGCTCAAATCCCGGGTTAACTCCTACTTCCGGGGGAAAGCCGGGCGTGACAAACGCAAGCTCGAGATGATGGCGCAAGTCTGGGACCTCAACGTGACCGAATGCCAATCCGCACTCGAAGCGGCGTTGATGGAAGCCGACGAAATTAAAAAGTTTAATCCGCCTTACAACGTCGTGATGAAAACCGGCAAACGTCACCTGCTCTTTTATGCGAAAGATTTTAAGTCGGCCTCGCGCACCCAAGGTCCTTCTCACCCGGTCGGGCCTTTCCGCAATTCGAACTGGATCGAACACCTACGCATGCTCGAGCGTTCGCTGCAAAAGGAAGAGTTTGAGCAGGTTTTCTACGAGCCGATGGACCAAGCGCAAATGGCGCGCGCGTTCGTTATGTTTTGCGAAAACCAAGGGCTTGATCCGGCACGCAAGTATTCGGTGCGCCAACTCCTCGCCATCGGACTCAACCTTTACCGCAATTTTGAAGAGCCGATCGAAGAGGCCGATGC